>NZ_JAUVWH010000165.1 GCF_030604225.1 Geoalkalibacter sp.
AGGACTTCGGCTCCGATCGCCTCGGGGGTTGCATCATTTTGAATAAATTCGCGCACAACGGATTTTCCAGCCACGATATTGACCAAACCGATATGCGGCACTTTGACCAATCGCTTGCCGATGGCGTAAGTGATGGGGTTCATTTGGTAAAGAATAGCCAAAGGGGTTCCCGCCAGGGCGATTTGCAGGGTGACGGTGCCTGACACGCTGACCACGGCATCGCAGGCGCGGGCGGTGTCGTAAATATTGTCCTGCACCATCTTGATTTCCAGCCCCGTGCCAAGCAATCGTTCGTGAAAACTTGTGTGTTTGAGGGAAGGCGCCACGGGCAACAGAAACTGGATCTGCGGGCGCTGCCGCCGCAGCAGGCGCGCGGTATCGGCGATGGTGTCGAAAATGTACTTCAGTTCGCTGCGGCGGCTGCCGGGGAACAACCCGACCACCGGCCGCTGCGGATCGAGTCCATGCCGCGTCAGATAGGCGTCGCGGTCAAGGGTCAACTTCACATCGGCCACCAGGGGGTGACCGACATAGTCCACATCGATATCCAGACCTTCGTACAACTTGGGCTCGAAGGGAAAAATCGCCGCCAACCGATCCACACGCTGGGCAATGGTCTTCACCCTGCCCCGCCGCCAGGCCCACACCTGGGGACTCACATAATACAGCACCGGGACACCGGCCGCCTTAGCCTTGGCGGCCAGCCGCAGGTTGAATTCCGGAAAATCGATCAGAATCAACACATCGGGTTTGCGGGCGCCCTTGAGCAAAGCTTCCAACTGCTTGAACGCCTTATAAATAGCCGGAAAGTGCGCCGCCACTTCCACCAGGCCGACCACGGCCAGATCCTCGCCGCGAAACAAAATGTCGCAGCCCTCCGCCTCCATACGCTTGCCGCCGACACCGAAAAAGGACAGTTCGGGATCGATGGTCCGGGCCGCGCGGATGAGATTGGCGCCGTGCAGATCGCCACTGGCTTCTCCCGTGACAATCAGCGCACGGCGCTGGGTCGCATTGCTGGGTGCGGGCATTTGCTCAAAGTGCTCCGGCAATCACTTGGCAGATACGGCTGATTTGCTCGGACGAAAGTTCGGGATACATGGGCAGGGACAGCACGCGTTCGGCCACCTGCTCGGTCACCGGCAGCGACACCCCGGCCATCAGGTCGCGGTAGACCTCCTGGCGGTGCAGGGGAATGGGATAGTAGATGGCCGAGGCGATGCCCGCGTCGCCCAGGGCCTTCTGCACGCGGTCGCGTCCATCGAGAAGCAGGGTGTACTGATGAAAGACATGCACGCCTTTGCCATCCTCCAGCGGGGTGGCCAAGGGCAGACCCTTGAGTCCTTCGTTGTACAAGTGGGCGTTGCGGCGACGCAGGCGGTTGTATTCGTCGATATGGCGAAGCTTGACGCGCAGGATGGCGGCCTGCATCTCATCGAGGCGACTGTTGTAGCCGATGATCGCATGATGATAGCGCTGCCGGCTGCCGTGGTTGCGCAGCACCAGCAGTTCACGTGCCAAGGCATCGTCATTGGTGGTCACCAGGCCGCCATCGCCGTAGCAGCCGAGATTCTTGCTGGGGAAGAAGGAAAAACAGCCGGCCAGGCCGAAACCGCCGGTCATGCGGCCGCCATAGGCGGCGCCGAAGGACTGGGCGCAGTCTTCGATGAGCAGCAGATCATGCTTGGCGCACAGATCCTTGAGGGGCGCCAGATCCGCGGGCTGGCCGAAGAGGTGCACCGGCAGCAGAGCGCGGGTGCGCGGGGTGATGGCCGCCTCGACCAATGCCGGATCGAGGTTGAAGGTACAGGGATCGATATCGACGAAGACCGGCGTGGCGCCGACATAGGAAATGGCCTCGGCCGTGGCGATGAAGGTAAAGGCCGGGGTGATGACCTCATCACCGGCGCCGAGCCCCGCGGCGCGCAGGGCCAGATGCAGGGCGTCGGTCCCCGAGGCGCAGGCAATGGCATGCTTGACGCCGAGGTAGGCGGCGGCTTCCTGTTCAAAGGCCTGGACATTGGGGCCAAGGATAAAATGGGTGGAATCCAGCACCTGCGCCAGGGCCTGATCGATATCCTGTTTGATGGCTTGATATTGCTGCTTGAGGTCGACCATGGGAATGTTCATATTCGCTGCGTCCTTTTGTCGGTGACAATCGCTTGTTTATCGTTTCGCCAACCAAAAAGCGAAAGGCGGGGTCATCCCCGCCAGGCTTTCGTTCTTTTCTGCCTAGATCCCCCGCTGTTGCGCCGCAATCCTCACCGCAACCCCTGGGGCGCCAGTTTCGCGCTGATCTCCAAGGCCACGGCCAGGGCACGCTTGCCGTCCTCGCCGGAAACCACCGGCGGGAAGCCCTCGCGAATCGAACGCACGAAGGCCTGAATTTCATCACGCAGGGAATCGCCCTGCTCAAAACTACGCTCTTCCAAGGTGACGTTGGGGATCATGGGCAAGGGCAGGCCTTCGCCGCCCTTGCGGAAAATGCCGATCTTGCGCGCCTGGTAGTCGATGGTGATATAGGCATCGGGCTGAAAGATGCGGATCTTGCGCATGGCATCCACGCTGACCCGGCTGGCGGTGACGTTGGCCACGCAGCCGCTTTCGAACTGCAAGCGCGCGTTGGCGATATCCACCTCATCGGAGATGACCGGCACTCCCACCGAATTGACCAGCTTGAGTTCGGATTTGGCCAGGGTCAGGATGATATCGATATCGTGGATCATCAAATCCAGCACGACGTTGACATCCGTGCCGCGGGGCTTGTAGGGCGCCATGCGGTGGGATTCGATGAACATGGGATTTTTCAGCACCCCGGCCAGCGCCACCACCGCCGGATTGAAACGCTCCAGATGCCCCACCTGGAAAACCCGCCCGCGCTCGGCGGCAAGCCGGATGAGATCCTCGGCCTCGGCCACGGTCTGCGTCACCGGCTTTTCCAGCAGAATGTGCACTCCGGCTTCCAGGCAGGCGCGCGCGACCCGATGATGATATTGGGTCGGAACGACGATGGAAACCAGATCGACCTTGTCGAGCAACGGCCGATAATCGGCGAAGGCCTGGGTTCCAACCTCCTGGGCAACCTCCTGGGCACGGGAGAGGTCGCTGTCGACCACACCCACCAGGTCGACACCCTCAAGGGCGGCGTACTTCTGCGCGTGAAACCGCCCAAGATAACCGACGCCGATGACGCCTGCACGCAGATTGCTCATCCCTAATCCCTTCTCGTCAGCGGGCGATGCCGCGCTGGCTGTCGCGTATGAACCCAACGAAGGACGCCACCTCGGGAACCGAACCGACCTCGTCCATGATTTTTTTCAGAGCATCCTCCAAGCGCAAGCCGGAGCGAAACACCAGCCGGTAGGCCAGCTTGATGGCGGAAATGGTTTCGTCGGAAAAACCCCGGCGCTTGAGCCCCACCAGATTCAGACCGACGGTGCGCGCCCGATCGCCCTGCGCGATGGTGAAAGGCGGAATGTCCTGATTGACCATGGCGCCGCCGCTGATCATGACATGGGCACCCACCCGGCTGAACTGATGAATGGCGGAGAGCCCGCCGAGGATGGCATGATCCTGCACCGAGACATGTCCGGCGAGGGTCGAACCATTGGCCATGATCACCTGGTTGCCGACGTGGCAATCATGGGCCACATGGCAATAGGCCATGAACAGGTTGCCGTTGCCGATGACCGTTTCCCCGCCACCGCTCGCCGTCCCCAAGTGCAGGGTAACGAATTCGCGGACGATATTGCGATCGCCGATGCGCAGGGTGGTTTCCTCGCCTCGGTATTTGAGATCCTGAGGGATGGCGCCCACCGAGGCAAACTGAAAAATCTGATTGTCGCAGCCGATGGCGGTACGACCCTCGATCACCGCATGGGGACCGACGGTGGTCCGATCACCGATGACCACATGCTCGCCGACCACGGCATAGGGGCCGATACGCACATCCTTGCCTACCTGAGCGGCGGGATGAATGATGGCTGTCGCGTGAATCATCCGCGTTCAACCCACGTTGCGATCGGCGAAGGTTGCCTTGAGATCGGCTTCCGCCACCAGCGTATCCCCGACGAAGGCACGCCCCTTGAAGCAGTATAGCCCGCGCTTGCAGTTCGCCAGTTCGAGTTCCATGCGCAACACATCGCCCGGACGCACGGGTTTGCGGAATCGCGCATTGTCGATGCCGGCGAAATAGGTCACGCGATCCGTGCCGATCTTGTCGCTCACCATGGCATAGACCCCGCCGACCTGAGCCATGGCCTCGATAATGAGTACGCCGGGCATGATGGGATGCCCGGGGAAATGTCCCTGAAAAAACGGCTCGTTGATGGTGACGTTCTTGGTGCCCACCACCCGCACCCCAGGTTCGAGCAGATCGATGCGGTCGACCAGAAGAAAAGGATAGCGGTGGGGCAGCAGTTTCATGATGTCATGAATATCCATAACCATGACGGATCACTTCTCCTTGAGCAGGGATTCAAGTTCGGCAAGCTGTTTCTTAAGTTGCTGAACGTCGCGCCGAATTTCGGGAAGCTTGGGAAAGGTCATGGAAGCCTTGAGCCAATCCTTGTGCGGCATGGCCGGTGTGCCGGAAAGCACCTGACCGTCGGCGATATCGCCCGCCACTCCTCCGCGAGCGGCGATGGTCACGTCATCGCCGATCTTGGCATGACCGGCGATGCCCGCCTGCCCGCCGAAGGTGCAATGATCACCGATGCGGGTACTGCCGGCAATCCCCACCTGCGCAACGATGATGGTATCCTCCCCGACGACCACGTTATGGGCGATCTGCACCAGGTTGTCGATCTTGGTGCCGCGCCCGATGCGGGTAACGCTCATGGCGGCGCGGTCGATGCAGGTGGCGGCGCCGATTTCCACATCGTCGCCGATCTCCACGATGCCGACCTGCGGGATTTTGACGTACCGCCGCCCGTCCGGGGCATAGCCGAAACCATCCGAACCGATCACCGCATTGGGCTGCACGATCACCCGGTCACCCAGACGGCAGCCTTCGCGGACCACGACATTGCCATGGAGAACACACGCCTCCCCGACCTCGACGCCGTCATAGAGCACCACGCCCGGGTAAAGGATCGTATCGCGTCCGATGCTGACATCGCGCCCGACATAGCAGCCGGGGTGAACGCAGACCCCCTCGCCGAGACACGCCGAAGGATGCACCTGGGCGCCGGCCATGATCTCGCGAGGAACATCGACCGGCGGTTGCAGTCGCTTGAGAATACGCGCGAAAGCAAGATAAGGATTGGCGCAAACCAGCAGGTGATGCCTGTCGTTGTCCACACCGGGCGGAACGATCACGGCACTGGCTCGGCAATCTCCCAGTTTCGTGGCATAGCGCGGATTGGCGAGAAAGGTGATCTCACCGGGACCGGCCTGGTCGATGGGCGCCACCCGGGTGATTTCGCAATCCCCGTCGCCGATCAGTTGGGCTCCGACCAGCTCCGCCAATTCCTTGAGTCTGACCATTCTTCAACCCCTTGCGGCGGTCAAGCCTTAGTTTTTCTTGCCGCGCGCGTTGTAGGCCTCGATGATGCGATCGGTCAGGTCCGTATGATCGGCGGCGTACAGCAGGGAACTTTCGGATTTTTCGAGAA
>NZ_JAUVWH010000041.1 GCF_030604225.1 Geoalkalibacter sp.
ACCGTCTTCAACCACCATGCGGACGGCCTCGCGCTTGAAGTCTGGATCGTAATGCCGATTGCTCATGGACACACCTCCTGTTCCCGTTAGGGTAATTGGTGTGTCCGCTAAAGTGAAGATAGCTCAGGCGTCCTTCGCAGCGCCCATTCCCCCTCTCCCTGACCCTCTCCCACCAGGGGAGAGGGACGTTGTCCGTTGGATTCTAGCGCAAAACGCGAACGGGGCGCCGAGGAAAATTCCCCGGCGCCCCGCCCTCTTCTTTTTGATCTGCCTTGCCGCTTTACAGCACCACCGTCTCCTGGTGCTCGCCGAACACCTCGCGCAGGCAGTTGGAGATCTCGCCGAGGGAGGCGTAGACCTTGACCGCGTCGAGAATGAAGGGCATGAGGTTGTCGCTGCCCTGGGCGGCGCTTTTCAGGGCGGCCAGCTTCTGCTGCACGGCGCTGTTGTCGCGCTCGGCCTTGAGGGCGGCCAGGGCCTGCTTCTGGGCGATTTCCACCTCGGGCTTGACCTTGAGCAGGTCCTTGGGCGGCTCTTCCTTGACGGTGAAGCGGTTGACGCCGACGATGATCTGGTCGTTGCCTTCCACGGATTTTTGGTAGCCGTAGGCCGAATCCTGGATTTCCTTCTGCTGGAAGCCGCGGCTGATGGCCTCGGCGGCGCCGCCCAGATCGTCGATGCGACGGATGTAGTCGGCGGCCTGAGCCTCGATCTGATCCGTCAGGCTCTCCACCAGATACGAACCGGCCAGCGGGTCGATGGAATCGGCCGCGCCCGACTCGTAGGCGATGACCTGCTGGGTGCGCAGGGCGATGCGCACCGATTCCTCGGTGGGCAGGGCCAGGGCCTCGTCGCGGCTATTGGTGTGCAGGGACTGGGTGCCGCCGAGCACCGCCGCCAGGGCCTGGATGGTGACGCGCATGATGTTGTTGTCGGGCTGCTGGGCGGTGAGGGTGCAGCCGGCGGTCTGGGTGTGAAAGCGCAGCATCTGGCTGCGCGGGTTCTTGGCGCCGAAGCGCTCCTTCATGATCTTCGCCCACAGGCGGCGCGCGGCGCGGAACTTGGCCACCTCTTCAAGCAGGTTGTTGTGGGCGTTGAAGAAAAACGCCAGGCGCGGGGCGAAGTCATCCACATCAAGCCCCGCCTTGACCGCCGCCTCGACGTAGGCGATGCCGTCGGCCAGGGTGAAGGCCACTTCCTGCACGGCGCTCGAACCCGCCTCGCGGATGTGGTAGCCGGAGATGGAGATGGTGTTCCACTGGGGCACGTGATCCTTGCAGTAGGCGAAAATGTCGGTGATGATGCGCATGGACTCGCGCGGCGGGTAGATGTAGGTGCCGCGCGCCATGTATTCCTTGAGGATGTCGTTCTGGATGGTGCCCATGACCTGCTGCGAGGAGACGCCCTGCTTCTCGGCCACGGCGATGTACATGGCGAGCAGCACCGAGGCGGTGGCGTTGATGGTCATGGAGGTGGAGACCTTGTCCAGGGGAATCTGGTCGAAAAGGATTTCCATGTCGGCCAGGGAGTCGATGGCGACGCCGACCTTGCCCACCTCCCCTTCGGCCATGGCGCTGTCCGAATCGTAGCCCATCTGGGTGGGCAGGTCGAAGGCCACGGACAAGCCGGTCTGGCCCTGTTCGAGCAGGTAGCGGTAGCGCTCGTTGGATTCCTTGGCGGTGCCGAAGCCGGCGTACTGGCGCATGGTCCAGAAGCGGCCGCGGTACATGGTCGGCTGCACGCCGCGGGTGAAGGGATATTCGCCGGGAAAGCCGAGCTTTTCGGCGTAGGTCGGATCATCGCCCTCGGGCACGTAGAGCCGCTCGATCTCGAGATCCGAGGTGGTCTTGAAGGCCGGTTTGCGCTCGGGATTCTTGGCGATCACCTTGCTGATGGCTTTTTCTTCCCAGCGCTTTTTCTCGTCCTGAATGCTCATGGCCTGCTCCTTGGCGGCCGGGGCGCGCGCGGCAGCCCCCGGGATAAGTGTCCTAGCCTCAGCGCGTCACCACCGCCAGCACCCGCAGCCCGCTGTCGTCGCGAGCCAGCAGGCGGTGCTTGACCGCCGAATCGAAATAAACCGCGTCGCCCTCATCGAGGGAGATGCGCTGATCTTCCAGAATCAGTTCCGCCGAGCCTTCGAGGATCAGCAGGAACTCCTCGCCCTCGTGGCTGTAGAGGGTTTCTTCCTGGGCGCGCTCGCCGACGGTCAGCAGAAAGGGCTCCATCTTCTTGTTGCGTTTGCGGAAGGACAGGGCCTCGTAGGTGTAGCCGTGGCCGGTGCCGGACTTGGAAATGACCCGCGACACCACCCGCCGCTCGTTGCGGCGCACCACCTCGTACTTGCTTTCGACCTCGTCCTCGTCGAAAAACAGCCCCATCTTCACGTCGAAGAACTTGGCGATCTTGGAGAGAGTGGCGATGGGCGGGGAAACGTTATTGTTCTCGATCTGGGAAATAAGCGCGGGCGAAAAGCCGGTTTCGCTCGCCACCTGCTGCAGGGTGAGCTTGCGCGCCTTGCGCAGTTTCTTGATTTTTTCGCCGATGTTGTAATCAATCGTCTGGGACAAGGATATAAAACCTTTTTTGATTCCGCCCGGATATAGCGAAAGTGGTTGAAATTGTCAACGCCAGCTTTTACTCAAGCTAAAAAGCTTTATCAAAAATAAATCGACATTTCAAGCTTTTTGCGCTTCGATCTTTAGTGAAATTTACAGCGACGGCCTAGCGGTTGACTTGGCGCGGCGAATCGTTTTATCTTCTTGCCTTGGGTTCAGGCCCGCATTTCTCCGCCGCGGCGCAAAACCGCCGGCCCCAGGACGTTCATGAACCACCAGCAACACCCGTCCCGCCCCTTTGAATACCCCCTGGGCTTTCGCCCTTGGTGCGACCAGGTCACCGGCCGCCCACACCCCCAGACCGAGGGCTACACCTACGAACTGCTGGAAAATTCCCGTGACGCCTACCGCTTTCACGCGGTGCTGAGCGCTGGCCGCATTGTCGAGCTGTTCAAGGAATTTTCGCGCTTTCTCGGCGGCGAAGCCTTCTTCATCCTCGAGTTCTACGAGGAACAGATCGGCGGCAGCCGTACCGCCGACGGCGAGGAACGGCCCCTGCCGACCATCTATTATTCACCCTATCTGCCCCTGGACGAGCTGTTCGCCGCCATCGAGCCCTATCTGACGCGCCTGGTTCACGACGGCTTCGTCGGCTTCGGCCTGGCCAACAACCGCGAGGGCATGGAACTGTTCTACTCCGAGGAGAAGGTGCTGACCTGCTTCACCGGCAACCATATCCGCGTCACCGACCTCTTCCACCGCCTCGGTCTGCGCCATGACCCCGAGCTGCTTTTTCCCACCGATTTCGGCCACGACCACCTGTCGCTGCTCTGGCATCCGCGCCCGCAGCTGCCGACGGACCTTCAGCCCCTGTCCAATCCCGACCTCGATTATCTCAACTTCTGCCGCGACCTGACCGAGTCCCTCGACATGTATCCGGTGGAGGAAAGCCTCTCCTTCTTTCTCTCCAAGCGCGACCAGGACATCATCGAGGACATTCTCGCCGCCCATGGGGACTATGCCGAGTTCGCCGAGGAAGACTTCGGCAACCTGCTCTTCGACTGGAACGATTTTGTCCTGGAATGCGAAGCCGGCTTCACCGGCGATCTCTGGGAATACCGCCAGGGCCTGAAACTGCGCGACGTGATCCAATACGTGCTGGACAGCGCGCCCGAAGCCCAGCGGGAGAAAATCCTCGATATCATCGTCGAGACCGACGCGCGCTTCCAGAAGATTCTCACCGACCGGCGCAAGCGCATCGACCTGCCCGAGGAACCGGCGCGCCTGTCCCCGGAGCACTTCTGGTATCAGGGGATGGTGAAAAACCCCGGCGCCGAGCTGCGCCGCGACCTGATCCGCAGCGGCTGGTACCGCCGCTAGTTCCCCGAGCGCCGCGCCGCGACCTGACCACCGGAAACCCTTGGCCATGATCGCCCTTATCGCCGCCACCCCCCTGGAAACCGACCAATTGCGCGCCGCCCTGGACGCCGGAGGCGAGCTGCCCGGCGGCTTCGCCCAGTTTCACGGCCGGATCGGCAGGCACTCCGTAAGCCTGGTGCTGAGCGGCGTCGGCAAAACCAACGCCGCCGCCGCCACCGCGCTGCTCCTGGCGCGATCCCTGCCGCGCCTGGTCATTTCCTTCGGCTGCGGCGGCGCCTTTCCCGGTCGCGGTCTGGACGTCGGCGACCTGGCCCTGTCCACGGAGGAAATCCAGGGCGACGAAGGGGCGGAAACCTCTCGGGGCTTTCTCGACATGGGGGATCTCGGCTTCGCCCTGGTCCAGGGCGCCGCGGGCCAGCTCTACAACCGCCTGCCGGCGAGCGCCTGCTGGCGCGAACGGGCGCAGGCCGCCCTCGCCCTCACCGCCGCGCGACGCCGCTGCCGCTGGCAGGCCGGACCCTTCGTCACCGTCTCCACCTGCTCGGGGAGCGAGGCGCGCAGCAGCGCCCTCGCCGAACGCTGGCAAGGTCTCTGCGAAACCATGGAGGGCGCCGCCGTGGCGCAGATCTGCGCCGCCTTCGGTGTGCCCTTTGTCGGAATTCGCGGCATTTCCAACCTCACCGGCGAGCGCGACCTGAGCGCCTGGGATCTGCCGCGTGCCGTCGACGCCGCCCAGCAGGCCGTCAGGGAGCTGCTCCTGACGTTGCCCACGGAGGAGCCGTCCCCATGAGCCGCACCCTGAGCCTCGGCTACTCGCCCTGCCCCAATGACACCTTCATCTTCTACGCCCTGACCCACGGCCGGGTCAGCTTGCCCGGAGTGCGCATCCAAGAGCGCCTCGAGGATGTGGAGACCCTCAACCTGCTGGCCCGCCAAGGCCTGCTGGATCTGACCAAGATCAGCTACCACGCCCTCGGTCATCTGCGCCACAGCTATGCCTTGCTGCGCAGCGGCGGGGCGCTGGGACGCGGCTGCGGGCCCCTGGTTGTCGCGCGCTCAGCCTTGTCCATGGCCGAACTGCGTGGCAAAAGAATTGCCATTCCCGGCCGCCTCACCACCGCCAACCTGCTGCTGCAGCTCCACGGGCAGGGCTACGAAAATCTTGCCGTGATGCCCTTTGACCAGATCCTCGCGGCGGTTGCCGCGGGCCGCGTCGACGCCGGCGTGATCATCCACGAGTCGCGTTTCACCTATGCCGCCCAGGGCCTGGTGGCCGTCGCGGATCTCGGCGCCTGGTGGGAAGGCGAAACCGGCCTGCCCATCCCCCTGGGCGCCATCCTCGCCCGACGCGACCTTGGGGCCGCGTTGATTCATCAGGTCGACGAGGGCATCCGCCGCAGCCTTGAATACGCCTTCGCCCATCCCCAGGAACCGCGCGCCTACATGCGCGCCCATGCCCAGGAGTTGGCCGATCCGGTCATGGAAAGCCACATCGCCCTTTACGTCAACGACTTCTCCCGCGATCTCGGCGCCGAGGGCGAGGCCGCCATCCGGCAACTGTTCCGGCGCGCCGAAGCGCGCGGCCTAATCCCCCCCTGCCCCCTGCCCCTGTTCGTCTGAGCGCCGATTGGCCCCCGCGAAAAGCGGTTTTGCTTCGCAAAAGTTCCCCCACCTGGTCCAATATTTCCCGCCTATCGCGCCTTTTTTCCGTTTAGTTTTCGTAAAAATTTGCGACGTTAAAAACACGCAACTTGCTGGAAAGACATCTCACCCCCGGGCGAGGCGGGGTCAAAATTTAAACAAGAGTATAGCCAGCAAAACAAGACGACAAGATAACATATTGTTTTATTTGCGCTTTTTTTGTTTTTTCGATTGCAATGAGGCGATTCTTTGCTATCCTGCTTAAGTGAATTGTTGCGAAATCAGGGACAGCCATCACCATACCAAGCAAGGAGAGGAGGTTCATCATGAAATGTCCGGTGTGCAAGAGCACGGAAAGCCGTAGCGAAATCGACGTGCGCACCAACGGCTTCGACGAGGAAATCCTTAGTTGCGCCGTCTGCGGATCCCTCTGGTCCGTCAACCACGGCGCCACGGAAATGGTCAAGGATACCCAGGCCAAGTCCTTCCTGGAAGCCACCGCGGAATGCGTGGAAGGCGACGACTACGCCTGGTCGGTGTAAGTCCCGCCCCACCATTCTCTTCCCCGCGCACCCCACAAAAAAACCCCGCCACAAGGGGCAGGGTTGTTTTGTGAGATGCGGCCTCCCCCGGGCGCCTGGCCCGGGGGAATCGCCTGTCGTGAGCGACATCCTTCCTTACAGAATCGCCTTGAGATATTCGCTGGTGCGGGCGCGCTTCTCACGCTCCAGCTCCTTGGGATCGACTTCGACGAATTTCTCGTCCGGGGTGATCTTGAAGAGCGGTTGACCCTTGGCGACGATGGTGCCGTCGCCGCTGGTGATGAGAATCTTGTCGATGGTGCCCGAGAAGGGGGCACGCACCGTGTTGAACATCTTCATGACCTCGATGATGTAGAGCGCTTGACCCTTCTCGAAGTGCATGCCCTCGTGAACGAAGGCAGGCAGGCCCGGTGCCTCCTGGCCGTAGTACATGCCGCCGCACATGGCCACGATCTCGTCGGCCTTGGTCGCCGGCGGCGGCACCAGAATTTTCTTCATGCGCGCCTGCAGGTCGGGGTCGTTGAGGTAGGTGGGAATGGTCACCTCGAGATCGTCCTCGACGCGGAAATCCCAGAAATTGGTGTTGATGCCCACCAGGAACAGCATGCCGATCAGTTCCAGGCCGGCCTCGAAACCGAAATGGGCGGACCGCACCTGCTCCCAGGTCTGGGCGTCGAAGCCCTTGGGCGCCTTGTCCTTGTGCAGGATCTCGTTGAGCTTGAAGTAGTCGTCCTTGTCGAGCTTGAATTTGTCGCGCAGGGTGGCGTAGAAACGCAGGCCCTTCTGCAGCAGGTCGTTGTCGTGATCCCAGATGACCTCCGCGGCGGTGGCCTTGGGATCGTGGCTCATGTTCAGGTAGCCGTAGGTTTCCTCGAGGATCACCAGGGGATTGCGCAGCCACACCAGCTTGCCGCCGTCGATGCGGAAGTTGTGGCGGTGGATGCTCAGCCAGCCCGAGAGCAGATGGGGATCCTCGAGCAAGCGCTCCATGGGCCGGGTGAGCAGGGTGCCCTTGCGGTCCAGCACCTCGGAGATGTTCTTGAGCTCGCCCTTGAGGGCGTCGGGTTGGTCGGCGAAAGCCTCGCTCACCAGCTTGGCGTAGTGCTTTTTCATCTCCAGGAAGGCCAGGACGGGATCAATCTTGTTGGCCTCTTCCTTGAGGGTGCCGACCAGGGTCAGGTAGGGCACGACGAAGCGCGTGGTGGGCTTGGCCATGACGTTCTGGCCGAGGAACCAGTTGACCAAACCGTAATGGAATTCGAGATTGGTGCCCAGATCGGTGCCGCGGATGGTCATCTTGCACAGCACCTCGGCAAGCTTCTCGTAGCTGTCGCGGCGATCCGCGCCCTTGGTGAGAATCAGGGCGATGTTGGAGTCGTAGGCGCCGGCCACCTTGTAGCGCATGAACATGCCGGTGTCGGGGTTGGGCAGGCAGATGCCCTGGTCGTCGCGGATCTCGCCCTCCAGGGGCTTGGACCAGTAGCGGATCATGCCGCCGGCATGGGGCGAGAGGGAGGCGTCGGTGGCGTTGAGGCGCGCCTCGGCGCCGGCGCCGAAGCGCGCGATGCGCTCGGGGCGCGGCAGGCGCTTCTTGTGCCGGGCGAGCAGCGCCATGGCCTCGACCAGGGACTCGACAATGAAGAAATCGTTTTTGTCCTTGGGGTTGGTGAACTTGAGGCTGTAGACCAGCTCGGTGACGCGGTGCTCCACCTGGATGCGGGTGTTGACCTCCATGAAGTAGTGGCGATCGCGATCGACGATGCACTCGAAGGTCGAGGCCGAATCCAGCCCCACCGCCTTGCCGAAGCGCTCGGATTCCTCCTCCATGCGCTTGAGCACCTTGAGATCGCTCTCCAGGGCCTTGACCTGGGCGCCGAGGCCCGCGGCCTTGGCTTTTTCGATTTCCGCGGCCAACCCTTCCTGGGTCACGGAGATTTCCAGCAGCTTCTGCTCGTGCATCTGCAGGGAGCAATCGCGGCCGCCCAGGGCGATGCACCACTCGCCGTTGCCGAGCAGCTGGATCTCATTGTGGCGGGTCTGCTCGATGTTGAGCTCGATGAGCACGTTCTTGTTGTCGCCGACGCCGGTCGCCTTGACCTCGTTGAGCACCTCGCGCACCATGGTCGGCGCCTCGGCAGCGGCCTCGGCGATCTGCTTGTCGGTGGGGCTCTTGGTCATGAGCAGCGAGGCGCCGAGAATGCGCTGGCCCTTGCCGCCGCCGCCGCCGATAGCCTTGAGGCGCACGCGGCTGCCGGGATAGTTCTTGAACATATCGGCGACTTCGAGCTGCACCTGGGCGCTGAGTTCCTCGACGGAATAGAGATCGATACCCTTGGCGTAGGAGGCATAGAGGATGGCGTCGGCCAGCTCTTCCACGGGCAGTTTTTCATCCTTGAGAAGGGCCGGGTCGATATTCAGATCCTCGGCATCGGCCAGGGCGAGCAGCTTGGCGCGGGTGGGATGCTTCTTGAGCAGGGTGCGCGCCGTCACGTTGTTGATGCCGGGGGTGACGCTGACGTTGACTTCCAGGGCGGTGCGCTTGGCTTCGTCCTTCTTGCCGGCGTCGGCCTGGGTGCGCGAGTTGGGCCCGATGAAGGTCAGGCCCGCCTTCTCGATGGCGGCGACGAATTCCTCGTCCTCGGCCATGAAGCCGTAGCCGGCGAAGATCGAGTCGTAGCCGTTGTCCTTGGCGATCTGGATGATCTGGTGGATGCGCTCGACGCGCTCCTCCTTGCTCGCCCCGGTGTAGTCGGGCACGCGATGCACGCGCCGCGAGTCGGTGAGCTGGCGCAGCTCGGGCGCCAGGGCGTTGGGATAAACGATGGAATCCTTCTCGGAGAGCAAAATGCCGTAATGGCTGATGCCCATCTCCTCGTAGACGTCCATGGCCTCCTTGCGGATGGGGCCGCGGCAGACGATGAGGGGCTTGAGATCCTCGCAGGCGAAGGAGCGCACCCACGCGGACGTGGACTGGCTCAGGCGGCGATCGCGGTGAATCAGCGGATTGTTGCGGTAGTAATCAACGGTTTGGGCCATGGGTCTCTATCTCCAATCTGATCATTAACGTTCAGGATTTCACGCCGCGTCGATCAATGGAACTCGCGCTGCACGCCGCCCATGGGCGAGGGCTTATAATGACGCAGGAAGAAGGCCAGATTCTCGCCCAGCACCTTGCGCAGATCGGTGGGCATGACGATGGAGGAGATGGAGCCCAGGGCAAGACCTTCGCGGGGATTCATCAGTTCCCGCTCGTAGCGCTGATTGAGGGCGGCTTCCTGGGCCTTGAGCCACTCGGCGGCGGCCTTCTCGGCGTCTTTTTTCGCCTCGTCGCCGCTCATGCCGGCGGCCACGCGCTCCTGGGTGCCGATCTTGATCATGCCCGGCACCGCGGCGCGGATCTTGCGCAGTTCGTCCTTGTAGACGAATTCCTTGCCCGCCGGGCCCATGACCGCCAGGCGCGTGGTGGGCAGGGCCAGCACCAGGTCGGCACCGGTGGGGTAGTTGTTGTAGGAGGCGTAGGCGCCGCCGAAGGCGTTGCGCAGAATCAGCAGGATGCGCGGGGTGCGCACATCGACGATGGAGTCGAGCATGGAGCGGCCGGCCTGCACGATGCCGCGCGCTTCCTGCTCGCGGCCGGGGAGAAAGCCGGTGGTGTCCTCCATGAAGATCAGGGGGATGTTGTAGATGTTGCAGAAGCGCACGAAGCGCGCGATCTTGACCGCCGAGTCGCAGTCGATCTGGCCCGAGGCCACCGCCGAGTTGTTGGCGACGAAGCCCACCACGTGGCCGCCCAGGCGACCGAAGGCGGTGACCACCTCGCGGGCGCGCTCGGGCTGAATTTCAAAGTAGTCGCCGTGGTCGCACACCTGCTGGATGATGATGGAGACATCAAAGGGGGTGTTGAAGCCAGTGGGCGAATTGAAGGCTTTTTTCAACAGGGTGTTGATCTCCCAGGTCTTGCGGTCGAGAGGATCACTGGTTTCCTGATAGGGAGCCATGACGCTGTTGTTGTCGGGCAGATAGCTCAACAGGCGCACCACGGTGCGCAGGGCCGCGACCTCGTCGGTGACGGTGAGATCGGCCACGCCCGACTGGCCGTGGACTTTGGGGCCGCCCAGTTCCTCGGGCGTGATGTCCTCGCCCAGCACCGACTTGACCACCCCGGGGCCGGTGAGGCCGAAGAAGGTGTCGTTGGGCTGAATGACGAAGCTGCCCTGGCGCGGCAGGTAGCTGCCGCCGCCGGCGTTGAAACCGAACATGCACATGATGCTCGGCACCACGCCGCTGATCTTGCGCAGGGCGGTGAAGGCCTCGGCGTAGCCATCGAGACCGCCGACCCCGGCGGGCACGAAGGCGCCGGCCGAGTCGTTCATGCCGATGAGCGGAATGCCCTTCTCGCCGGCCATGTACATAAGACGCGCGAGCTTCTGGCCATTGGTGGCGTCGATGGAACCGGCGCGCACCGTGAAGTCATGGCCGTAGAGGGCGACGTCGCGGCCGTTGATGGTGAGGATGCCGGTGACCAGGGAGGCACCGTCGAGGTTCTTGCCCCAGTTCTGGAAAAGGATGTTGGGCTGCGCCTCGGTGAGCACGCGGATGCGCTCCCAGACCGTCATGCGCTTCTTGAAGTGCTGTTTTTCAATCTGCCCGACTTCCACCGACTTGATCGGCCGCTGGATCAGGTCGTAGCCGGCCTGCATCGCCTCTTCATAGGCGCCGGTCTGGCGGGAAATCTCCCCAGGAATGGTGAACTCGACTTTCTCGGGCGGATCAAACGGATTTTGCAAGGACGGTTTGACGGCTTTTTTGGACATTTCGGCATCCCTCTACATGAATTGGTGTCGAACCTGACGAACAGCCTCATCCGGCCTGGGCCGGCGGCCGGCCCTGCCTCGGGCCGACGGGCGCCCGGGCAGAAAACCCTTAAAAAACCACCTAAAACATTGTTTCTTGAAAGCCCTAACGAAACTAAAATATCGCCCGATTGTCAAGCAGAATTTTATTTAGGATAAAATTGTCCAGATCTCTCGGCCAACTTTTGTTCTATTTTTCTGATGTCGCTAAATTTCTCCAACCTTCGCGGAAAAGACGAAAAAAAGGCTGTCCCCGGCGGGAACAGCCCTTTTTTTGTCCGAATTGCCAGGCGCGCCAAACCTATTTCACGGTGGTCATGTGCACCTGCTTGAGAAAACTCGCTTCCACGGCCTTGGCGATGCGCTCCACCACCGCGTCAGCGGCCGGAGAGTCGATGGAAAGCACCACCATGGCCTCGCCGGCCTTGGCGCGGCGGCCCAGGTTCATGTTGCCGATGTTGACCCCTTCCTCACCGAGGATGGTGCCGATCTTGCCGATCAGGCCGGGCCGGTCGGCGTAGCTGATCACCAGCATGTGCGGCTCGGGGGTGAAATCGGTCTGAAAGTCGCGCATCTTGACGATCTTGGGCATGCCCTCGAAGAGCGTGCCGGCCAGGGTGCGCCGGCCCTCGGGGGTATGGATCGCCAGGGTGACGAGGTTGGAGAAGGACTCGGTCTCCGTGGTGCGCACCTCCTCCACGGCGATGCCCATGGTGCGTGCCACCAGGCGAGCGTTGACCATGTTGACCTCGACCTCGGTCTGGCGGTTGAGCAGGGCGGCGAGGCCGCAAACGGTGAGCGGCGCGCAGTCGTAGCGCGCCAGCTTGCCGGTGTAGGTGAAGATGATCTTGTCGGGATTGGCCGGGGCGAGTTGGGAGAGAAATTCGCCCATTTGGCTGATCAGCCCCATGAAGGGCCGCATGTGCTCCATGAGGTCGGGATCGAAACGCGGGATGTTGACGGCGTTTTCCATGGGCCGTCCGTCGAGGTAGTTGACCAGCTCGCGGCTTACGTCCACCGCCACGTTCTTCTGCGCCTCGAAGGTGTTGGCGCCGAGATGGGGGGTGACGATCATGCGCGGGTGGGCGATGAGCCGCTTCACCGTTTCCGACTCCGGGGGTTCCTCGCTGAACACGTCGAAGGCCGCGCCGAGTACCTTGCCGCTCTCCAGGGCGGAGAGCATGGCCGCCTCGTCGATGATGCCGCCGCGCGCGCAGTTGACGACGATGACGCCGTCCTTCATGCCGGCGAACTGGGCATCGCCGATCATGCCGCGGGTTTCGTCATTGAGGGGCGTGTGCACGGAAATGACGTCGGCGTAACGAACGATGTCCTCCAGGGGCACCAGCTTGACGCCGAAATCCTCGGCGCGCTTTTCAGAAATGTAGGGATCGCAGGCCAGCACTTCCATCTCGAAGGCCTTGGCGCGCAGAGCCACGCGGCCGCCGACCTTGCCCAGGCCGATAACACCCAGTGTGCGGCCCTTGAGCTCATGGCCGGTGAAGGGCGCGCGCTTCCATTCGCCGCCCTTGAGGCTGGGGTTGGCCAGAGTCACGTTGCGGCACAGGCTCAGCAGCAGCGCCAGGGTGTGCTCGGCCGCCGAGTTGGTGTTGCCGAAGGGCGCGTTGACGACGATGATGCCCTTTTTGCTGGCGTACTCCACATCGACGTTGTCGATGCCGACCCCGGCGCGGGCGATGATCTTGAGCTGGCGGGCATGGTCGATGAGGGGCGGATCGACGCGCGTGCCGCTGCGGGTGATGATGGCGTCGTAGCCGCCGATGAGGCGGTGCAGTTCGGCCACGGGCAGGCCGAGCTTGACGTCCACGCTGATGCGCGGATCATCGAGCAGGGGCTGCAGGCCTTCCTGGGAAATTTCATCGGTAATCAGGACCTTCATGGACCACCCTCGTTTCCGGCGTCCGCGGCGGATCATTCTGCCGCACGCCTGGGGAATTCTTTCGCAAAGGCGGAATTCTAGACCCTTTGCGCGGGGCTGTCAACGCCGTAGACAGGCGCGGGCAGGCAGGATGGGGGGTAGGGGCGAGGCGCTGCCTCGCCCAGGGCGACGCATGCGTCGTCCCTATTTGATGACCTTGAGGCCGGGGGCCTTTTTTTCCTCGGTCTCGGCAGTGGGTGTGGTTTGTGCCACCGGCTCCTCGCCGAGGCTGGGCAGGCTGCCGTCGGCGATCATCTTCTCCACGGCGGCGGCAATGCCCAGGCACTGCTTCATGCACACGCGATACGCCGGGCAGGTGGTGCAATCCGCCGCACCGCCCGCCATTTTCAGCGCATTAACCACCAGTTCCACGCTTTCGACCTGATTGAGGGGAATGAAAAACATAGGAGCTGTCCTTTGTCCATTGTCCTTTGCCCCTGGTTCAAAGCCCTTAATACAAAGGGCTAAGGACCAGGGACAAAGGACAGCCTTTAAAGTTTCTTTCCCGCCACGCGGGCGAATTCCGCAAGCTTTTTCATCATATCGGCGAACTGCTCGGGGCGCAGGGATTGGGGGCCGTCGCTGGCGGCGGTTTCGGGGTGGGGATGGACCTCAACGATCAGCCCGTCGGCGCCCGCCGCCACCGCCGCGTAGCACATGGACGGCACCAAGCCGGCGTGGCCGGTGGCGTGGGAGGGGTCGATGAGCACCGGCAGATGGGTCTGCTCCTTGAGCACCGGCACCGCCGAGATGTCGAGAGTGTTGCGCGTGGCGGTCTCGAAGGTGCGGATGCCGCGCTCGCAGAGAATCACGCGCTGGTTGCCCTCGGAGAGGATGTACTCGGCGCTCATGAGGAATTCCTGGATGGTGGTGGCCATGCCGCGCTTGAGCAGCACCGGCTTGCCCAGCTGGCCGAGCATCTTGAGCAGGGCGAAGTTCTGCACGTTGCGCGCGCCGACCTGCATGATGTCGGCATAGCGCGCCACCAGTTCCACATCGCGCGGGTTGACCACCTCGGTGACGATGGGCAGGCCCGTCTCCTCGCGGGCCTGGGCGAGCAGCTTGAGGCCGTCCTCCTCCATGCCCTGGAAGGAATAGGGGCTGGTGCGCGGCTTGAAGGCGCCGCCGCGCAGCACCCGGGCTCCAGCCGCCTTGACCGCGCGCGCCGACTCGAGGATCTGCGCTTCGCTCTCCACCGAGCAGGGGCCGGCCATCACCACCAGCTCCTCGCCGCCGATCTCCAGGCCCGGCGCCAGCTCCACCCGGCTCGGCTCGGGGCGCACCTCGCGGCTGGCGAGCTTGTAGGGTTTGAGAATCGGCACCACGCTCTCCACCCCGGGCATGGATTCCAGGGACTGCAACACGGTCTTGCCGCGTTCGTCGCCCACCGCGCCGATGACGTCGCGCGTCGCGCCGTGGATCACATGCGGCTTGTAGCCCAGCTCGCGGATGCGTTTCTTGACCTCGGCCAGGGCATCGCGCCCGGCCCCCTGCTTCATGACGATGATCATGGCTGACTTCCTTCCGGCACATGCCTGAAATGCGGACAGGCCGCCCGAGGTCTCCCGGCGGCCTGTCCCGATCCATTGCGCGGAAAAGGAAAACCATGGGAGACGCCGTGCCGTCTGCCCATGGTTGATTGGTCTGTGAATCCTTCGGCCTGGTGCTTACGCCGATAGACCTTTCCCCCGGGCAGACGGCCTAAAAAAGCCGTACCAAAAGGAAAAGCCAAAAAAGCGAAAGCTGATCGCGCGCACCGGGCACCCTCTCGTGAAAAGCAACGGCAAAAGTTTAAGCACATCCGCCACCCCATGGCAAGAGGCAAAATCGACAGCGGCAAAATCGCGACCATTTTTCTCCTTGACAGGCTTGGGGCATTTGCGTATAAACATGGCCTCACTTGCCCAGATAGCTCAGTCGGTAGAGCAGTGGACTGAAAATCCACGTGTCGCTGGTTCGATTCCGGCTCTGGGCACCACTTAGGAATCAAGGGGCTGCGTTTAAGGCGCGGCCCCTTTTCTTTTTCCCCGCCTCCCGGATCGCCTCCCCATAAATCCTGCTATGCTTGGGTGAAAAGCCCCTCACTCGCAAACCCAAGGGGAAACCCGCCATGATTCCTACCACCCTGCAAGACCGTGCCGCCGGAGCCCTGATGGGGGCGTTCATCGGCGAGGCCCTGGGCGTGGGGCCGCACTGGTACTACGATCTGGAAGAGCTGCGCCGTGACCATGGCCCCTGGATCAGCGGCTACACGACGCCTCTGCCGCATCGTTATCATGCCGGGCTCAAGGCCGGGGAGCTGTCCCAGGCGGGGTTCATTCTCGCCCTGACCCTGCGCTCGCTGGTGGAATGCGGCGGTTATGACGAGGCCGACTTTTGCCGGCGCATGGACGAGGAACTCTTTCCCCTGCTCGACGGCACGCCGGTCGCCGGGCCGGGCGGCTACACCAGCCAATCGATCCGCGAGGCCTGGCGGCGCCGGGTGCGACAGCAATTGCCCTGGGGCCAGACCGGCGGCCATGCCGACACCACCGAGGCCATCGAGCGCACCCTGGCCATCGCCGTGCGCTACGCGCGCCAGCCCGCGCGGCTGGCCGAGGCCGTGGCCGCCAACACGGTGCTCACCCAAGGCGATGAAACGGTGGTGTCCATGACCGTGGCGTTTGGCGCGGTGCTGGGCCTGCTGGTCCAGGGCCATGCCCTCGACGCCCACATTTCCGGCAAGCTCATGGACCTGGTGAGCAGCGGCGCGCTGCCCTTTCATGCGGTGACCCGCGACCAGTTGCAGCCGCCGCGTCCAGGGGATCCCGATCCGCCGCGCGCCGGGCGCTTCGCCTCGCCCGATGCCCTGCTCACGCCCTCCTGCGTGGCGCGGGCCGCCGCCGATTCCGAGATCCGCATCGAACCGGCGTGGAAAGTGTCCCTGGTGTACGGCATGCCCTGCGCCATCTACCATCAGCTACCGGCGGCCTACTATCTGGCGGCGTGCTTTGCGGGGGATTTCGAGGCGGCGGTGCTCCACGCGGTGAACGGCGGCGGGCAGAACCAGGCCCGCGCCCTGCTCACCGGCGCCCTGGTCGGCGCCCAGGTCGGACTTTCCGCCCTCCCGCGCCACCTGGTCGACGGCCTGGCGCAAAGCGCCGCGCTGCTGGAGCTCTCCCGCGCCCTGGCGGCCAAGGCCTAAGACCAAAACCTCAGCGCTCCGGCAGGGTCAGGAGCAGCTGCCAGGGCAGGTGATGGGTGACATGGAAAACCGGCTCGGTGCCGGTGTAATCCCCCACCGTGGCACGGTTGCGCCAGATTTCCTCGCCCTGCGGCAGGCTGTAGAGGATCGCCGAAGCGCTCATCTCCAGATAGCGAAAGCGAACCGCGTCGCATAGCCCGAACTGCTTGTAGTGATCGATCCACACCACCAGCACCGCATCGGCGCCCTCCGGCGTCTGGCTCAGGATGTTGGCCGGCGAGTCGTCGGCAAGGGGATCCGGCAGGCCGCTGTGGGGCAGGGGTGCGCGCGCAATGCGCACCACCTGATAGCCCTTGGCTTTCAGGTCGCGGAGCAGATGGAACCGCAGAGCATTTTCGATGTCGCGCTCGCAGTAGGTCGTCGGGCCCCAATCGCGAAACACGATGGGCTGGACGGCGATGGTTTCTATGCCCCGGGCGCTGAACGCCGCGTCCGGCACGGGCGGAAATTTGGGTCCCACGGCGCAACCCGCCAGGAAGAGCGCAACGAGCGTGGCCAGCAACAGATAACCCTTCATCGTAAGCCTCCTCGCACCTGCTTTTTCTCCAGTATAGCAGCCTCGCCTGCGACAACCGCCTGAGCAAGCCCAGGATACCCGGCGGCTTGCAAAACGCGACGCCGGCGATAAAGTGGTTTCACAATCAGAAAGGGGGTTGGATCATGAAAAAGCCTCTCCGCAAAGGGATTTTAGGTCTGGCCGCGCTGTTCGGCCTGATTGTCGCCCTGGCCGGCGTGCAGACGGTGTCGGCGGCCACGGCGAAAGAGATCGACACCAGCGTCGATGTCACACTGGAGCGTTTCTATCGCGATGTCGAGGGCGCCAGGGAGTTCACCGCCACGGCCAAGGGCCTGCTGGTCATGCCGGGGGTGAAAAAAGCCGCCTTCGTGGTGGGTGGGGAATACGGGGAAGGGGCGCTGCGCGTCAAGGGGCGCACCGTCGATTACTACAACATCGTGGCCGCGTCCTACGGCCTGCAGATCGGCGCTCAATCCAAGGACATGATCATTGCCTTCATGACCGAGGAGGCCCTCGCCAAGTTCCGCGCCGGCCAGGGCTGGGAAGCCGGAGTGGACGGCAACATCGCCATCATCGACATCGGCGCGGGCCACCGCCTGGACAGCACCACCGTCAAGGACCCCATCGTCGCCTTCGTCTTCGACGTCAAGGGGCTGATGGCCGATGTCTCCCTGCGCGGCTCCAAATTCACCAAGCTCGACAAGAGCAAGGATTAGGCTGAGGGGTTCCCAGGCACCCAGGGACGCGGTGCCGGCGGACTTTTCTGGTGAAGGGTTGCAGATCAATTCCGGCCCGCGGGCGGCCGTAGATACCAGAGCGCCGCCAGGGCCTGCGAAGCCAGCATCGCGCCAAAGGCGGACGCGTAACCACCGGCCGCCGCGCTTTCCCCAAAGTTGCCGACCCAGAGGCCGATGATGGCGCCGATGCCCCATTGGGCGGCGAAGGCGGCGCTGAACACCAGCAGGTTGAGGCTGGTGTTGACGCGCCCCGCGAGCTGCCGGGGAAAAGCCTGGGACAGGGCGGCGTAGGGCAGGATGCAGGCGGTGCCGCTGAAGCCGAACAGCAGCCAAAGGGGCAGGGCGGGGAAGGGCAGCGGCACGACCAGGAGCAGCTGCGCCAGCATGAAGATCAGCATGCCCGCCGCGGCCACCCGCATGGGCGCGATGCCGCGCCGACCGAGGCGCTCGGCGAGGGCGCCGAAAAAGAAATAGCCCAGGGTCATGGCCGCGGCGATGAGCAGCAGCACCAGGGCCGCCCCGTCCCGGTCATAGCCGCCCACCTCGCGCAGCCAGGGCCCCGCCCAGAGCCCCTGGATGCTCAGATAGGCCGCCTGCCCGGCGCAGGCCCAGGGCGCGATCCGCCAGAAGGCCGCGCCGCGCAGAATCCCGCCCAGGCCGCGCAACTGTTCGGTCAGGGTCTCGCGCGGACCATCCCCCGAGCGTTCCGGCACGACGAAAAACAGCATCAGGGCCGCCGCCAAGGTCAGCATCCCCAACAGCAGAAACACCCCGCGCCAATCCGTCAGACTTAGCGCCGCTTCCACCGGCGCCGTCGCCGCCAGGGCCCCCAGGCCGCCCGCCACCATCTGAATGCCGTTGGCCAGGGGCAGGCGCTCCGTCGGCAGCCACTGGCTGAAGGCCTTGAAGGCCGCCATGAGGCAGGCCGAGACCCCCAGCCCGATGAGGGCGCGCCCCAGCAGCAGCCCGCCTTGGCTTTCGGCCCGGGCAAAGAGCAGGGCGCCGGCGGCGGCGACAAGCAGCAGCGCCGCCTCCACGCGGCGCGGACCGAAGCGGTCGAGGAGCAGGCCCAGGGGCAGTTGAAAAGCGGCAAAGGCGAGAAAATAGGCGGCGGTCAACAGGCCCAGGGACGCCGGCTCCAGCCCCAGTTCGGCCACCAGATCCGGGGCGATGACCGCATTGACGGTGCGAAACAGGTAGGAGAGAAAATAGGCAAAGGCGAAGGGAACAAACAGCCGCCACAGCAGCATCACCGGCAGGGACATGGGTGCGAACTCCGCGATCGGATGAGAGCCCCATTCATAGCCCATCCCCGGGCGAGGGCCAAGGAAAAAGGGCGTCCGGCCGGCGGGGCCGCGCAAGTCCGCCGGCAAGTCTTGTGCTTCCGGCATCTTCTGGTATGTTTCCAGTTCATCATCGCGGCTCACGACGAGGTTTTTCATGGCTCAAGCCCTCCCGAGCGCCGGCCCGCCGGCGCAACTGCACCGGCAGCGCGAGGACGACCGTTTGATCCTGGCGTTTGCTGGCGACTGGAAAGGCGACCAACCGCTGCCCTCTCTCGCGGAGTTGGGTGCCGCCCTGGGCGCCGCGCCCCGCGAGGTGGTGTTGCGCGACGCCGGCCTGCTGGGCTGGGACAGCCGGCTGCTGGTGTTCGTGCTGCGGATTCGGGACCTTTGCGCCGCCCAGGGCATCGCCTGCCGCGACGAGGAGTTGCCGCAAGGCGTGCAGCGCCTGCTGGCTCTGGCGACGGCGGTGCCCGAGCGCCCGGGGAGCCGTCAGGATGAGGGCCGACCCTCGCTGCTCCACGAACTCGGCGAAGGCGCCCTGCTCTGGGGACGCAAGAGCATCGACAACCTGGTGTTCTTCGGCGAGGTCTTTTTCAGCCTGACCCGCCTGCTGCGGGGGCGGGCGCGTTTCCGCGCCTCGGATCTGCTGCTGCACCTTCAGGAGGCGGGCATCGCCGCGCTGCCCATCGTCACCCTCATCAGCCTGCTGGTGGGCGTGATTCTGGCCTTTGTCGGCGCGGTGCAGCTGCGCCTGTTCGGCGCCGAAATCTACATCGCCAACGCCGTGGCCCTGGGCATGGCACGCGACATGGGCGCGATGATGACGGGCATCCTCATGGCCGGGCGCACCGGCGCCGCCTATGCCGCGCAGCTGGGCAGCATGCAGGTCAACGAGGAGATCGACGCCCTGCGCACCTTCGGCGTGGCGCCGGTGGATTTCCTGGTGCTGCCGCGCCTCATCGCCTTGGTGCTGATGGTGCCGCTGCTCACCGTCTATGCCGATCTCATGGGCATTCTCGGCGGGGCGCTGGTCGGCGTGGGGCTGTTCGACCTGCCCCTCACCCAGTACTATCAACAGACGGCGAGCGCCGTGCCCCTGATCCATTTCGCCACCGGGCTGATCAAGGCCCTGGCCTACGGCGCCATCGTCGCCGTGGCCGGCTGCCTGCGCGGCATGCAGTGCGGCCGCAGCGCCGCCGCCGTGGGCGAGGCGACCACCGCGGCGGTGGTCAGCGCCATCGTCTGGATCATCGTCGCCAACGCCGTCCTGACGGTGATCTTTCACATTCTGGGGATTTGAGCAGCGGAGGGAGCGGCTGATGGAGCATCACACCACGCCAAGCGCCGCGCACCTGCGCGTGGAAAACCTGACCCTGGCCTACGGGGACCTGGTGATCCAAAAGGATCTGTGCTTCGAGATCCCACGGGCCAGCATCTTCATCATCATGGGCGGCTCGGGCTGCGGCAAGAGCACCCTGCTGCGGCACTTGGTGGGCCTGCAGCGGCCGGCGGCGGGCCGGATCTACTACGGCGAGCGCTGTTTCTGGGCGCTGGAGGACAAGGAACGCGAGGCCATCATGCGCGGCTGCGGCATCCTCTATCAGAGCGGCGCCCTGTGGAGTTCGCTGACCCTGGCGGAAAACATCGCCCTGCCCCTGCGCGAATACACCCGGCTGCGGGCCGCGGAAATCAAGGATCTGGTCGAGCTCAAGCTCGCCCTGGTGGGGTTGGCCGGCTTCGGCGATTTCTATCCGGCGCAGATCAGCGGCGGCATGCGCAAGCGCGCCGGGCTGGCGCGGGCCCTGGCCCTGGATCCCGACATCCTGTTTTTCGACGAACCCTCGGCGGGCCTCGATCCGGTGAGCGCGGCCCGCCTCGATGAGCTGATCCTGGAGCTGCGCGAAAGCCTCGGCGCCACGGTGGTGGTGGTCACCCACGAACTGGCGAGCATCTTCGCCATCGGCACCGACGGCATCTTTCTCGACGCCGAGAGCAAAACGCTCATCGCGCGCGGCAATCCCCGCACCCTGCGGGATGAATGCCGCGAGCCGAGCGTGCGCCGCTTTCTCACCCGCGACGCCAAGGAAGGACGGACATGAGCAAAAAGGCCAATCCAGCCCTAGTCGGCGCCTTCGTGCTGGGGGCCCTGGCCCTGGTGGTCACGGCGGTGATCATTTTCGGCGGCGGCCATTTCTTTCGCCCCACCGAGCGCTACATCCTCTATTTCGAAGGCTCGGTCAAGGGTCTCAACGTGGGCGCGCCGGTGATGTTTCGCGGCGTGCAGGTCGGCAGCGTGGTCGATATCCGCATTGAGTTCGACGAGAACGACCTGTCATTTCGCATTCCCGTGACCATCGAGGTGCTGCCCGACCGCTTCACCCAGGTGTGCTGCGAGGACCAGGGACCCAACCGCCCCCTGGAGATCGGCACCCAGGAGTTCATCGACCTGATGGTGGCCCAAGGCCTGCGCGCCCAGCTGCAGTCGCAGAGCTTCGTCACCGGCCAGTTGCTGGTGCTCATCGATCTCTTCCCCGAACGCCCGCCGCGGTTCGCCGAGGTGGAAACCTCCTATCCGCAACTGCCGACCATTCCCTCGGGCTTCGAGGAACTCACCCGCACCCTGGAGGAATTGCCCCTGGCCGAGATCGCCCACAAGCTGGTCGCGACCCTGGAGGGGATCGAACAGTTCGTCCGCTCGCCGCAACTGGGCGAGACCCTGCGCGGCGTCGGCGAAACCCTTGAGGAAGTCAAGGCCCTGGTGGGGAGCATGGAGGGGCGGCTGGAACGCGCCGACCGGGAACTGAGCGCGACCCTGAAAACCACGCGCGACCTGCTGACCCATCTCGACGGCCAGCTGCAACCCCTCGCGGCCCAATGGGGACAAACCGCCCAGGCCGGGCAGGAGGCCCTGGAGGAAACCCGCCGCGTCATGGCGACCTTGGGCGAGACCCTGGGCGAGGAGTCCCTGCTGCACGTCCAGCTGGAACGCGCCCTGGGCGAACTGGCAGGAGCGGCGCGTGCCCTGCGCGACCTCAGCGAATACCTCGAACGTCATCCCGACGCGCTGCTGCGCGGCAAAGGAGGCACCAGCCCATGACCAAGGCTTCACTCCCGGCTCCCTGGCCTTTGTTGATTCTGCTGGCCCTGCTGACCCTGCCCGCCGGCTGCCTGTCCCTCGGCGAGGGAACCCGGCAGAGCACGCGCTTTTTCACCCTGGCCGCCCTGGAAAACGCGCCCCTGCCGGACCTGGACCGGCAAGCGGACAGCATGCATCCGGGCCTGGGGCCGCTGCGTTTCCCCGCCTATCTCGACCGGCCGCAATTGGTCACGCGCCGCAGCGCCCATGAAATGCAGATGGCTGATTTTTCCCGCTGGGCCGAGCCTCTCAATGAAAACTTCGCCCGCACCCTGGCCGAAAATCTCGGCGTGCTCCTCGGCCATCCCAAAATCGCAATCTTTCCCTGGCCGCGCGCCTTGGCCGTCAGCCACCAGATCCGCTTGGACATCCTGCGCTTCGACAGCGGCCCCGACCAACTGGCACGCCTCCAGGTCAACTGGGACATCGTCACGCAAAAAGGCGGCCCACCCGTGGTGAGCCGCCAGTCGGA
>NZ_JAUVWH010000145.1 GCF_030604225.1 Geoalkalibacter sp.
GGGAGATCTTCGCCTCCCTGCGCGGCCTGCGCATCCATTCCTGCGAGGACTGCCAGCGCTTCGACCAGTGTCACGGCGGCTGCCCGGCGGTGGCCTATCACCTCAAGAACGACATCGAGGGCGGCGATCCCGAGTGCCTGGAGCGCTGCGTGACCTCGATTGCCGAGGAAAACCAGAAGGCGTCGGCGGCTTAAAAAATCTTTTTTACCGCCCGTTCGCCTCGCTCACTGGAGATCGCGAAGAACACTGAGAAATTCAGAGAAATCATAAAATTCCATTTGTCTTCTCAGCGAACTCAGCGCCCTCTGCGGTGAACCGAATTTAAAAGCCAGGAGCCTAAACCATGATGTTCGAATACCTGTTCTCGCCCATCAAACTCGGCCAGGTTGAGTTGAAAAACCGCATCTCCTTTCAGCCGCACCTGACCAATTTCGCCGAGCACTGCATGCCCAGCGAGCGTCACATGTATTACTGGGGCGAGCGGGCCAAGGGCGGCGCGGGCCTGATCATCACCGAAGAGATGAGCGTGCACCCCACGGACACCGCCTACGAAAAACTGGTGGAGGCCTTTCATCCCGAGGTCATTCCCGGCTTCCGCAAGATCACCGACTACGTGCACCAGTACGACGCCAAGATCTTCTGCCAGCTCAACCACAACGGCCAGCAGTGCGACGGCAGCATCTCGCGCCTGCCGGTGTGGGCGCCGAGTCCCATGCCCGACGTCCTGTTCCGCGAGACGCCCAAGGAGATGGAGCCCGAGGACATCGAGGAGGTATGCCGTTACTTCGCCAAGAGCGCGGTGCATGTGCGCGAGGGCGGCTTCGACGGGGTGGAGCTGCAGTTCGGCCATTCGAGCCTGGCGCGTCAGTTCCTCTCGCCCCTCACCAACTTCCGCTCCGATGAGTTCGGCGGCAGCCTGGAAAACCGCATGCGCGCTCCTCTCATGTTCATCGAGGCGGTGCGCAAGGCGGTGGGCAAGGATTTCACCCTCGGCATTCGCCTGTGCGCCGACGAGATGATCCCCGGCGGCCTCGATCTCGGCCAGATTCAGGAGATCGGCGCGCGATTCGAAGCTTCAGGCCTCATCGACTTCATGGACCTCTCCATCGCCACCTTCTACAATCTCTACCTGGTGGAAGGCTCCATGCACACCCCGCTCGGCTACACCATCCCCCTGGCGGCGGGGATGCGCGAAAAGATCAAACTGCCGGTATTCTGCACCGGCCGCATCAACGATCCGGTCATGGCCGAGAAGGTGCTGGCCAACGGCCAATCCGACATGGTCGGCATGTGTCGCGCCCTGATCTGCGATCCCTTTTTGCCGAAAAAAGCCTTCGAAGGGCGCCTTGAGGACATCCGCTACTGCGTCGGCGACAACCAGGGCTGCATCGGCCGCATGGGCATCAACCGCACCCTTGGCTGCATCCAGAACCCCGCCGTGGGCCTGGAGAAGGAATGGGGCGAAGGCACCCTCAAGCCCGCGCCGGTGAAGAAAAAGGTCATGGTGGTGGGCGGCGGTCCCGCCGGCCTGTGGGCGGCGAAGATGGCCGGTCGACGCGGTCACCAGGTCGATCTCCATGACCGCAACGAAAACCTCGGCGGCCAGGTGCTCACCGCCATGAAGGGCGCCGGGCGCGACGAGTTCGGCGTCATCATCCGCAACGAGAAGGATCAGGTCGACAAGGCCGGGGTGCGGGTGCACCTGCAAAGCCGGCTGACCCCCGAGGAGATTCTCAAGGCCAACCCCGACGTGGTGGTGGTGGCCACCGGCAGCCAGCCCAAGAGCCATCCGGTGGGCGGCGCCGACGGCCCGGCGGTGTTCAACGTCTGGCAGGTCCTCGACGGCAAGCCGGAGCTGGGCGACAAGGTGTGCCTCATCGACTACGACGGCCACCATCGTGCCTCCGCCACCGCCGAGCGCCTCGCCGATCTGGGCAAGACGGTGCACATCATCACCTCAAGCCTGTTCGTCGGCGCTGAGCTCGGCCCCACCCAGGATCTCTACCTGACGCGCCAGCGCCTACTGCAAAAGGGCGTGACCTTCACCCCCGACATCGCCGTGATGGAAGTCGGCGGCGAAGCCGGACAAAAGGAAATCAAGGGTTTCAACGTCTATTCCAACCAGTGGCAGACCTGGGGCCCCTTCGATTCCATCGTTCTGGCCATGGGCCAGCAGGTCGACGCCGATCTGTATTTCGCCCTCAAGGGCAAGGTCAAGGAGCTCTACCGCATCGGCGACTGCGTGGCGCCGCGCAAGGTCGACATGGCCATCTGGGAAGGCCACAAGACCGGGAGGTCCATCTGATGGCTTTCGGCGGATCTAACCAACCCTTCGCACCAGGGCCGGTGCTGGCCGTACTCGACCTGCCCGGCGGCGAACTCGAGGAAACCGGCAAGGGCCTGCTCAGCGAGGCTTCGCGGCTGGCGAAGAAGCTCGATGTCGCCTGGTCGGCCCTGTGTTTTTCGGGATTCGCCCCGGAGGTTCCGGAGCAGTGCGGCGCTTACGGCCTGACGCGCCTGCTGGTGCAGCCGAGCAGCGCGGAAGTGACCGATGCCCCCGATCTGCAGGCGGCGCTCATCGCCCTGACGGCGCGCGACCAGGGCGCGGGCGTGGTGCTGCTGCCGCACAACGATCTCGGTCACGCCCTGGCGCCCCTGCTGGCGGCGCAGCTCGACGGACCCCTGTACACCGAAGCCGTCGCCACGGCACGCGACCACCAGGGGCTCAAGCTCATGCGTCGCGCCCTGGGTAAACGGGTGCAGGAAGCCTGGTTCTGGAACGGCCAGGGCACCCTGGTGCTGACGGTCAATCCGCAGATTCTCAGCGCCGCGCTGCTGCCCTCCATGAAGCGCAGCGTGCCGGAGCAGGTGCAACTCGCCGGTCCGACGAGCGCGGCGCCGGGCAAGATCCGCATTATCGAGCGCATTCCGCCCGACCCCCAGACCGTCGACGTCTCCGAGGCCGAAGTGATTTTCAGCGCCGGGCTCGGCTGCGATCAGGCCTGCTTCGATCAGTTGCTCGAACTGTGCAAACTGCTCAACGTCTCCCTCGGCGTCACCCGCCCGGTCTACGACCTGGGCTGGACGGGCTTCGAGCGCATGGTCGGGCAGACCGGCAAGACCGTGGCGCCGCGCTTCTACCTGGCCTTGGGCATCTCGGGCTCCATGCACCACATCGGCGGCATCAAGGATTCGCGCCGCATCATCAGCCTCAACATCGATCCCAAGGTGCCCATCTTCCCCAATTCGGACGAGGGCTTCGTCGCCGACCTCAAGGCGGTCATGCCGCTGCTGCTGGAACGGGTTCGGGCCGCTACCGGAGGTGTCGCATGAAACGCTCTTTCGATGCCATCGTCATCGGCGCCGGGCCGGCCGGCTCCTCGGCCGCCCTGACCCTGGCCAAGGCCGGCCTGGATGTGGCGCTGCTCGAACGCGGCAGCTATCCCGGCGAGAAGAACATGTTCGGCGGCGTGCTCCATCGCCTCACCGCCCTGGAGGAGCATTTCCCCGAGTTCTGGAACCAGGCGCCCCTGGAGCGCCACATCGTCAAGAAATCCCTGACCTTTCTGACCGAGGAATCCTCCTTCAACGTCAATTTCGACACCCAGGCTTCGGATCGCGTCCCCTACAACGGCTACACCGTGTATCGCCCGCGCTTCGACCGCTGGCTCGCCGACGAGGCGGTCAAGGCCGGCGCCAAGCTCTACTGCGGCTGCACGGTGGAGGATCTGCTCAAGGACGGCGCGCAGATTACCGGCGTCAAGGTGATGCGCGATGGCGGCGAGATCAAGGCGCCGGTGGTGATCGCCGCCGACGGCGTGCTCTCCTTCGCCGCCAAGAAGGCCGGCCTGCGCCGCCCGGCCTTTGATCCGGCGCAGATGGCGGTGGGCGTCAAGGCCCTCATCGACCTGCCCAAGGAAGTCATCGACGACCGCTTCGGCCTGGTGCGCGACCAGGGCGCCTCCAACGAGCTGGTCGGCTGCACCCAGGGGGTGCGCGGCGGCGGCTTCCTCTACACCAACTACGATTCCCTCTCCATCGGCCTGGTCATGCACCTGGGCAGCCTGAGCGAGAGCGGCAAAACCCCCTACGACCTGCTCAACGCCTTCATGGAGCAGCCGCAGATGGCCAAGCTGCTCAAGGGCGGACGGCTGCTGGAATACTCGGCGCACCTGGTGCCCGAGGGCGGCTACGACATGGTGCCCGAGACCCACGGCCCCGGCATCCTCGTGGCGGGCGACGCCGCGGCTCTGTGTATCGTCACCGGCCTCAACCTCGAAGGCATCAACCTCGCCACCCACTCGGGGATGCTCGCCGGCAAGGCCGCCATCGAGGCCCACCAGCGCAAGGATTTCTCCAAGCAGAGCCTGGCCTGCTACCAGCGCATGCTGGAAAACAGCTACGTCATGCAGGATCTCAAGCTCTACCGGCGCACCCCGCACATGCTGCACAACGATCGCATCTACACCCAGTATCCGGAGTTGCTGTGCGGCATCATGGATGAAATCTACCGCATCGACGGCACCCCCAAGGAAACCATGACCAAACTGCTGATGCGCGCCGTCAAGGAAAAAATCGGTCTCAAGAACATGATCGCCGATGTCTATTCGGGATGGAGAGCCCTATGAAAATCAACGTCGACGAGATCTTCGACGTCACCAGCTTCCGTATCGACCGCGAACCTCACATCGTCCTCGACACCAAGGTGTGCGTGGGTTGCGACCAGCGCGGCTGCACCAATTCCTGCCCGGCGCGCTGCTATACCTGGTCGGAGGAAGACCAGAAAATGACCTTTGTCTACGACGGCTGCCTGGAGTGCGGCACCTGTTACGTGGTCTGCCGGCAGAACGCCTTCACCCGCTGGAGCTACCCCCGGGGCGGCTTCGGCGTGTCCTTCCGCATGACCTGAGGAGACGTCCCCATGGCTGAGAAAAAATTGGATATCCTCGTCATTCTGCGGGAGTGCAGCGATCCCCGGCCGCCGGTGCGGCTCATGGCCAAAGGCGCCGGCATCCGCGATCGCGGCCTGCGGTGCCTGACCAATCCCGCCGATCTGGAAGCTCTGGAGCATGCCCTGGAACTGCGGGACGCGGGGGTGGCGCGGGTGACCGCCGTGGCGGTTGGCCCCAAATCGCTCGAAGACAGTCTGCGCCTGGCCCTGGCCATGGGCGCCGAGCGCGCCATCCGCGTCTGGAACGGCGTGCTGGCGGGCGGCGATGCCGTCGCCGGGGCGCACCTCTGGCAGCGGGTCTATGCCATTCTGCGCCCCGACCTGGTTCTCACCGGCAACCGCCTGCTCGACGGCGGCAGCGATCCGGCGCCGGCCCTGGCGGCGGCCCGGCAGGATCTGGGCTGCGTAAGCGCGGCCCTGTCCCTGCTGGTCAAGGACCAAGAGGTGGAGATCTTGCGCAAGGGCGATCGCGGCTCACGGCAGAAAATCGTTGCGCAGCTGCCCTGCGCCATCCTCTGCGAGGCCGGTTTCAAGGAACCGCGCTATCCCGCCCTGGAGGCGGTGGTGACGGCCACCACCCAGGCCCTGGAGACCTGGGGGCTGGAGGATCTGAGCCTGCCCGAATGGGAAGTCGGCGCCCTCGGCGCGGCCCTCGATCAGGGCGAATTCGCCACGCCGCGCCCCGACCCCCTGCGCTCCACCACGCCCGATCCCAGTCTGCCCGCCTTTGAGCGCATTCTGGCGCTGCTCTCCGGCGGCATTCAACCGCGCGAAGGCAAGATGCACTTTCTGCCCCCCGATGAGGTGGTGGAGAGCCTGATGGAGATTTTCCAAAGCGAAGGGTTGCTGCCCGAGGCCAAAACATGACTTACCGCCTGCTCGCATCGGTGCGCATCGAGGAATCACCCTCGGGCCTTTTCCTGGTGACCGAGCGCCCCTACCGGGTGCTGCGCATCAACCAGAAACTGGCGGACCTGGCCCGCCGCGGCCGGGAGGCGGCCGTCGCCGCGGCCACACCCGGCGAGCGCAAGATCTGGGAAACCCTGGTCGCTCAAGGGCTGGCCCTACGCGAGGAGCCGACCGAAACTCCCGACTTCCAGCCCCGGGTCAGTGTCGTCATCCCGGTTCTCGACCGCGCCGAGGATCTGCGCAAGTGCCTGGAATCCCTGCGCCGACTCGATTATCCCCAAGAGCGCCTGGAGATCGTCGTGGTCGACGACGGCAGCCGCGACGCCTCGCCGCAGGTGGCTCTGGAATTCGGCGCGCGCCTGCTGGCCAGCGGCGGCCGCGGCACGGGTCCGGCGGCGGCGCGCAATCGCGGCGCGGCCGCGGCAAGCGGCGACATTCTTGCCTTCATTGATTCCGACTGCACCGCTTCGCCCCAATGGCTGGGCGAACTGCTGCCGAGCTTCGCCGATGCCGAGGTCGCCGCGGTGGGCGGCTGGGTCGACGGTATGAACAGCCGCCGCGGCCTGGATCGCTACGAAACGGTCATGTCGAGCCTCAACCTGGGCGGGCGCGAACGCAACGGCAAGGAAGGCAACGACACCTTCTACCTGCCGAGTTGCAACCTGCTGGTGCGGCGCACGTCCTTCGCCATTGTCGGCGGCTTTCGCGAGGATCTCCACGTCGGTGAGGACGTTGACCTCACCTGGCGACTGCGCGACTGCGCCTACCGCATCGTCTACCTGCCCAAGGGCAAGGTGTGCCACAACCACCGCAGCCGCCTGGTGGCCTTCATGCGGCGGCGCTTCGACTACGGCACCTCCGAGGGAATGTTGCAGACCCTACATCCCCAGCGGCGCAAAAAATTGCTCTTGCCGCCCGGTTTGTGCGTTGCCTTGCTGTTGCTGATGATCGGCCTGGCCACCCTGCAGGCCGCGGTGTTCGGCACCTGCGCCGCCGTACTGCTCATCGATGCCGGCGTCACCCACGCCAAGCTCAATCGGCGCGGGCTGCGCCAGGGAATCCTCGCGGTTTTTCAGGCGCGCCTGCGCGCCTTGGCGAGCCTGGCCTATTATCTGGGCTATCATCTGCTACGCTATTACCTGTTGCCGATCATCCTTCTCGGGATTGTCCTGCCGCAGGCGGGGATGGCCCTTGCGTTGCTCGGACTCTGGGTGGTGGGGGTCGATTACCGGCTGCGGCGCCCCGATCTCTCGCCGCCGGCCTTCGCTCTGTTCTATCTGCTGGAACAACTCTCCTACGGCCTGGGCGTGTTCGTCGGTTGCTGGCGACAAAAAAATTTCGCCAGTTACGTGTTTGAATTCTCGTAGGGGCGCACCGACGTGCGCCCAGGGCGGATGCCATCCGCCCCGACCAAGGTTCCCGTTCCTCCGAGCCGGACGACCTAAAGGGGAAGGCCCCCAGGGTTGCCGGCCTATGGGTTTCGCTGGAAACGGCGGAGCCTCCCTTTCGGAAAGGAGATCGTCCCTCATGGAAAACCCGTATCATTGAGAAAGGGAGATGCGCACATGAACAAGATCTACCGCGTCAACATGACCAACCTGACCACCTCCGTGGAAGACTGCCCGGCCGCCTGGGCGGGTCTGGGCGGCCGCGGCCTGACCTCGGCCATCGTCGCCGCCGAAGTGCCTCCC
>NZ_JAUVWH010000197.1 GCF_030604225.1 Geoalkalibacter sp.
AGGGAGATGGCACCGGGCAAATGACCGGCGGCGTACTCCTGCGACTGACGGATATCGAGCAGCAGATAATCCTCGGGATGGCGCTCCCGCATCCACTGGCGCAAGGTCTCCGGTGTCCACAAAGCCAGGGGCCTGAACAAATCAACAACACCCATCGGAATCAACCTCGCCCTAAGTCGTCAAAAGCCAGTATCCGCACATTGAAGGGGGCTGTCAAACCGAAGCCATAGTTCACTTTTTTATATTTGTTCATGTTTTTTGTACTGTAATTTTGAAATAAAAAATAAAAAAAACCGCCTGGCGGTAGGGCAGAAGCCGTCAGGCGGAAGTGCAACAATTTTGTTTTTCGCTTTGCTTTTTTATATGAGCACATCTTGTGCCAAAAAATTTATTACTCGCATTTTCAACAACTTCCAACCCGAACAGGGAGAACACCTTCCCCGGGCGGGGCCAACGGCGAGAGATGATGTCTCTGTTCGGCAACAGCGGGCGAACCTTAAATCCGGTCTTTAGGCTCCGCAAGACGATTCGGCCCTAAACAGTACCGCGGGAGGAAGCCAACCGGCGAATACTCCGGAGGAATCCAGCGCCTCTACCCTGAAGGAGCAATTTGCGGCTCCTGTTGCTCAGGGACGACAGGGGCAAGACAAAGAGACAATTTTTGTTGCTGAGCGGGAGGAGACAAACCTTGGAAATCTGCCGAAGTTCGTCAAAACCGACGAGGCGGCAGCGCGGACCACCTACTCCGTTATTTGAAAAGGGTCGGCACGATATGATGGCGGCTGAGCAGCTTGTAGAATTCGGTGCGGTTGCGCTTGGCCAGACGCGCGGCATGGCTGACGTTGCCGCGCGTGATCTTGAGGAGCTGGACCAGATACTCCTGTTCGAACTGACGGCGGGCGTCGGCAAAGGAGAGGATATTGTCGGGGGTTTCGCGAATGGCGCTGTTGACCAGGTCGGACGAGATGACCGCGCTGGTCGACAGGGTCACCGCCTGCTCCACGACATTGCACAACTGGCGAATATTGCCGGGCCAGGACGCGGCGACAAGAACCTCCATGGCATCGGGGGAAAAGCTGCCGAGGGGCTTGTCTGACTCCTCGGCGAACTTGCGCAGGAAATAATTGGCGAGCAGGGGAATGTCTTCCCGGCGCTCGGCAAGGGATGGCAACTCCAGGGACACGACATTGAGACGGTAGTAGAGATCCTCGCGGAAATGTCCTTCCTGAATCTCGTCTTCGAGGGTGCGATGGGTGGCCGAGATAATCCGCACGTCGATGGCGACGGCCAAGGCCGAGCCAATGGCGCGCACCTGCTTTTCCTGCAGAACGCGCAACAACTTGACCTGCAGGGTCAGGGGCATGTCGCCGATTTCATCGAGAAACAGGGTTCCGCCGTCGGCGCTGCGGAAAAGGCCGGCATAATTGCGGTCGGCTCCGGTGAAGGACCCCTTGACGTGACCGAACAGTTCGGATTCGAGCAGATTATCGGGGATGGCGCCGCAGTTGACGGGAACGAAGGGCTTGTCGGCGCGCGGACTGGCGCGGTGGATGGCCTGGGCGAGCAGTTCCTTGCCGGTGCCGCTTTCGCCCCGAATCAGAATGCTGGCGCCGCTTGCCGCAGCGAGCCGGGCCTTGCTCAGCAAGTCCTCCATGAGCGGGCTTTGGGTGATGATGTCCCCGCGCCAGGCCTGTTCACTGTCTGCGCCGGCGCCGCCCGGGGAGAGGGTCAGCGCCTTTTCGACGTCCCGCAGCAGTTCGCGGCCGTTGAGCGGCTTGGTCAGAAAGCTGAATACGCCGCGCCGCGTCGCCGTGACCGCATCGGGAATCGAACCATGGGCGGTCATGATGAATACCGGCAGGGAGGTATTGCTCTTGCGGATGGCCTCAAAAAGCGCCATGCCGTCCATGCCCTCCATGCGCAGATCGGTAATCACCAAATGGGGGCGCAAGACCGGCAGCAGCGCCAGCGCCTGTTCGCCGCTCTGGGCGCAGCTGACTTCATAGCCATTGCTGGTGAGGCGCATGGAGAGCAAGCGCAACAGATCTTCGTCGTCATCCACCAGCAGAATTCGCTTCTTATTGAGATCCATGATAAGTCCGTATCAGAGCGCGGGACGACCGTTGACCTCGCGCTGCCGCATGATGTTTTCAATGTCGCGCAGTTCCTTCAATTGCCGTGCCAACGTCTCGGACGCTTCCTTTTCCTGAACCAGGCGCCGTTCGAGCTTTTCCCGTTCGTTGACCAGGTCGACCATCAGCCGCGCCAGGGCCTCGAGATCGGCGTCGCGCGACTCCTCGCGCTTGAGATAATCACGAAGCATTTCGCGCCCCTTGTGGGCATTGCTGAACCCCTTGCCCGGCATCAGCATCACCAACGCCAGGCGAAAACGCTCGACATCACCGTCATTCTCCACGAATTGATCGATGACGCGGCGATACTCCTCGGCCTGGGAGCGCCCCTCCAGGGATTGAAAGGCCGCGAGGAATTCCAGGACCTCGGCGGATTTCACCACCGGCGGCGGCTCCGCCTGCACAGCCTGGGGCAGACGATCAGGCGGTGCGGCCGGCGCAAGGGAGACCACGCTGGGCCGCCCCACCATCTCGCGCAATTGCGCGCAACCGCCGATCAATAGGGAAATCACCAGGATCGCCAAACAAATCCATCTCGTGCGTTTCATGCCCTGTTCTCCGCAGCAAGAGGCAGCCGCACCCGAAACAGGGCACCGCCGGCGGAACTCTCTTCCACCTCGACCTCGCCCTGCAGCGCCGCCACATAATCCCGAACGATGGACAAGCCGATGCCGGTGCCCTGCACAGGCCCCAGGCAGGCCGCCCGCCCCTGGTAAAAGGGTTCGAAAATCTTTTCCTTTTCATCCGCGGTGATGCCCGGCCCCGAATCACCCACTTCGATCAGGGCCATCGCGCCGTCACGACCGACGCTGAGCTCCACCAACCCTCCGGCGGGCGTGTACTTGACCGCATTGGAGAGCAGATTGTCGAGCAAGGCCTTGAGCCGCTCGCGATCGCCTTGCAGCAGCAAAGGAGAAACGCTGGTGCGCAGTTTGAGCTCTTTTTTCAACACGGCGGCGCGCTGATCCTCAAGCACGGCTTCCACCAGGTTGAGGACATCCACCGCTCCCGCCCCGGCACCGAGAACTTCCACCCGAC
>NZ_JAUVWH010000061.1 GCF_030604225.1 Geoalkalibacter sp.
CAGCTCTGCTCAATGGGTCCGGTAGGACATTTGCCGTCGAGTATCACGATAGTTCCCCCTAGAGTTTAACGATGCCTACGAGAATGGTGATCGGAATGGCGATATAGCCCACCAGCAGCGCGATGGCGACCCACTTGCCGGCTGTCTGGATGGTCGGCAGGGTGCGGGCGTTGTTCAGGCCGCTGGACTGGAACATGCTGCCGATGCCGTGGCTCAGGTGCAGCAGGAGAAACACCATGGCAATGACGTAGGTCAGGCTGATGAAAAACTTTTGGAAGCTCAGGACCACCATGGCATAGACGTCGAAGCGACCGGCGGCGTCGACGAAGGCCGAGATATCGGGGTTGGTGACACGGACGGTGAAGTGCAGCAGGTGATAAATGACGAAGAGCAGAAGCACCAGGCCGCTGTAGATCATGATCTGGGCGGCGTAGCTGGTCCGCAGGTTCTGCTTGCGTGCATAGCCGACCGGGCGAGCCATCTTGTTCTCAAGCGTCAGCTTGATGCCCAGCCAGATGTGCAGCAGAAAGACACTCAGCATCACCAGCCGGAAAATCCACACGATCGGCCCCAGGGAGTGGAGCTGGTGCGCATAGGCGTTGATGCCGTCGGGACCCGCGAAAATCGAGGTGTTCCCGATGAGGTGGACGATGACGAACAGGACCAGGAACAGTCCTGTCGCCGCCATGGCGATCTTCTTACCCACCGAGGATCCAAATAACATTTGCATACCCATCATCCCCTGAAAAAGTTGAACAACCTGTTTCCCCCTGAAACCACATCAGGGGGCACTCTCTCCGACGATATTTCAAGCCCGCCGGCGGCCGCCGGCGGTGAAAATCCGGGAAAAAAGGGCGGAGCCCGCCAGGAAGCGGGGCACCGGCAATGGATGTCGCGTGATTTTGCCTCAGCGTCCATCAGGAAAAGCCCGTTGCGAACGGAGGGGGCGAAAAGCCTGGAAGATGACTCTCGTTGTCCCGTTTTCCCTAGGTATTATAGCATTTTAACTGCATTGGCCCGGTAGACTGTATACACAATCCATACTCTTCTAGCAGTCCATGACAAAAATGTCAATTTTTACTTTGCCCCCGTTGATTGTCGGCGCGAGGGAGTCAGGGGAAGGTTTATTCCCTTGCGAGGCGATTTCTGTCAGAATGCGGCGAAATTCCGTTTCGAGGGAGGATAGGTCCAATGGCGACGCGACGCAAGATTCTGAAATGGGGGATGGTCCTGATCCTGGGCACGGGGCTGGCCGCCTGCGCGAGCGGCGCTGGGCAGCGCACCGCCGATCTGCTCGTGCAGGATTATCGGGCGATGAACAATGACGAGCTCAGCGCCTATTACCAGCAGCTCAGCGATCAGCTGGCGCGGGAATCGCGCGCCGCGCGCACCTCGGTGGGCGTGGGCTATGGCAGCGGATCTTTCGGCGTCGGCGCGGGGCGTGGTCTGGGCGACGAGGAGGCCGTGCTGGCCTTGCGCGAGCGCTGGAACGCGGTTCGACAAGAAATGCGCCGCCGGGATCTGATGCCCTGATGGGGGCCGGGCCAGAGGGCGTGCGGGGGGCGACGGTTATTGGAACAGGGGGCGCAGCGCCAGGGTCCAGGCGAGAATCAGCAGCAGGCCGGCGGCGGCGCCGGAAAGAAAACCGAACCCAGGTTTGGCCGGGTGGCTTCCCGCGGGCTGGGGGGGGATGAGAAGGCCCAGGGCGATTCCGACGAGCAGGCCGAAGAGGTGCGCCCCGAGATCCGTGTTTTCCCCTGCGGAGCCGAGCATGGCGAGAAGGGCCGCGCCGGCGGCTAGCGGCAGCAGGCGCCGGCGGCCGGAATGGCGACGTACTTCCAGGGCGCAGAGAATGCCAAGGGTGCCGAACAAGGCGGTGGAGGATCCCGCGGCACGATGGGCGGCCGCCTGCATGAGAGCATTGAGCAGGTTGCCCAGCGCCCCGGAGGCGAGGATCAGCAGCCACCCCCGGCCTAGGCCGAGCAGCGCGCACAGGCGCAGGACGAAGGGGGCGCCGATGGCCAGGTTGCTGGCCAGGTGCAGCCAATTGCTGTGCAGGGTGAGGGCGGTCAGGATGCGCCACCATTGCCCGTCGCGGATCGCGCCCGCATGGGCCGCGCCCTGTTCGAGCCACTGGTGGGGATGCAGACTGAAGAGCCCCGGCTCAAGCAGGGTCAGGTTGTGGAAAATGCCCACCAAGAGCAGCAGCGACAGAGCGGGCAAGGCGTTGTCGCCCGCCTTTCGATGCGGATATCTTGGCGGCCAGCCGCGATTTTTTTCTTCATAGAGGCGGATTTCGGTCGCGGCGCGCCGGCATTGCGCGCCGGGGACGACCAGCGTCCAGCCCTGTGCCTGGCGCACCAGTCGATTGGGAATGCCGCGGGCTTCCAGCACCAGGCTCCAGGTCCGGGCCCGGGCTGCGCCCAAGGGGGCGCCGATTTCAGTCCGTACCCCGGCGGGTAACAGGGAGCACCAGTTTTCCCCCGTGTCGAAATCGGTGGCCATCGAATAATTGCTTTCTTTACCGACGATGAATTTGTTAGAATCCTCTTTATTTTTCTCCGGGCAAGGCTAAGCAATGAGGCAGTATTTTCGGCATGCGCCGATTCGGCAGAAATTAAATGCCATCATCATGCTGACCAGCACGGTGGTGCTGGTGTTGACCTTGACCGCGTTCATTGTCTCCGAAATTGTTTCCTACCGTCAAACTTTGGTCGAAAAGACCGCTTCCCTGGCGGAGATCATCGGCCGCAATACCAGCAGCGCCCTGATTTTCAAGGATCCTCTGTCCGCCCAGGAGACCCTGGCGTCCCTTGCCGTCGAGGAGAGCATCGAGGCGGCCTACCTGTTCGACGCGTCCAACAATCCTTTTGCCTACTATCTTAACCCCTCGCGCCGCTTCGCACCGGGAAATGGACAACCTCTCGCCCTGGCGGAGCAGGATCTTCGGCACCTGCTTGAGGAGGGGCGGCAGTACCATCGCTTTAGTGTCAACACCCTGGTGATGTTGCGTCCGGTCTGGTTCGACGGCCGCCAGGTCGGCATGGTTTACCTGCAGTCCGACCTGGCGCCTCTCTATGCGCGCCTGCAATGGTTTGCCGTCGGTGCCATGCTCGTCTTCTGGGTGTCCGTCCTGCTGGCCTACGTGATTTCTTCGCGCCTTCAGGAAATCATCTCCCGACCCGTTCTGCATCTGGTTGATGTCATGAATCGCGTATCGCGCGAGCAGAATTTTCAACTGCGCGCCGAGCGCCAGGGCAACGACGAGATCGGCAGCCTCATCGGCGGGTTCAACGAAATGCTCGCGCACATCGAGAGTCGCGATACCGCGCTCGCCAACCATCGGAGCGATCTGGAGGGCCAGGTCGAACAGCGCACCCTGGAATTGCGCCGCGCCAACGAGGAGTTGCGGCGGACCGTCGGCGCGCTGGAGAAAGCCAAGGACGAAGCGGAGGCGGCGAATCGTGCCAAATCCCAGTTCCTGGCCAACATGAGCCACGAGTTGCGCACCCCCATGATCGGGGTGTTGGGTATGGCCGATCTCCTGGTTCGCACCCGGCTTGACGAGCGTCAGCGCAGTCTGGCCGAAACGGTCTACAACTCGGGCGAGGCGCTGCTCAATATCCTGAATGACATTCTCGATTTCTCCAAGATCGAGGCCGGCAAGTTTCACCTGGAACTCTCCCCCTTTGATCCGCGGCAGGTCGTGGAGGAGGCGGTGGATCTGCTGGCGGAAAAGGCTTTCGGTGCTGGACTCGAACTGATCTGCGCCATGGATCCTTGCCTGCCGACGCAAGTCAAGGGGGATGCCGGGCGTCTGCGCCAGGTGGTGCTCAACCTGCTCGGCAATGCCATCAAGTTCACCCCGCGCGGCGAGGTCGAGGTGGCGCTGCGCTCCTTGCTCGAAGAGCCTGGGCATGTGTGGCTGCGTCTGGAGGTGCGTGATACCGGCGTCGGCATTGCGGCCGAGGTTCACGACCGCATCTTTGAATCCTTTACCCAGGCCGATAATTCCACCGCCCGCCAGTTCGGCGGCACCGGCCTGGGGCTCTCCATCGTCAAGCAATTGACCGAGATGATGGGCGGCCGTATCAGGCTGGAGAGCGCGCCGGGCGAGGGGGCGCGGTTCCTGGTGGACCTGCGACTGGAAAAACAGCCTGCCGCGGCTCCCTGTGTCGACGCCGCCATCCAGCGCCTGGCAGGTCTGCGGGTGCTGGTCGTCGAGGATAATGCCCGGGCCGCCGGCGCCCTGGCGGATCTCCTGCAGGCCTGGGGGATGTTGCCCCAAACGGGGGGTAGTGCCGACGCGGCCGAGGGGCTTTGGGAGCGGGCGATTGCCGAAGGACGTCCTTTTTCCCTCGCCCTGATCGACCAGGGGCTGCCGGGGCGATCAGGCGGCGATCTCATCGCCGCGCTCCAGAAACGTTCAGAAGGCATGGCGCGGCGTTTGCTGCTGATGTGTCCGCCCCATGTGTGCGGGGCGGCGGGCGTTGCCGGGGATTTTCCGGAGGTGCGCTTGATCCATAAGCCCGTACGCGCGTCACTGCTGCCCGAGATCCTTGGCGCGGTCCTATCTGCATCGCCCTCCGAATTTGTCGCGGAAACTCCGCGGCCAAGCCCTTCGGTCCTCGTCGCGGAGACCGCCGTCGGCCCCCGCATCCTGGCGGCCGAGGACAATCCCACCACCCAGAAGCTGTTGCAAATGCTCTTCGAGGGCCAGGATTATCAACTGCGCATCGTCGGCAGCGGCACCGAGGTGCTCGAGGAGTTGGACAAGCGTTCCGTCGACCTGGTGCTGATGGATTGCCAGCTGCCGGGCCTCGATGGCTTCGAGGCCACCCGCATTTTGCGTGAGCGCGGGCACCGCATGCCGGTGGTCGCCCTCACCGCCCATACCCAGCAGGACGATGTGGCCCGCTGCCTGGCGGTGGGCATGGATGATTTCCTGCGCAAACCTTTCAAGCAGGCCGAGTTGTTCGGCGTGCTGCAAAAGTGGCTGAGCTGACATGGGTTTTGGTTGGTCGCGAAATACCTCGGGGGGGCAGGGGGCGCCTTTTGGACGCTGGTTCTGGCTGCCGGCCTGCGGCGGCTTTTTTCTCAGTGTCGCCCTGGCCTTTGGCCTGGTCGAGGTGCACAGGCAGCGACACCCCCAGCCTTTGCAGCTTAGGGCGGTGGACATTCTGAGCGAGGCGGGGCAAGGCCCCTTGCGCCTGCGGTTGCGGGGCGAAGGTTTTGACCGCCGGACCCGGGTGAATCTGGTCATGGATACCGGGCATCGCGGCGCCGTGGCCGGCATTCTTGAGACTCCCGGCACCCTGGAGCAAGTGCGGGTGGCTGGTGATATGGCTTATCTCGCCAGCAACTGGGCCGGCGTGCAGGTGGTGGATATCAGCGAGCCCCCGCGGCCCCGAGTGCTCGGCGTTGAGCGCGCTTCCTTCAAGTCGGCCTGGGATCTCGCGGTCGATGGTCATCTCCTGTTTGTCTCCGACGCCAAGCAGGGGCTGGTGGTTCTCGACGTCTCCGACCCCCGGCGTCCGGAAAAAATCGGAAGCTTCGTCACTGCCGATCCCTGCATGGGCATTGCCCATTCCCCCTCCCAGGCCTTGGTTCTGCTGGCCCAGGGCAAACATGGCGTCCTGGTCCTCGATGTCAGCAATCCCCGGGCCCCCCGCGAGGTTTCGCGCCTGGGCTCGGTGGGTTTCGCCTGGAATGTCAGGGTTCAAGATCGGCGGGTCTTTGTCGCCGACGGCAACGGCGGGCTGCGCATTTTCGATCTGGAAGATCCGGCGCACCCCCAGTTTCTTGGGCAGCTCAGCGGCAAGGGGCATGTGCGGGCGCTTGAGGTGCGGGAGAACCTGGTGTTTCTCCTTACCATTCTGCATGGACTGCAAGTCATTGACGTTGCCGAGCCGCGCCTGCCCCGGACCATTGGCACCCTCGCCGTTCCCGGCACGCCATGGGACTTGCGGCTTCGCGACGATCACCTCTATGTCGCCAACAATATCAGCGGAATTCTGTCCGTGGATATCTCCAATCCACGGCAACCCCGGCAACTCGGTCTGGTGCATGTCGCTCGGGCGGCGCGTGGTTTGGATGTCGCCGGGGATCATGTGTTCGTCGCCGGTAGCCGCCAGGGATTGCTGGTGGTCGATCGTTCTCGTGTCGCACCGCTCCAGGCTTGGCTCGAGATTCCCTTGGGCGGCCGGGTTCAGGCCTTGGCGCGAGATGGTATGGATTTGTTCGCGGCGGTGACCAAGCAGGGGCTTCGGCATTTCAAGTTGGGTGATGAGGGCTTGATCCTCGGGTCGAACCCCTTCGGTGAGTCCCTCCATGGCAAGCAGGGCGTGGCCTTCGGCCGACACCTCTTTATCGCGGGCGGAGAGGGTGGTTTACAGATCCTTGAAATGTTGGAACCCGGCCGGCTGGAGCGCGTCGGCGAGTTGCGCGTCCCGGGATTTGCCCATCGCGTGCTTCTCGATGCCGAGGGTCCCCGGGCCTTTTTGGCAACGGGTGGCGAGGGACTGCTGGTTTTGGATGTGTCCAGCCCCCAGGAGCCGCGAGTTTTGCAACACATTCCCGACTTGGGCAATGTCGTGGATCTGGTGATCTGCGCCGACCAGGTCGCGGCTTTGGATCAGGGCGGCCGGATTCATCTGTTGGAATGGAGCGAAAATCGCCGGCTCAGGCTGCGGGAAAGTGTGGCTCTGCCTGATCTTCTCGGCAACCTTGCCTGGGATGGCGAAGCGCTCTACGCAAATGGTCTCAACGCGGCGCTGTGGCACATTCGTCTCGACCAGGGGCGCGCCGGCCGGCCGCGCTCTGTCGCGGAACCGGGGTTGAGAAAGACCCAGCTTCAGATCAACGGCGAGCGCCTCTATCTGAGTGGCTTAAGCCAGGGCGGTGGGCAGGATCTGGAAATCTATCAGCTGCGCGTCGGGCAAATGCCGCAACGATTGGCGCGTATCTCCTTTCAAGACATTTCCGGTAGATTCCATTTTGTCGAAGATGCTTTGTACTTCGTGCGCGAAGGCCGGTTGGAAACCTGGGATCTGAGCCGTCCTGAAGAACCCCGACAGGCCGATGTCCAAGTCTATGCGACGCATTTTGCTGCGCTGGTGGTTGCCGACAACGAGATGTTTGCCCTTGCGGCCAATGGCGGTTTACGCCGGCTGGATCGCAGCGATCCCCTGCGCCCGCGGCCACGGACGCTGACCCTGGATAGCTTTACCGAAGTGTTGGACATGAGCGTGCTCGGCGATTGTTTGCTGATTCTTGATCGCAATGCCGGGCTGCATCTTTTTTCCCGCTCCCCTGACGCCAAGCCCGCGTCCCTTGCCGCCCTGGGTTTTCCGCGTGCCCTGCAGGCCTGGTACCGGGACGCTGAGCGACTCTATCTCATCGACGACGGCGGCAGGTTATATGTGGTGGACCTGGGAGATTTGCCTAATCTGAGGGTTGTGGCCGAGGGGGATCTGGGCACAGGGACGATTAGCCAAATCCGCGTCCGCGACGGTCTGCTGTACGCCGCCGCCCGCAAGGAGGGCCTCAAGGCCTGGGATATCCGCGATGCCCGGCAGCCGCGTCTTCTCGGGAAAAGTCGCCTGCCTTGGCCGCAGGGAGAATTTTCCTCGGCCCAGGATCTGGATTTTTCCGGGCCGCGGATCCTGGTCGCCGATGGCGATGCCGGGCTCTCGGTTTACGAGGAGACGGGAACAGGTGTGCCGCGCCTGCTGGATACCGTGCGGATTTCCGGGTTCTGCCGCCGCATCAGGGTCGAGGACAACCTTGCCTTCGTTATGTCGTCCCGGGAGGGGATTTACCTGGTGGATGTCGGGGGGGTGGGCCGTCCGCAATTAATCAGTCATCTGCCGGCCCAAGGCACGGTCGACAACTTTTGGAAGGAAAAGGATCGTCTTTGGCTGGCAAGAGAGGATGGGCTGAGCGCCATTCCCCTGCCTCTGCCCGCGACGCGGGTGCTTTCGCTGGGGGATCAGTCTCTTGAGGTCGAATTTGCCGTGGCGCCGGCGCCCGGCATCTATACCCTGCAATTGGTGCGCGGCGCCGAGAAACAGGAACTGGCCGGGGCCCTGCATCTTGCGGCGGGCCGCCAAGAATCGGGCGCGGCCGCCATGAACCCTCAGAACCGATAGTCCAGCCCCGCCCAGAACTGCCTGCCCAGCGCGTAGGTGCGTCGCACCGGATCCGCTTCGATTTTCTCATTGAAGACATTGTTGATTTCCAGGTTCACCGCGAGAACCTGACTTTTCCAAAGGCCTCTCTCCCACCTCAACTTCCAGTCGAAACGCCAGGTGGACGGGTGCGCAACCCGGTCGTAGACATCGAGGCTCTCCAGGATTTCCTCTCCCGTCACCAGATCGACGCGCCGCTCGCCGAAGGGCACGGGCCGCTCGACGAAGGTATTCTCCAGGCGTTTGAAGCGACTGACGTAGCTGGTGAAGTTGGTGAAGGTGAAGCCCGCCGGCAGGCGCGCGATGTAGGTCAGGCGCGCCTCCCAGGGATCATCCGAGGCATCGCTGGGCAACTGGCCGCGATAGACGATCTGGTCGCGGTACCAGACGCGTTCTTCGAGAATTTCCTCGCGCAGAAGGTCGTCGTAGGTTTCGTTGCTGGTCTGCGAATCGCGCCAGGTGGCGTTAAGGGACAGGAAATGCTTGGTCCAGTTGCGTTCCCAGGTGGTGCGCAGGCTGCGATGACGGCTGCGGCCGGCGTTGCTCAGCGTGTAATAGCGCAAGCCGTCGGGTTGCAGATCACCGTAGCTCTTGGCGAATTCGTCGCGGCCCTCGCGGTGGACATATTTGACGCTGAAGCGCCCGCCGAACAACGCCTGGTCGAGGCCGACGGCCGCTTCGTCGGCATAGGGGGTGTCCAGGTTGGAAAACCGTGCCACATGGCTCATTTGCAGCGGCGCCGGCGCCCAGGCCGCGGGTTGGAAATCCGTTTGAATGAAGCGGTTTTCCCGCAGGGGCGGGGCGATGGCCTCGCGCAGCTTGTAGGTGACCGGCACGCCCGCGTAATAGCGGTTGAGGCCAAAGGTCAGAACCGTGGCGTCGTTGCCGAGCAGGTCGAAGGCGCCGGCAAAGCGCGGCGCGGCGTTGAGATTGCCCATGAAATCGTCGTAGGAGAGGCGCAGTCCGGGGCGCAGACCGAGACGGCCCAGGGTCAGGCGATCCTCGCCGTAAAGGGCACCCTGGTGAATGATGGCGGCCGCCGAAGCGCGGGCATAGGTGTCGCGCTGGGTGAAGAATTGCTCGCCGTCGACGCAGCCCAGCAGGTCGTCGGCGCAGATCACATCCGGGGTGGTGCGTGCCTGGGTGAGCACCTGCGCGGTCTCGGTGCGCTCGTAGGTGCCGCGCACTCGCTCGAACTCCAGGCCGAGACTGACTTCGTGGACGCCCCAGGCCAGGGGCCGGGGGTAGCTGCTCAGGTCAAAGCCCAGGTTGAAGCTTTCCTGGGTTTTTTCGATGTCGCCGAAGCCGCCCTCGCGGCTGAACCCCGATCCCACCAGTCGTCCCCAGTCCTTGGTGTCCGTGGCCGCCCAGTTGCGCCACACGGCCGGCGCCTCGCGGGAATTCTCGCTGAAGCGGTAGGCGCCGCGCAGGTTGAGCTCCCATTCGCCCAGCACCCGCAGGTAGTCGGCGCCTGCCGTGTAGCCGCCCCCCTCGATGATAAAACGGCTGTCGCGGGTATCCTCGATGAAATGCTCGGCCTCATAGGGGGTGGCCTTAGCCGAGATTTCCAGCAGGCCGGCGTCGCTCAGGGTTTGGGTATACTTCAGGAACAGGTTGTGGCGGCGGCGGTTCTGGCTTTCGGCGACGCCCAGGTTGTAGAGCGGGATGTTCGAATCGAGCAGGCGATAGGCGGCGAGCAGGCCGCGCTCCGCGCCCAGGGGCAGATTGAATTCGACGCCGGCGTCGTGCTTTTCAAAGCGTGGCTGGCCCTGGGACCCGCCCGAGCGATCGAACTCGGCGCGCTGGCCGGGCGTCAGGTGGAATTTTGTCCAGTTGTCGCGGGTGGTGCGATAGTCGAGGCGTCCGCCGAATTGGGGAGCCGGCGCGCGGGTGCGCACATCGACCACGCCGCCGGTGAAATTGCCGAAGCGCGCCGGCACGTTGGTGTCGTAGACGATGATTTCCTCGACCAGGGCGCTGTCGAGAAACAGCTCCTGGCTGTGGCCGGGAACGTCCGTGAGGCTATTGGGGTTGCGCGCGATGGGATCAAGGAGGCTGTTGTTGCTGATGCCGTCGATGGTGAAATTGTTCTGAAAACTCTTGCCCCCGGAAATGGAGATCTCCGGCGGCAGGATTTCGCCACCCGTCAGGGAGTCGCTGAAGCGCCGGTCAAGCTGCACGTCGGGCAGGACTTCGAGGAGTTCGGTGAGATTGCCGTTGCCGCGCAACAGGTGGGGAATGGCCGTTCCCGGCAGCAGGGAGCGGCCCGTGGCGCGGTTTTCGATGGTCTCCCGCACATGGATGGTGTCCAGGCGGTAGTTCGTGCTCGGGGTCGGCGCCAGATCCTCGGCATGAAGGTTTTGCACCGCCAAGGTCAGAAGGATGAAGAGCGCGGCAAGACTCTTGGAATGAAGGCGTGGCATGGGTGTCCGTTGCAGGCTGAAAAATCAATCCGGATAAAGGGGCCGGGCGTCCAGATGATCGGGAATGCCGTCACCGTCGCTGTCGGAGTCTAGTTCCAGTTCGAGCAGCTGAATCTCGTCGGCCCAGGGATGAAAGAAGTTGGGTCGCCCGTCGCCATCCGTATCCACCGAGGCCTGGGGATAGCCGGGCAAGTCATCCCAGTCGCAGTAGATTTCCGCCAGCTTCTGCAAGGCCAGATGACGGTCGCCGCGGTAGGGCAGGCCGAGGGCCAGTTCCCGCGCGGTCGCGAAATCCTTGGCGCGTGCCTGGGCGCCGATCAGGTGGCTGGCGGTGGTGGTTTTGTTGATGTAGAGGTTCATGCGGGTGGCCGGCACGTAAATGCGGTCGGCGGTGGCGCGGGCCTCGGCGAGCAGAGCGCGGGCCGTGTGCAGCAGGCTCGGGTCCGCCGCGCCGAAGCGGGCATGGAGATCGGCGGCGAAGATCAGGCTTTCGGTCTTGAGCTTGGCCAGGTCGTCGTGGTCGGTACCGGCGTAGACTTGGCCGGGAACATAGAGTTGGCGCGCGGTGGCGAGATAGGCTTCGAGGGGTTCGCGCACGAAGACCTCGAAGGCGCCGAGGACCAGTTCGCGCAGGTTGGTCGCGGCGGACGGCGAAAGTCCGGGCGCGGCGCCCTGGATGGCGGCCAGGGCGGCGTCCAGGCGGGTCCGGCCCTGCTCGGGCAGGTTCATGTCGGCATAGAGGCGCGCGATGTCCACCAGGGCGCTGACGCGGTATTCCAGGTCGGTGAGGGCGTGAGCGACGCTTTCGGCATCGTCCAGCAGGCTTAGCGCCAGGGCAGGGTCCTGTGCCCGGAAGGCGAGGTCGGCCAGTTTGACATAGCCCCACTGGACCAGGTAGCGGTAGCGGTTGCGCTCGGTGGCTTCCGTCAGCGTGGAGACCAGGGCGCGGGCGCGCAGCAGGGCCTGGACGGCGAGGTCGAACCTCTCGGTCTCCGTGGCCTGTTCGGCGACGTAGGCGCGTTTTCGGTTGCCGGCGAAATAGGTCCAGGCTTCGATGCGGTCGCGTGGGTCGCTCAGGTGGGTGCTGATGAACTCCTCGGCGGCCGCGATGCCTTCCTCCAGGGCCAGGGACGCGGCAACCGCCTTGAGGGCGAAGATGCGGTAGCTGAGGGCAGAGCGGGTGATGCCCTGGATATCCACGTAGGCGTTGGGAATGGCGTAGGCCAGGGCCAGGGCCTCGTCCTTGCGGCCGATCTGGTAGAGCATGTCGACCATGCGGTCCATGTAGACCCAGGTCTCCGTGCCGCTGAAGCCCAGAAGGCCGTCATGGTGGCGCAGTTGCTGGATTTCCTGATAGAGCTGCCAGGCGCCCTGGGCATCGCCGAGGCGGGCATGGCGCTGGGCGGTTTCCACCAGGTTGAAGATGCGCGCCTTGTAGTGGCGCTTGCCCGCCGTTTCGTTGGCCGGGGTGCGGCGCGCGTAGTCGTGCAGGGAGGGCAGGGCCGCGGCGGCGAGATCAAAATCGCCCTCATCCAGGTAGAGGTCGACGGTGTCGCGGGTGCCGATGAACAGGCGGCTGAACAGGGATACCGTGGTGAGATGGGGCGCGGCCTGCTCCAGGTCGTCGAGCACCAGGCGCGCTCCGGCCGGATGGCCGGCCTTGCGAAAGGCGCCGGCCAGTTTCTGCAGGTTGGCGGCATCGCTGTTGGCAATGCTCGCCCAGCCCTTGGCCGCGATCACCCGGCGAAAGGCCGCGTGGGCCTGGTGCAGGGCGGCGAGGGCCTGCTCCTGGCGGCCGTGCCGGGCCAGGGATTCCCCCAGGGTGGTCAGGCCAAGGCCGCGGTTGACCGTCTGGAAAATCTGGGTGTCGGCGATGAGGCGGGCGTCCTCGTGCAGGCCGTGCCGGGATTTGCCCTCAAGAATCTTGAGCATCACCGCATCGCTGAGATCCGCGTCGTTGAGGCCCGCCAGCAACAGCTCGGCCTGGTGGAAATAGGAGGCGTCCGAATTGTAGTAATAGTCGATGCGCTGGGCCGGGGTGGTGAGAAACTCATCCCGGAACAAGGGGACCACGCGGTTGTGGCGCACCCGGCTCTGGACAAGGCGGGGAATCTCGGCGTCTTCGTCCAGGCGGGCCAGTCGGCTGTGAAACTCGTCCGGGGGCAGGAGAAACGCCTCGGCGCTGTTCAGTTCGTAGGAAAAAAGCACGTAGCGGATCAGGCGCCGCGGCGCCGGAGCGCTCAGGACGAGGCCGTGCCGCCCGGCGGCGTCGAGGATGCGCTGGTTGAGGAATTCGGCATTGGCGAGGAACCGCTCGTCACGGCGGTCGATGTCGTCGCCCTCGGCCAGCATGAGGGTCAGGGTTTCGAGCAGGGCCTGATGGAGTTCGTGGCGCTGAAAGGCTTGGCCCCAGGCGGAAGGCGGTTCCCGGGTCAGCAGGTGCGTGAAATCATGGATTCGGGCGCGGGCGGCGCCGTCCAGCCGGGCCAGGCTTTGCAGCGCTGCGTCGCGCGGGGCTCCGTCGGCGGCGAAGAGCGGCTGAGCGCCCAGATCGTCGAGGATCTGGAGCAGGGGATGGGCAACCCCGGCGCGAGCCAGTTCCACGGCAATCTTGGTCAGCAGGAGCGCACGGTGTTGCAGGACCGGATCCGTCGAGGGTCGCGCCCCAAGATCCTGGGCCGCGGGCAGGGCCAGCAGGTGGCGGACTTGGGCGACCGCCTCCTCCGGTTGCATGCGCCTTTCGATCTTTTCCGCGAGCAGGGTGGTCAGGGGCGTAATCGCCAGCTGCCGGGCCGCGGCATCGACAAGAACCAGAGGGGCGCGCATTTCAATGGACGAAAAATCCACCCCCGTTTGGGTGTCGCTGCCGCCCACGGCCACCGCCACCAGGGCCGGGAAGTGAACGTTGCCATGGAGCAGCAGGGAAAACCGGCCGTTCTGGTCGGTCAGGGTTTCGCAGCGTCCGTTGCCGCTGCTGCCGCACAGGCGGGCGATCTCATCGGTGCCCTGCATGCGCAGGAACACCCGCGCGCCGGCCACGGGACCATCCTCGACAAAGCCTTCGAGGGGGCGGGCGCCGGATGGCTGGGGCAGGTCGACGCTGCTGCTTTCCCCGCCGCAGGCGCAGAGCAACAGGCTGAGGGCCAGCAGGGCCAACAGGCGCAAATGGACAAGGAAGGAGAGCTGCATGCGGATTGGCGATACCTCTGCTGCAAATGGCGGAACGCCCACCGGGTGGCCGGTTGTTCGCTCCAGGTTTTTAGGTTGCTGCGTTTGTTTGGGTGGGTGAATGCCCATCCCATGCAAAAATCGTGGAATGCAGGCTGTGTCCGGTCTCGCTGAAGGAAGGATTCGTCCTTAGATGCGTCGCATGCGGCACACTATGTCCGATTGTCCCGGGGCAGGTCAACCCCAAAAAAGCGTTCTAATTTTCGGTAGGTTGTGTCTGGCGCCGACGGCTGTGCTTGCGGATTTTCTGTCCAAGGAGAGCGATGATTTCCGTGGCCGCCTGAATGATGTGATCATCGGCGAAACCGGCCTGGTTCATCTCCCGGTAAAAGGCCTTGCCGACGATGCGAGCTGTTTTGGCCGGGTTTTTTACCGCCAACGCCAGGGATTGATCCATGGCGTCCTGGGCGCTGAGCAGCAGGGCCTGCTGGGCGAAGCGCGATCGCAGCAAATTCTGCAACTGCACGACCTGGATGGATTTGCCCACCAGCAGGGCGACGGTCGTGAGCAGTTGTAAATCCTTGTCGTCATAGGTCCGCCCGTCCAGGGGCGTGTTGACGTTGATGACGCCCAGCACCTGGCTGCCGATGAAAATGGGGGCGCAGAGAAACCCGCGGCTTTGGTTCTCCGGCCAGCGCGCCTGGCCGGCGAAGGGCGAATCAAGAATGTCGGAGACCAGCAGCGCCTTGCCGCCGGCGGCCACCTGTCCGGCGATGCCCTCCTTGTGGCGGGTCGTTTCGGCGAAGGCGGCCTGGGGCAGATAGCCGTGGCTGGCAAAGATCTTCATGCGGGGATCCCGGCCCTCCTCGTCACGAAACAGCATGATCGAGCAGTTGCGCGAGTCGAGAACCTCGGCGGCCTGGGCCGCCAACTCGCCGAGACTTTCATCGAGGCGTCCCCGTTGTTCCAGGAAGCTGGCGACGCCAAGGAGCTTGACAAAGGATGCATCGGCATTGGCGGGCATGAGAGACCTCTCTAATCGTCCTTCAGGTTGATGTCGGGATAATGCCGGGCCAGGCACTCCGGGCAGAGGCTGTGGGAGAACTCCGATTCGGAACGCGACGAAATGTACTCCTCCATGGCCTCCCAGTCGTTGTTGTCGTTGCGGATTTTCTTGCAGAAGCTGCACACCGGCAGCAGGCCGCTGAGCACCTTGATCTGCCGGGACTTGGCCTGGATGATGCCGGCGGCCTTGCGCAGCAGGGAATGGATCACCAGGAAGATGACGCCGAGGATGGCGCTGAGGATGGCCAGCATGACGACGACCAGGCTGCGGACATCCTGGCGGTAGCGCGAAACGTCGAGATAGATTTCGTAGGAGCCGATGACCCGGCCGTGATTGTCGGAAATCGGGATGTAGGTCTCGGCGACGTCGATGTTCAGGCGCAGTTCCTCCTCCAGATCCCAGAACTCGCCCTTGTGCGCGATGCTGGAATGGATCTTCCCGCGCAGCGCGGTTTCGAGGGCGCGATTTTTTTCATCCACCAGGCCGATGATAGCGAGATCGTTGCTGTAGACGATGGTTCGTTGGGCATCATAGATTTTGATCTTGGCCACCTGCAGCGCCTCGAGAATGGGGCGCACACGCGCGTCGAAGCGATCGAAGTCCCGGGTGTCCAGGGTGATTTCCGGCACACCCGCCGTGGTGGTTCGGATCAGGGTTTCGCGATCCTGCTGGAGGAGCGCCTTGCTGATGCGCACGGAGCGCTCCTCGGCCTGGGAGCGGATATAGGTCTGAAAGGTCAGATAGGCGCCCAGGGCCGAGAGCGTCAGGATCGCCACGAAGGACAGCGCCGCCGAGAGGATGAAAAAATGCAGGAAGCGGCGTCCCTGGTCTTCCTCGCTGAGGCGCAGATGGGCCGGCAGTTGACGAATGTGTGAGGGCATGCCGATGAGAATCCGTTCCTGGGCGGTGGTGTGGGCGTCAGGTCGTGACGGGCGGTTGGGTCGCGACGAAATCGTACCGGCCGATGCCCTGGATCAGCAAGACGCGACAGGGAACTTCTCCCGCGTTGCTCAGGCGGTGCGGCTCGCCCGCCGGCAGGGCATGGCAATCCCCAGGACCGTACAGCCGGCCCTGGGGATCCTTGCCGGTTTGCAGCAGGACTCTACCCTCCAGGCAATAGAAGGTATCCGCGACCTCGGTGTGCAGATGCCAGGGAATTTCCTCCCCGGTCGCCAGAGTCATTTCCGAGACCCGCACCTCGGGGGTCTCGAGGATCACCTTCTTGCGGGTAATTCGGTAGGGCGCTTGGGTCATCCACGCATCCTTGGCGGTTCAGTGCTCCAGGCCTTCAGGCCTCGATGACATTGCCGCGCGTTTCCACATCGAAGATGGTCATGATCGATTCGGGACTGAAGGGGCAACTCTGATCGTCCTTGCCCGGCCGCTTCCAGTAGATCATCTCGCCAGCCTTGGTCTTGTCGCGGCTGACCCGTTCGGGGATGCGAGCCTCAAGAGTTTGCCACATGGTTTCCGTGTCGAGCAACTCAAAGCCGCTGAATTCGTCCTCCTCGTTGAGATTGTCGAGGAAGCGGGCGATGAGGTCATAATCGATGAAATCATTTTCCTTGCGCCACCAGCGGATGAAGCGGTCCTTGTCGGTGCGGACACGGGCGATTTGCTCAGCGATCTGCTTGCCGTTCATGCGTGATCCTCCCTGGCTTCAGGCCCCCTGGAATGAGGGTGTCGGCCTGTTGTCGCTCTTCCTTTTATTATAATCCGCCGCCTTGGGGGTGCAAGAGCGGCGCTCTTCACCGTCCTTGGGGTGGAGCGAAAAGCTCAGAAAGAATATTGCAGCGCCAGGCTGGTCTTGAAGTCATCCTTTTTGATCCCCGATGGGGGCGCGCTGTCGCGTTCCCAGATATTGCCCAGGCGCAGGGACCAGGAGGCGCCCAGGGCGGTGATCAGGGCCGCGTCGTTGCGCAGGACGTAATCGCCGAAACTTTCCAACTGCGGGTAGACGATCAGGGTGTCGGTGAAACGCAGCCAGGAGGTCAGCTCATAGCGGAAGATCGCGGCGAGCCGCGCGGTGAACCACTGGTCGTCCTCGCCGTCCCGGCGGTCCTCGCTGAAATAGGCGAGGCCGGCTTCCAGGGCGAGGGCCTTGCGCGCGTCGTCCCAGATCTGATAGCCGACGCCGGGGCCGACGATGGCGCGCAGGTTGAGATCCTTGAATTTGTCGTTGAGCAGCTCGACGCTGAGCAGGCCGTAAAAACGCGGCGTGAAGAAGTAATCGTATTTCATGGCGCCGTAGGCATTGCGTGTGGTCACCTCGCCGTCCTCCTCGGCGTAGTTGTAGAGAAAGCCGAGACTGAAGCGGTCCTCCAGGCTGCGGCGCACGGCATCGGCGCCGAAGGTCAGGCTGATGCGGTCGGTGTTGCCGGACTGCTGGGCGCCGCCGAGAAAGACGTTACCACTCCACAGAACATCCGGAACATTGATGGAGCGCACCTCGTCCCAGGCGATCGCCAACTCTCCGCGCCCCTGCTCGGGAACCAGGTGAACTTGTCCATCCCGGGTGAGCAGGCGGCCCTGTATGACATCGGTGCCGTGAAACCGCAGGGTCAGGGGCGCGTCCGTGTTGATGGCGGCGATCTCGTTCATGTTGATCGCGAGATTGGAGGCGTAGGGCGTATTGATGAACAGTTGCCCGCCCTTGGCTTGCGTCACCGTTCCGCTGATACGGTCCCCGTTTATCAGCAAAATTTCATCGGCCGCGGCGGCTTGCGGATGAACCGCCGCGAAAAGAATCACGAGAACCGCCAACGTCAACCCCTCGAACCATGGCGAAACGCGCATGCTTGCCTCCCTGGATAGCCAAAATCGTTGATAATGACAGCGGAATTGTCCCTGGGAGTCTAGCAAGGGAGGGGTGAAGGTCAAGGCGGG
>NZ_JAUVWH010000137.1 GCF_030604225.1 Geoalkalibacter sp.
GTAGGGGCGCACCGCCGTGCGCCCGGGCGGATGCCATCCGCCCCTACAGGTCCAATTCCCGCACCAGGCGCTCGGCCAGTTCCGTCGGCGCGCCCAGTTCCTCGCTCAGAATCAGCGCGGCCTGCTCCGGCGCCGGCTCCTGTTCGGCGGCGAGGTGGACCTGGATGAAGTCCCCGCCCGCGAACCGGTCGCGAATTTGCCCGGCAGCGGCGGCGGTGCCATCGATCAGCACGATCAAGCCGGCGTCGAGGAGCAAGCCGGCGCGCTCGGCGGTCGCGTCGTCGTTTTCTCCGCTCAGGCGCATAACGTGGCGCCCCAGGCTGTGCAGCTTCTTCTCCGTCAGGGCGGCCAGGTTGCTTGCCTGGGCGCCGCTGAACCACAGCACCCGGGCCTGCTGCCCCTTGAGGGCGGCGCGGCTTTCGCGAGTCACGTCGAGACTTTGCCAGTGACTGCGCGAGTGGAGCAGGGGCTGGTGGATCATGCCCGCGCCGACGGTGGCGTTGGTCAGCCGGTCGATGAGAATGAAGCTGCCGGTGGCGCGATTCTCCCGATAGGAATCAAAGGAGATGGGCTTGGCGGTACTCAGGCCGCACACACCGATTTCGTTGAGGGTGAGTTTTCCGCCGCTTTCCTGCTGCAGGGTGTTGACGTTGACCTTGAACTTGAGGTCGACGACCTGCGCGGGAGCGGTGGAAGAGCCGGCTTTGAGCAGATAGCTGCGTCCCGGCAACAGCGGCTCTTCATGCAGCCACACCAGCTTGGCCTCGAAGTGGTCGGCGTGGTGCGGACGATCCTCGGGCGTGGCCAGGGTGTCGCCGCGGCTGATGTCGATCTCGTCCTCCAGGGTCAGGGTCACGGCCTGGCCGGCCACGGCACGCGGCAGATCGCCGTCGAAGGTGACGATGCGCGCCACGCGGCTTTTTTGTCCCGACGAGGTGACGACCACTTCATCGCCGGGATGAATGGCGCCCGCGGCAATGGTACCGCAGAATCCGCGAAAATCGAGGTTGGGGCGGTTGACCCACTGCACGCGCAGGCGAAACGGCTTGCCCTGGGCATTGTCGGGCACCTGCACGGTTTCCAGGTATTCGAGCAGCGGCGGGCCCTGATACCAGGGGGTGGCGCTGCTGCGCGTTATGACGTTGTCGCCGTTGAGCGCCGAGATGGGAATCGGGCGGATCTCCGCGAAGCCCAGGGAGGCGGCGAATTTGCGGTAGTCGTCGAGAATCTCGTTGAAGCGCTCCTCGCGGTAATCGACCAGGTCCATCTTGTTGATGGCCAGCACCACGTGGCGGATGCCCACCAGGGACGCCAGGTAGCTGTGGCGCCGCGTTTGGGTGAGCACGCCCTTGCGCGCGTCGATGAGGATGATCGCCACCTGGGCGGTGGAGGCGCCGGTCACCATGTTGCGCGTGTACTGCTCATGGCCGGGGGTGTCGGCGACGATGAACTTGCGCTTGTCCGTGGAGAAGAAGCGGTAGGCCACATCGATGGTGATGCCCTGCTCGCGCTCGGCTTGCAGGCCGTCGAGGAGCAGGGCGTAGTCGATGTTCTCGCCCTGGGTGCCGACCTTGCGGCTGTCGGCTTCCAGGGAGGCGAGCTGATCCTCGAAGACCATCTTCGAATCCCACAGCAGCCGGCCGATGAGGGTGCTCTTGCCGTCATCGACGCTGCCGCAGGTGATGAAGCGCAGCAGGCCCTTTTCCTCCTGTTGCTTGAGGTAGGCGAGGATGTCGCTGGCGATGAGATCGGATTGGTGAGCCATCAGAAATATCCCTCCTGCTTTTTCTTTTCCATGGACCCGGCCGAGTCGTGGTCGATGACGCGGCCCTGGCGTTCGGAGGTGCGGGTCAGCAGCATCTCCTGGATGATCTCGGGCAGGGTGGCGGCGGTGGATTCCACCGCGGCGGTCAGGGGATAGCAGCCCAGGGTGCGAAAGCGTACCGATTTCATCTCGATCTTTTCGCCGGGCCTGAGTTCCAGGCGCTCGTCGTCGACCAGCAGGAGCATGCCGTCGCGCTCCACCACCGGGCGCTGCTTGGCGTAGTAAAGGGGCACGATGGGGATGTTCTCCAGGTAGATGTATTGCCAGATGTCGAGCTCCGTCCAGTTGGACAGGGGGAAGGCGCGGATGCTCTCGCCCGGGTTGACGCGGGCGTTATAGATGTTCCAGAGCTCGGGGCGCTGGCTCTTGGGGTCCCAGCGGTGGCTGGCGCTGCGGAAGGAGAAGATGCGCTCCTTGGCGCGGGATTTCTCCTCGTCGCGGCGCGCGCCGCCGAAGGCCGCGTCGAATTTGTACTTGTCGAGGGCCTGCTTGAGGGCCTCGGTCTTCATCACGTCGGTATGCACCGCCGAGCCGTGGCTGAAGGGGCCGATGCCCTGGCGCACGCCTTCCTCGTTGATGTGCACCAGCAGATCAAAGCCGCCCTCATGCGCCATGCGGTCGCGAAATGCGATCATCTCGCGAAACTTCCAGGTGGTGTCCACATGCAGCAGGGGAAAGGGCGGGCGCGCGGGGAAAAAAGCCTTGCGCGCCAGGTGCAGCATGACCGCCGAATCCTTGCCGATGGAGTAGAGCATCACCGGGTTCTCGAACTCGGCGGCGACTTCGCGCATGATATGGATGCTCTCGGCTTCGAGCTGTTTCAAATGGGTCAGCATGAATCCTCCAGATGGGTTCCGTAGGGGCGCACCGACGTGCGCCCTGGGTGGACGCGGTCCGCCCCTACGCCATGCCCGGCGTCGATTTGATCACCGACGGTGCAGGCCGCATTCCTTGTGCTCGGGGTTTTCCCACCACCAGCGCCCGGCGCGCTCGTCCTCGCCGGGTTGCACGGCGCGGGTGCAGGGGGCGCAGCCGATGGAGGGATAGCCCTGGCGGTGCAGGCGGTTGACCGGGATGCGCCGGCGCTCGGCGTAATCCCACACCTGGGCGCTGCTCCAGAAAGCCAGGGGGTTGATCTTGAGGATGCCGCCGTGGGCGGCGTCGCTTTCCAGGGGTTCCAGGGCATCGCGGGTGACGCTCTGCTCGCGGCGCAGCCCGGTAATCCAGCCGGAGAGGCCGGCCAGGGCGCGGCCCAGGGGTTCGACCTTGCGGATGCGGCAGCATTCCTTGCGGTTCTCCAGGCTCTCGCGGAAGGAGAACAGGCCCTTGTCGCGCTCCAGTTGTTCAACGGCCGCGCGCTCGGGAAAGTACCAGTCGATACGCACCCCGTAGCGCTCGCGCACCGCTTCGGCGGTCTCGTAGGTTTCCTCGTTGAGGCGTCCGGTATCCAGGGCGAAGATGGGCGTGGCGGGGGCCACCTCTTGCAGCAGATCGATGATCACCACGTCCTCCACGCTGAAGGAGCAGGCCAGGGCGACGGGGCCGTTAGCGGCTTGCAGGCCGATGCGCAGGATCTCCTGGGACGAGTGCCGGTCGGTGAGCTGGGCAGGGATTTTCACGAAATTCTCCGGAATGGATAATTGACAAAACTTGTCGTGTTTTTGGAAATACTATTTTCCAGCCAGGAAATTGTCAACAAAAAAACTAAACAAAAAAATGGAAAAATCGGAAACTATACTTTATTAATTTGGTGTATAAAAGAATTAAATGCCGAAAAGTATATGCAAGTTGCTGTTTTTCAGTGAGTTTGGTTGACGGGGCGGGGGGCGGAGGTATACTTGGTGCTAACAGAGAATGTTGCGAAGGCCCGATGGGCCTTCCTTTGCCCTGGACAGCTTTCCCTCCTAGTGTCCGGGGTTTTTTTTGCGCAAAGAAAAAGGCCGCGCTCCCGAGGGGGAACGCGGCCGGCGAGGTGCGGGGGGCTGCTTTTCAGCTGGGCGCGGGAACCGCCGTGCTGTTAAGTTTGAGGTGACGTGCGAGGTTCTGGTCTTCAAGAGCGGCAAGCCGCGCGAAATTGTATTCGGCCAACACGCGGGTCATTTCATCGCGGATATGGCGCCAGGCGCCATGCACCGGGCAGAACACGTCGCGGGCGCAGGAGCCTTCGCCCATCAGGCATTGGTTGATGTAGATGGGGCCTTCCTCGGCTTCCACCACATCGAGCAGGCTGATGCGTTCGGGCGCGCGCGCCAGATAGAAGCCGCCGCCGACGCCGCGCTGGGAGCCGACGATGCCCGCCTTGATGAGCGGCTGAAGAATCTTGGTGAGGAAGGCCGGCGTGATATTCTGCGTCTGACAGATGTCCTTTTTCAGAACGATTTCGCCCGCCGGCTGCTTGGCCAGATAAAGCACGGCGCGGATGGCATATTCGGTTGCGCGAGTAATGAGCACGGCATTCCCCTTCCTCGATTGTTAACCGCCTAGGTTATGGATACTCGCAGCGGTGACTTTTGTCAAGGTTTGCGGTCTGGCGCCGGGGTGGTCGGCTCTTGACAGGGCGCATGCGCGGAGCAAGAATGCCGGTCATGAAACTTTCTCGGGTTCTTGGATGAGCAGGGAGTGCGGCGCGTCAGCCGGAGTCATCGGTCGGTTCGCCCCCAGTCCCACGGGGCCGTTGCACCTGGGGTCCCTGGTGGCGGCGGTGGGCAGCTACTGCCTGGCGCGCCGTGACGGCGGGCGCTGGTTGGTGCGCATCGAGGATCTGGACGCCCCGCGTGTGGTGCCGGGGGCCGCGGACGACATCCTGCGCACCCTTGAGGCTTTCGGTTTGCACTGGGACGGCGAGGTTCTCCGGCAGAGTCGACGGACGGACTGCTACGAAGCGGCCCTGGAGCGCCTGCGCGCCAAGGGCCTGGTGTTCGATTGCGCCTGCTCGCGCCGCGAGATTCTCGCCAGCGCGCCCCATGCCGGGGAGGAAGGCGCCGTTTATCCCGGCACCTGCCGGGGCGGCCTGTCTCCCGGCCGCCGCCCGCGGGCCTTGCGCCTGAGGGTGCCGGAACAAAATCTGTGCTTCACCGATGGCCTGGTGGGGCCTCAGGAGCAGCATCTGGCCACGGCGGTGGGGGATTTCGTGCTGCGGCGCGCCGATGGGCTCTTCGCCTATCAGCTGGCGGTGGTGGTGGACGATGCCGCCAGCGGCGTCAATCAGGTGGTGCGCGGCGCCGACCTGCTGGCCTCGACCCCGCGCCAGATTTTTCTGTGCGAATGCCTGGGCTTCGCGCCGCCGCGCTACTTTCATCTGCCCCTGGCTTTGGGTCCCGACGGCGAAAAGCTCAGCAAGCGCCATGGCGCGGTGTCGGTACAGGCGGGCGCGGCGCCCTCTTATCTGCTGAGCCGCGTGCTCGCTTTTCTCGGTCAGCCGGTGCCGCCCGGATTGGCCGAGGAGACGCCGGCGGAGCTTCTCGCCTGGGCCGCGGCGCATTTCGATGCCGCGCGCATTCCGCGGGAGCCTGGACTTCTGTCGCTCTGACGGCTGTTGATTTGTCTCGCCCGCGACGGGCGATTGCGGTTAGAATGCCGCCTGGGTTTTTTTGTTCATCAAGGAGGATCGATCTATGTTCCGCTTGCTTCTGCCGCTCCTGATCCTGGCGCTGCTCCTTGGCGGTTGTCAGAAAGGCACCTACAAGATTCCTCGCGAGGAATTCACCCAGCAGGTCCGCACCCTGGGGGTGATGCCGATCCTCATCGACGAGGGGTCAACCGTCGTCCATCCGCAGCGCGCCGAGGTGCTCAGCCTGCTGCGCCGCCACAGCGCGGGGCGCGAGGATCGCCTGATCCAGATCCTGCGCGACACCGGACCCTTCTTCGATGTGCGTCTCATCAACCAGGATCCGCGCCAGATCTTCCCGCGCCTGGTCAGCCCCTCGACAAGTTCCGCGGAGGATGCCCTGCCCTATGTCTTTTCCCCGGCGGCCGCCCGCCAACTGGCCGAGGACGTGGTGGTCGACGCCCTGCTGGTGGTGATCCTTCATGGGCGTGAACTGGTCGAGAAGCGCTGGGACCGCGACCGCACCCGCCTCAACTACCTGGAGGCGCCCTACAACAACATTCTCGCCCTGGCGGTGGTCATCGACCGCGACGGGCAGGTTCTCTGGCGCCTCGGCAGCGGCCCGGGCGATCTTTTCCTCGCCCTGCAGTACGCCGATTTCGACGAAGCCTTCTACAACAAGGCCGACGCCGTGCGCCTCAAGTTCCTGACCCTGGAGGGGGTCGAGCGCACCCTCGCTGAAACGCCCTCGGGGCTGCTGAGCCGCACCGGCTTCCCGCGCCTCCATGGTGATCTGTTCGACAGGATCGGGCGCGGACTCAAGCCCGGCGTTCTCCAGCGCCTGGGCGGCGGCGCGCGTCCCCAGCAATAAGCGGCGAGCGGGTTTCGCTCCCGGCGGTGGATCAAGCTTGGCGCGTTCCCCGGTGCAAGCCGGCCGGGGGGCGCGCCGGTTCGCGCCGCAAGCTCGCGCTTTTGCACAAAATAATCACAAAATAATCAGTTGACAGGACCGCCAAAAGCGATTAACGTCTGTCTCGTTGTCTCGGACGACTCTCCATTCATTCTTGCGCGATCTGAAGAAATACATCCCATTCCATCCGATCCGACAATAATTTCCGTAGCGCCGGTTTTCAGCATAAACGCATTGCTCTTTTTCTAACCGATTCGACGAGCTTGCCACCTCGTCGTGATATTCGACCGGACCTCGCCGCGCGGGGTTGATGCGCGTTTGCGCCAGAGGAAAACCCACCGAACCATCCCTAGATATTTCCGTTGATGTTGAGAATTTTTTCGTTCACCAAGGCCAGGGTGCGCCGTGCCGCGCGCCTTCGAGCCATCCGCCAGGTGCCCGGTGTCGCCATCGGGCCGCGCGCGGAATGCCCGGACCAGAGGACCGTTTAGGAGCCCACATGAACCTCAAGGAGTTGAAAGAGAAGAAAATTCAGGAGCTGACCGCCATCGCCAAGGATCTCGGCGTGGAAGGGGCGGCGGGCATGCGCAAGCAGGACCTGATTTTCTCCATCCTCAATGCCGCGTCCGAGAAAAACGGCGCGATCTTCGGCGAGGGCGTGCTGGAAATCCTGCCCGACGGTTTCGGTTTTCTGCGGGCGCCCGACGCCAACTACCTGCCGGGCCCCGACGACATCTACGTCTCGCCCTCGCAGATCCGCCGCTTCAATCTGCGCACCGGCGACACGGTGTCGGGGCAGATCCGCCCGCCCAAGGAAGGCGAGCGTTACTTCGCTCTGCTCAAGGTGGCCGAGGTCAATTTCGAGAACCCCTCCGTCGCCCGCGACAAGACCCTCTTTGACAACCTCACGCCCCTTTATCCCGAATCGCGCCTGATTCTCGAAACCACCCCGGACAACCTGTCCATGCGCGTCATCGATCTGGTGACGCCGGTGGGCATGGGCCAGCGCGCCCTGATCGTTGCCCCGCCGCGCACCGGCAAGACCATGCTGCTGCAGAACATCGCCAATTCCATCACCGCCAACCATCCCGACGCCTACCTCATCGTGCTGCTCATCGACGAGCGCCCCGAGGAAGTGACGGACATGCAGCGCAACGTCAAGGGCGAAGTCATCTCCTCGACCTTCGACGAACCGGCCACGCGTCACGTGCAGGTGGCCGAGATGGTCATCGAGAAGGCCAAGCGCCTGGTCGAGCACAAGCGCGACGTGGTGATCCTGCTTGATTCCATCACCCGCCTGGCGCGCGCCTACAATACCGTGGTGCCGCCCTCGGGCAAGATCCTCTCCGGCGGTGTCGACTCCAACGCCCTGCACAAGCCCAAGCGCTTTTTCGGCGCGGCGCGCAACATCGAGGAGGGTGGTAGCCTCACCATCATCGCCACGGCCCTGGTCGACACGGGCAGCAAGATGGACGAGGTGATCTTCGAGGAATTCAAGGGCACCGGCAACATGGAGTTGCTCCTCGATCGACGCCTGGTCGACAAGCGCACCTTCCCCGCCATCGACATCAACAAGTCGGGCACTCGCCGCGAGGAACTGCTGGTCGACAAGACCTCCCTGCAGCGCGTCTGGCTGCTGCGCAAGGTGCTCACCACCATGAACGTGGTGGACAGCATGGAGTTTTTGCTGGAGAAGCTCGGCGAAACCAAGA
>NZ_JAUVWH010000202.1 GCF_030604225.1 Geoalkalibacter sp.
CGTGGCCGACCATGTGGGCGTCGAGGTGGCAGCCGGCGCCGGTGTTGATCTGGTGCACCGGCACGCCGGTGGCGGCGATGCGCGCGGCGTCCTGGTCGGTCTGCTGGTCGCCCTCCAGCACCGCGAAGGTGATGTTGCCTACCAGGTCGCGCAGGGTGCGTTCGAGAATCGAGGTCTTGCCCGAACCGGGCGAACTCACCAGGTTGAGCACGAACAGGCCCTTGGCGCCGAACAGGGCGCGGTTGTCGCCGGCCAGGCGGTTGTTCTTGGCGAGAATGTCCTCCTCGATGCGCAGGGTGCGTCGCCCCTGGTCGTGGGAATGGCCGTGGTCATGACTGTGGCCGTGGGCATGACCGGGTTCGTGATGATGGTGGTGGTCCGTCGGGCCGCAGCCGCAGTCGATGCACATGGTCAGTCGACCTCCAGTTCGAGGATGCTCAATTCCTCGCCCTGGGTGATGTCCAGGGCCAGGGCGTCGCAGGTGGGGCAGGCGTAGGTGAAACGGTCGATGGCGCTCTCGGCACCGCAGGCGCGGCAGCGCCCGCGCCCGGGCACGGCGTCGATGATCAGCCGCGCGCCTTCGAGGAGAGTCCCCGCGGCGCAGACCTCGAAGGCGAATTCCACCGCGTCGGGGATCACGCCGGAGAGGGCGCCGATCCGCACGGTCAACGACAGCACCCGCGTCGCGCCCTGTTCGCGGGCGTGGCCCTCGGCGATTTCGACGATGCTGCGGGTGATGCCCAGTTCGTGCATTCAGCGACCTCGAGAATCGACAAAAGAAAAAAGACTTGCACCGCTGAGCACGCCGAGGGCGCCGAGAAAAATTCAAGGTCTCGACGATAACCAGGGAAAACAGTCTCTCCTCTGCGTTCTTCGCGGTCTCTGCGGTGAGAAAGATTTTGAAAGATGAAGCGAAATAATAGAGCCGAAATGTGTCAAAATGCAACTGCGTGCCGCAGGCTCGGGTGTATACATGTGTCATTTTGGAAAACCGTTGCGACCGCTCCGGCACTTTTGCTAGCCTGCGAAGTCAGCCTTTGCGCTTCATTCCTCTCCGCTCCCGGGACGGACCGCCCATGACCAAGGGAAAAATCCTCATCTGCGACGACGAGGTCGAAATCCAGAATTTTCTGCGCAAGCTCCTCGAAGCGCGCGGCCACGGCGTCGAGTGCTTCGGCGGCGGCGCGGCCCTGCTCAAGGCCCTGGGGGAGATGGACGGCGCGCTGCCCGATCTGGTGCTGATCGACGCCAAAATGCCCGGTCTCGACGGCCTGGAGGTGCTGCGCCGCATCAAGGCGAGCCACGGCGATCTGTGCGTGGTGCTGATGAGCGCTTTCGCCACGGTGCGCAACGCCGTTGAAGCGATGAAACTGGGGGCCCACGACTATCTGATCAAGCCTTTCATCGCCGAGGATATTTATGCCCTGGTCGATGCGGTGGTGGAGCGCAGCCGTCTGGTGGCCGAGAACCGCTCGCTGAAAGCCGAGATCCGGCGGCGCTTCGATCCCGAGCAGGTGATCTTCAAAAGCCAGGCCTTCCGCAACGTGTTCACCCTGGCCAAGCGCGTGGCGGCGAGCGACGCCGGCGTGCTGATCCTCGGCGAGAGCGGCACGGGCAAGGAACTGATCGCCTCCACCATCCACTACAGCAGCGCGCGGCGCGACGAACGCTTTCTCACCCTCAACTGCGCCGCCATCACCGACACGCTCCTCGAAAGCCAGCTCTTCGGACATGTCAAGGGGGCCTTCACCGGCGCCGTGGCCAACCATCGCGGCCTGGTCGAGGAAGCCAACCGCGGCAGTCTGTTTCTCGACGAGATCGGCGACCTCAGCCCCGCACTGCAGGCCAAGCTGCTGCGCCTGCTACAGGAAAAGGAATTCCTGCCCGTCGGCGCCACTCGCGCGCGCCATGCCGATGTGCGCTTCATCGCCGCCACCAACAAGGATCTGGAGAAGGAGGTGGCGCGCGGCGCCTTCCGCGAGGACCTCTTCTATCGGCTCAACGTGGTCACCCTGAACATCCCGCCCCTGCGCGAGCGGCGCGAGGATATCCCCCTGCTCGCCGAGCATTTCGTGCGCAAGTACGCCGCGCGTCCCGAGCAACGCCTGAGCGCCGAAACCCTGGCGCTCCTCGGGCGCTATAGCTGGCCGGGCAACGTGCGCGAGCTGGAAAACACCATGGAAATGGCGGTGATCCTCGCCGACGGCGACGAGATCGCCCCCGCCTTTCTTCCCGCCAAGATCACCAGCGGCGGCAGCGACGAAGAGTTTGTGCCGCCGCCTAATGGTGGCTTGTCCCTGGAAGACGTGGAACGCCTGTATATCGAACAGGTCTTCCGCCAAACCGGCTTCCACAAAGTCAAATCCTCTGAAATCCTCGGCATCGCCCGCAAGACCCTCGACCGCAAGCTCGCCCAGTACGGCATCGACAAGGAAGGTTAGGGCTGGCGCCCGTCCCTTGTCCCTCGTCATTGGTCATTTGTTGAAAACCAATGACCAAGGACAAAGGACAAAAAGCTACATCGTGTGGCAATTTGTCCAAAATGCTTCTTTTTGTCCGATTCCCCGCCGTATACGTTTTTCCCTCTAAAATCCTGTTATGGCTTGACTTTTTAATGTGAAGCGGTGGCGCTGGCACAGTGCTTGCCCCTGGTTAGCGCCGTCGGCGGCGCGCACCGCGGGTCATTTTGTCCAGGCTTCGTGGCGGGCGCGACCGTCCACCATCACATTTTTTCAGGAGAGAGGGATTATGGGAAAAATCGTCATCGATCCGGTCACCCGTATCGAAGGCCACCTCAAAATCGAGGCGGTGGTTGACAACGGCGTGGTCAAGGAAGCCCGAAGCTC
>NZ_JAUVWH010000114.1 GCF_030604225.1 Geoalkalibacter sp.
GAGACCGCCACGGGCGAGCGATTCCGCGTGCAGGTCATGGGCCGCGACAAATACCCCATGGGATTTTTCGGCCTGCCCATCGACCGCGACAGCCCTTTCAAGAGCATCTTCTTCACTTTCCACGGCCTGCGCCCCCGCCCGCAGGAGCGGCCTCTCGGCGGCATCCTGCGCGAACAGGGGCTGGTCGACGAGCAGGCCATGAGCCAGGCGCTGCGCGAGCAGCAGCGTCTGCGCAACCGGCGGGTGGGGGAAATCATCTCCGAGCAGAACGACATTCCCCAGGCGACCATCGACCAGGAAGTGGAGAATGTTCGCAGCGGCATCGGCCAGATTCCGCGCAACGTGCGCGTCGGCGACATCCTCGTCGCCGCCGGACTGGTGACCCGCGAGCAGGTGGAGGAGGCCCTCGCCACCCAGGAAAAAGGCAAGAAAAAACGCATCGGCACCCTACTCATCGAGAAGGGTCTGATCACCGAAGCCCAGTTGCTCTCGGCCCTGTCCACCAAGTTCGGCCTGCGCTTCCTGGATCTCGAAAACATCGAACCGAGCGCCGAGGCCCTCGAAGCCCTGCCCCGCGAAACGGCCATCCGCATGCAGGTGCTGCCCCTGGAACTGCACGGGCGGGTGCTGGTGGTGGCGACCTCCCAGCCGACGGATTTCACCATCAGCGAGAATCTGCGCTTCACCACCAACTACCAGATTGAGCTGGTGGTGGCGTGCAGCGATCAGATCACCCACGCCCTGGAGAGCTTCTACGTCAAGACCGAAAGCCAGGTGCGCGAACTGATCGGCGAACTCTCGGAAAACGCGGTGGTGGAGAGCGAGGAAGGCGACGAGGCGCAGTTCAACGAGTCGGACTCGCAGATCATCAGCCTGGTCAACAAGATTCTCATCGACGGCTACAAGAAGGGCGTCTCCGACATCCACTTCGAGCCGGGCCTGGGCAAGCAGCCCCTGGGGGTGCGCTACCGCATCGACGGGGTCTGCCAGGTGGTGCATAAGATCTCGCCGGCCTATCGCCACGCGGTGATCGCGCGCATCAAGATCATGGCGCGTCTCGACATCGCCGAGCACCGCCGCCCGCAGAGCGGCAAGATTCTGCTGCGCTACGAGGGCAAGAAGGTGGAATACCGCGTCGAGATCACCCCCACGGTGGGCGGCAACGAGGACGCGGTGCTGCGCATCCTGGCCTCGTCCAAGCCCTTGCCCCTCGCGCAGATGGGCTTTAGCGAGCGCAACCGCGCGTCCTTCGAGAAGATCCTGGCCAAGCCCTACGGCATCATCCTGTGCGTCGGCCCCACCGGTTCGGGCAAGACCACCAGCCTGCACTCGGCCCTGGGCCACATCAACAAGCCCGACCGCAAGATCTGGACGGCGGAAGATCCCGTGGAAATCACCCAGGCGGGCCTGCGCCAGGTGCAGGTGCACCCGAAAATCGGCTTCGGTTTCAAGGAGGCGCTGCGTTCCTTCCTGCGCGCCGACCCCGATGTCATCATGATCGGCGAGATGCGCGACGCCGAGACCGCCAAGACCGCCATCGAGGCGTCCCTCACCGGGCATCTGGTGTTCAGCACCCTGCATACCAACAGCGCGCCGGAAACCGTGGTGCGCCTCATCGAGATGGGCATGGATCCCTACAACTTCGCCGACGCCATGCTCGGCATCCTCGCCCAGCGCCTGGCGCGGCGCCTCTGCGACCAGTGCCGCGCGCCCTACACGCCGAGCCGCGAGGAATACGACAACCTGGTTCACGCCTACGGCGAGGAATGGTTCGCCGTCCACGGCCTGCCGACTTATGACCCCGCGCTGACCCTCATGCGTCCCGTGGGCTGCCGCAACTGCAATCAGAGCGGCTATCGCGGCCGCATCGCCATCCATGAGCTGCTCACCGGCAGCGAAGGGGTCAAGGCCGGCATCAAGAAAAGCCTGATGGCCGAGGATCTGCGCGACCTGGCGATCCGCGAGGGCATGAGCACCCTGCGCATGGACGGCATCCACAAGGTGTTTCAGGGAATCACCGATCTCGACCAGGTGCTGCGCGTCTGCCTGTAGCCCGATCAAAACCAAGGGGCGACCCGTCTCGGCCGCCCCTTGGTTGCTTTTCCTCGCCTCTTTACGCGTCTATTTCCTAGCTCCCCCCCAACTCCTTCGACCGGCGCGTGGCTCGGGCCACGGCCTCCATGAGGGTCGCCCGCAGGCGTCCTTCCTCCAGGGCGGCGACGCCGGCGATGGTGGTGCCGCCGGGGCTGCACACCCGATCGCGCAGCACGGCCGGGTGCTCGGCGCTTTCCACCACCAGGCGCGCCGCCCCCAGCACAGTCTGCGCCGCCAGGGTCAGGGCGACATCGCGCGCCAGGCCCTGCTGCACGCCGCCGTCGGCCAGGGCCTCGATGAAGGTATAAACATAAGCAGGTCCAGAACCTGACAGGCCGGTGACCGCATCCATGTCCTTCTCGGCGACCCGGCGCACGATCCCCAGGCTGGCGAACAGCGCCTCGCTCAGGCGCAGATCCTCCTCCGCGGCATGGCGTCCCGCGCAGAGAGCGGTGGCGGCGGCGCCGACCAGCGCCGGGGTGTTGGGCATGGCGCGCACCACGCGCGGCGCGCCGCCCAGCACCGCTTCGAGGGCGGTGGTGGAAACGCCGGCGAGAATGCTGATGAGCAGCTTATCGGCGCCGAACGCGGCCGCCAGGGGCGCGAGGACGTCCTTCACCAGTTGCGGCTTGATGGCGAGAACCAGCACCTCGCACTGCCGCACCACCTCGGCGTTGTCGTCGCCGACCCGCACGCCGTAACGTTCCCGCAGGGCAAGGCGCTGCTCGGCGCGGGGCTCGGCCACCCAAGTATTTTCGGCGGGAAAAAGACCGGCGGTGATTCCCTTGAGCAAGGCCTCGGCCATGTTGCCGCCGCCGATGAAACCGATCCGTTGCGCGTGCATAGCCATGTGCATCCTTTCGGGGAAAAAGGTTTTTTCAAGATTTTCCGAGTAAACCCGCGATCATTTGTGAAGTCAAGCCCTTGCTTGACCCGCACCCGCGCCGGGGATCGGAGGTGCGGGCGAATACGGGCTTTTCTGTTGACTTGCAGCACGCAAAATCGTAGAAAGTCTGGTTCTACTTATTGTTGTAAACGCAGTCTGTTCCCGAAGGAGCCGACCATGATCCATATCGTCCCAAGCACGCATTTTTTTGCCTGCGCCTCCGCCGAAGGTCAGACTCCGCGCCTTTCCCTGGATTCGGCCGTTCTTGCCGCGGGCATCGGCCATGTCAACCTGGTCAAGATCAGCTCCGTCATCCCGCCGGGATGCCGTTTCACGACGCCACCCGCACTGCCCGCCGGTGCGCTGGTTCCGGCCGCTTTCGCCTCCATCACCTCGCCCCTGCATGGCGAAGTGATCTCCGCCGGGGTCGCCGTCGCCTATGCCGCCGACCCGGCCCACCCCGGCCTGATTATGGAATATTCGGCCTCTGGCCATAAGGAAGACATCGAGGCGATTGTCCGCCGCATGGCCGAAGAGGGCATGACAATGCGCGGGTTGGAAATTTCGGAGATCCGCTCCCTTGCCGTGCAGCATCGGGTGGAGAAATTCGGCAGCGTCTTTGCCGCCGTGGTGCTCTGGAACACCTGAGGGGCAAGGTTTCGTCCAAATCCGGGCGTATCCGCCGCGGACCGACGATAACCCTGTCGGACATTGTCCGACAACACAAAGGAAAGGAGTCGCAATGGAGTTTTCAGCGGAAAAGATCATTGAAATCGTGCAGATATGGGGCCTAAAAGCACTGATGGCCCTTGTCATCTTCGTCATCGGCCGCATCGTGGCACGCGTGCTGCGTAATTCCCTGCGCGCAGGACTTCGCCGCGGCAAGGTCGAAGAAACGCTGGTGTCCTTTTCCTCGAATCTGGTTTACGCGCTGCTGATGGTGATGGTGGTCATCGCCGCGCTCAATCAACTGGGCATCCAAACCACCTCCTTCATTGCGATTCTCGGTGCGGCCGGTCTCGCCGTCGGTCTCGCGTTGCAGGGATCCCTGGCCAATTTCGCCGCCGGGGTGCTGATGATCATCTTCAAACCCTTCAAGGTGGGCGATTTTGTCGAAGCCGGCGGCACCATGGGCATTGTCGAGGAAATTGAAATCTTCACCACCAAGATGCGCACCCCGGACAACAAGCAGATCATCGTGCCCAATAACCAGATCACCAGCGGCAACATTACCAACTTCTCGGCCAAGGAAACCCGGCGCGTCGATCTGGTGATCGGCGTGAGCTACAGCGACGATCTCAACAAGGTCAAAACCGTTCTCGAGGACATTCTCAACAAGGACGAGCGCGTGCTCAAGGATCCCGCGCCGACCATCGGCGTCCTGGAACTGGGCGAAAGCAGCATCGATTTCGCGGTTCGGCCCTGGGTCAAATCCGCCGATTACTGGCCCCTCTTCTTCGATCTCAACAAAACCATCAAGGAGCGCTTCGACGTGGAAGGCATTTCCATCCCCTTCCCCCAGCGCGACATTCATCTTCACCAACCCGATAGCGGCATGCGCGCCGCGTGAATAGGGCACAGCGCGAGTCGCCTTCGGGAGATTCGCTTTTGATCCGCCGCCAAGGAGAACATGTAGTATGAATCCCAAACCCAATCCCAGCTGGACCCCCGAGGATTCCGCCCGCCTGTACCGCATCCGCGACTGGAGCGCGGGTTATTTCGACGTGACCGACCAGGGGCATGTGGCGATCAAGGTGAATTTCCCCTCGGGCGTGGTGCGGGTTTCCCTGATGGACATCGTCGCCGGCATCAATCAGCGCGGCCTGCAGATGCCGCTGCTGCTGCGCATCGAGAATCTCCTCGACAGTCAGATCGCCCTGCTCAACGAGTCCTTTCGCAACGCCATCGCCCAACAGGGCTACAAGGGCCGCTACCAGGGCGTGTTTCCCATCAAGGTCAACCAGCAGCGCCAGGTCATCGAGGAGATCGCCCGCTTCGGCGCGCGCTACAACCACGGCCTGGAGGCCGGCAGCAAGGCCGAGCTCATCGTCGCCCTCTCCGCCTTGTCCGGCGGCGAGAGTCTGATCGTGTGCAACGGCTACAAGGATCCCGAGTTCATCGACCTCGGCCTGCGCGCGCGCAAGCTCGGCTACCGCTGCGTGTTCGTCATCGAGACGCCCACCGAGCTGCCCATCATCCTCGAACGCAGCCGCGCCCTGGGCATCCGCCCGCTGATCGGCATGCGCGCCAAGCTCGCCACCACCGTCGGCGGCCACTGGAACAAGACCAGCGGCGACCGCAGCATCTTCGGTCTAACCACCAGCCAGCTCATCGAGATCGTCGACGCCCTCAAGGAGCACGACCTGCTCGACTGCCTGCAGCTGCTGCACTGCCACCTGGGTTCGCAGATTCCCAACATTCGCGACATCCGCCAGGCGGTCATGGAGGCCTGCCGCTACTACATCAACCTGGTGCAGGAAGGCGCCCCCATGGGCTTTCTCGACCTGGGCGGCGGTTTGGCCGTCGATTATCTCGGCTCCAAGACGAACAACGTGCTGTCCATGAACTACAGCATGGACGAATACTGCGCCGACGTGGTCGAGGTCATCATGCAGAGCCTCGACGCCCAGGGCGTGCCCCATCCGACCATCGTCACCGAGTCGGGCCGCTCCACGGTGGCCTATTACTCGCTGCTCATGTTCAACATCTTCGACGTCACCTACTTCGAGCCCACGCCCCTGCCGGGACCGCCCGCCGAGGAAGAAAACACCCTCATTCACAGCCTCTACGCGACCCTGCAGCGCTTCAAGCCCACCAAGATCCAGCAGTGCTACAACAACACGGTCTTCTACCGCGACGAGATCCGTGAGCTGTTCAAGCGCGGCCAGATTTCCCTGCGCTCGCGCGCCCTGGCCGAGAACCTGGTGCTCGAAATCTTCCAGCGCATCGTGCTGTCCCTCGACGACGCCGACGAAACCCCGCCGGAGCTCGAAGGCCTGCGCGAGCAGTTGGCCGATATCTACTACGGCAACATGAGCATCTTCCAGTCGCTGCCCGACGCCTGGGCCATCGACCAGGTGTTCCCCATCATGCCCATCCACCGCCTGGAGGAAAAGCCGACCCGCGAGGCCATCATCGCCGACATCACCTGCGACAGCGACGGGCGCCTCGATCATTTCATCGACCTGCACGGCACCCGCAATACCTTGCCGCTGCATCCGATCAAGCCCGATGAGGACTATTACCTGGGCGTGTTCCTGGTCGGGGCCTACCAGGAGACCCTGGGCGATCTGCACAATCTCTTCGGCGACACCAACGTGGTCAGCGTGCGCGTCAACGAGGACGGCAGCTTCGACGTCACCCGCGAGAACGAGGGCGACAGCATCGCCGATCTGCTCGGCTACGTGCAGTACAATCCCAAGGATATCTTCGAGCGTTTCCGCGATACCGCCGAGCAGGCGGTGCGGCGCGGCGCCATCAGCGTGCGCGAGCGCCAGGAGATCCTTGAGCGCTTCTCGGCGAGCCTGCGCGGCTACACCTACTACGAGACGGATGCCTGAGCGAACCGCGCAAAAGCGCGGTAGTTGTTGACGAAAGCCCTGGGGATCATTGATACTGGCTCACTGATCCCTGGATGGCGGAAGATTGAGGGACGATCGGTTTTCCGGCGCCGGAAAACCGATCCGTCCCTTTTTTGTTGGATCTTTTCCTCGCGGGAGCCTTTGACCATGATGCGTTTTTTTCTCCTGCTCGCGTTGCTGCTGACCTCCTTGCCCGCCGACGCCGCCGACCTGCCACCCCAGCCGCTGTCGCTGCGGGAAGCGCTGGCACGGGGGCTCGAACGCAACCTCAACCTGCGCATCGAGCAGCTCAACATCCCCATGGGCGCCGAGGATGTCCTGGTGGAGGACGCGCGCTTCGATCCCTTCGCCGAAGCCCGCCTCGGCACCCGTTACCAGCGCACGCCGAGCGCCTCGGCGCTGGTCGGCGACGATCATGCCCGGCGCCGGGAACACGCCGGCGCGCTGGGCCTGGGCAAGGAATTCCACAGCGGGCTCGATGCGCGCCTGAGCCTGGAAACCGCGCGCCTAAGCAGCAACGCGGCGGTGGAAACCCTCGACCCCGAGTACCGCACTTTCTTGTTTCTCGACCTCAACCAACCGCTGCTGCGCGATTTCGGCCCCCGCGTCAACACCGCCGATCTGCGCCTTGCCGGCACTCGCCTGGAGCAGGCCCGCCACGCCTACCTCGACCAGGCCCAGCGCCTGGTCGAACAGGTCGAGTTGGCCTATCTCGACCTGAGCCGCGCCCGCGAGGTGCTGCAACTGCGCATCGAAGCGCGGGAACTGGCGCAAGAACTGCTCGAAGCCAACCGCATCCGCTTCGAGGCCGGCATCGTCCCCATCACCGAGGTGCAGGAGGCCGAAACCGCCGTGGCCGGCCGCGACGAGCAGGTGGTTTCGGCCCGCCAGCAGGCCGAGATCGCCGCGCAGCGGCTCATGGAGCTGCTGGTCCTCGGCCGCGGCGCCTCCCGGCTCACCCCGGACCTCACCACCGAGCCCCTGGCCGCCACCAGCCCCCACTGGCCGACCACCGAGGAAGCCCTGGCGACAGCCTTGAACGCGCGTCCCGACCTGCGCCGCCAGCAGCTCGAAATCGCCGGACGCGACATCCACCTGGAATTTTTCGCCAACCAGAAGCTGCCGCGCCTCGATCTCGAAGCAACCCTCGGGGTCAACGGCCTCTCCGGCGAGGCGCGCAACGCGGCCACGGCCAATCAGGGCGACCACTGGCGTTCCGTCGACCGCATGAGCAGCGGCGACGGCTATGAATGGTTCACCGGCGTGCGTCTGTCCTATCCCCTCGGCAACCGCGCCGCCGAAGCCCGCTTGCGCCGCGCCGATTACGAAAAGCGCCAGGCCATCCTTGGGCTCAAGGATCTGGAAAACGCCATGGAGACCGAAATCCGCAACGCCGGCACCGCCGTGGCCCGCAGCTTCGAGCGGGTGCGGGTGGCCGAGCGTTTCCAGCAACTGGCCGACACCACCCTGGAACAGGAAATGGAGCGGCTGCGCGAAGGGCTCTCGGACAGCTTCCGCATTCTCGATTTCCAGGACAACGTCATCGAGGCGCGCGTGCGCAAGACCAACGCCCTGGTCGACTTTCACCAGGGCCTGGCCGGCCTCTACCGGGCCATGGGCGTCAACCTCGAACGCCACGGCATCACCCACGACCCGGCCCTGAAAGAGAGGTTTCATGTCCCGAACTAAGACCCTTGCCCTGCTTCTCCTGATACTCCTCGGCCTGCCGCTCCTGCACGCCTGCGGCGACAAACAGACCGAGGAGGCCCGCCGCGAGGCGCCGCCGGTGCCGGTAATCCTCGGCGAGGCGAGCACCCGCCGCGTGGAACTGACCCTGGAGCAGGTCGGCACCCTGACGGCGAGCCAGGACGTGACCCTGCGCGCCGAAAGCGAGGGCCGGGTGGTCGCCATGACTTTCCGCGAGGGCCTGCCCGTGCAGCGCGGCGAGGTGCTGGTGCGGCTCGACGCGGAGCAGATCGAGGCCTCCATCCTCGGCCTCGAGGCGCGGCTGGTCGAGCTCAACGCGCGGCTGGAAAACCAGCAGCGCACCCTGGAACGCAACCGCCCCCTGCTGGAGCGCAACCTGATTTCCCGGCTGCAATTCGACAATCTCGAAACTGACATCCTCCAGACCCGCGCCCAGATCGAGGCGGTGCGCTCCCACCTCGCCCAGGAGCAGGTGCGCCTGGCCGCCACCCGCATTCGCGCGCCCTTCGCCGGGGTCGTCGGGGCGCGCACCCTGGCGGTGGGCGATTACCTGCGGGTCGGCGACCCGGTGGTGAGCATCGTCGACCTCGATCCCCTGGAAATCACCTTTCAGGTGCCCGAGGCCCTCAAGCCGAAAATTTTCCGCGAACAGCAGGTCAGCCTGCGCGTGGCGCCCTACCCCGAGCGGGTCTTCGCCGGGCGGATCAGCTTCATCGCGCCGCGCGTCGACATCGACACCCGCACCTTTCAGGTCAAGGCCCAGGTGGACAACGCCGAGCGGCTGCTCAGCCCCGGCATGTTCGCCCGCGTGGAAGTCATCACCGATGTGTTCGAGCAGGCCCTCACCGTGCCCTGGGAGAGCGTGATCCGCACCGAGGACGACACCTACGTCTACACCGTGGAAAACGGCCTGGCGCGCCGCGTTTCCGTGCGGCTGGGGCGGGTCACCGCCCAGTGGGTCCAGGTTCTGGAGGGCGAGCTGGCCCCCGGCGCGCCGGTGATCCTGGAAGGCAAGTTCGCCGCCCGCGACGGCATGAAGGTCGCGCCCCAGCAGCCGGCACCCCGCGCCTCAGGGGACTAATCCGATGTTTCTCTCCGACCTGTCCATCCGCCGCCCGGTGACGGCGACCATGCTGGTCGCCTCCCTGGTGATCTTCGGCCTCATCGGCTTCTCGCGCCTCGGCGTATCCCTGTTTCCCGACGTCGACTACCCCATGGTGACCGTCACCACCACCTGGGACAATGCGCGCCCCGAGGAGATCGACAACGAGATCACCGACCAGTTGGAGGACGCCATCGCCGGGGTGAGCGGCATCAAGCACATCATCTCGCAGAGCATGGAGGGGCGCTCGCGCATCACCATCGAGTTCGAGCTGCACAAGGATCTCGACGTGGCCGCCCAGGAGGTGCGCGATAAGGTCTCGGCGCGGCTGCGCCGCCTGCCGAGTGAGGCCGACGTGCCGGTGGTGGACAAGCTCGACATCAACGCCCAGCCCATCATGTGGCTGGCGGTCACCGGGCAGCGCGCCATCGAGGATCTGACGCGCCTGGCCGACGAGCAGGTGCGCCCCATCCTGCAGAAGATCGACGGCGTGGGCGAGGTGCGCCTCGGCGGCGCGCGGGAGAAGCAGGTCCACATTCGCCTCATGCGCGAGCGCCTGGCGGCCTACCGCATCGGCGTCGACGAGGTGATCACCGCCATCCGCCAGCAGCACGTGGAAATCCCCGGCGGCAAGATCGAATCGGCGGAGAAGGAATTCCTCATCCGCACCGTGGGTGAATTTGAAACCGCCGAGGCCTTCAACGACCTGATCGTCGCCTACCGCGACGGCACCCCCATTCGCCTGGCGCGCCTGGGCTACGCGGAAGCCGGACGCACCGAGGAGCGCCCGGCGGGACGCTTCACCAACCGCGCCGGCGTGGAGCGAACCGCGGCCCTGGGCATCACGCCGCGCTCGGGCGCCAACGAGGTGGCCATCGCCCGCCAGGTGCGCGCCCTGCTGCCCGACATCCGCGCCGGCCTGCCCGAGGGCATGGCCATCCACGTGGCCACCGACACCACGCGCTTCATCGAGCAGTCCATCGACGAGATCAAGTTCCAGCTGGTGCTCGGCGGGCTGGCGGCGGCGCTGGTGATCCTGCTGTTCCTACAGAACATCCGCACCACCCTCATCAGCGCCGTGGCCATTCCCAGCTCCATCATCGCCACCTTCGCCTGCATGCATGCCATGGGCTTTACCATGAACAACATGAGCATGCTCGCCCTGGTGCTGGCGGTGGGCCTGGTCATCGACGACGCCATCGTCATGGTGGAGA
>NZ_JAUVWH010000121.1 GCF_030604225.1 Geoalkalibacter sp.
GTGATCGGCGGCAACCGCGGGGTGCTGCACCGGCGGCTCTCCGAGTCACTCGCCGACATCAATACCGTGGTGCATTCCGACCTGACCCTCATCGACGCGGTGCGCATCCTGGTGGCCAACGGCCCGCAGGGTGGGCGCCTGGAGGACGTGCGGCAGACCGATACCCTCATCGCCTCGGCGGATATCGTCGCCGCCGATGCCGAAGCCTGTGGCCTGTTCGGGCATAAGCCCACGGACATCGAGATGATCATCGAAGCGGCGCGGCGCGGCCTGGGGACCCTCGATCCGGCGCGCATCCAACGGGTCTGAGCGTGCGCCTTCGCCATCTGCGCATTGCCGTTCAGCTGCTCTGCCTGGGCGTTTTTCTCCTGCTTTTCCTGCTCACCGAGTATCGCGGCGCCGACGTCCTTGTCTATCCCGTCAGCCTGCTGTTTCGCATCGATCCCCTGGCGGCTCTGGCCGACGCCCTGGCGCCCGGCGCCTTTGGTTGGGCCCTGTTGTGGCCGGCGCTGCTCCTGCTGCTGCTGACCCTGGTGCTGGGACGCTTTTTCTGTGGCTGGATCTGCCCCCTGGGCACCACCCTGGACGGTCTCGGTAAACTGGTCGGGCGGGGTTTGAAGACGCCGGCGCCCGGCTGGCGACGCTGCAAGTATTATCTTCTCATCCTGCTGGTGGTCGCGGGGCTGCTGGGCCTGCAACTCATCGGCCTGTTCGATCCCCTCGCCATTTTCCTGCGCACCCTCACCCTGAGTCTCTACCCGGCCTGGAACCTGACGGCCAACCACGCCTTCGAGTGGTTTTATCACCGGCAGCTGCCGGTCCTCTCGCCCCTGGCCGATGCCGTCTATCCCTTTTTCGACAGCTATCTGCTGGCTTTTCATCCGCCGGCCTTCACCCTGGCGGTGTTCACCCTGGCGGTGTTTTTCGCCATCGTTGCCCTGGAAAAAGTCGAGCGGCGTTTCTGGTGCAAGAATCTCTGTCCCCTGGGCGCCCTGCTGGGTTTGTGCGCCCGCCACGCCCTGCTGCGCCGCGAGCCCGAGGCGCCCTGTGCCGATTGCAGCGCCTGTCTGCGCGAATGTCGCGGTGGCGCGGTGGCGGGGCGCGGTCATCGCGGCGGCGAATGCCTGCTGTGCATGGACTGCGAGGGGTTCTGTCCCCAGGGGCGGGTGCGCCGGCGGTTCGGTTCGCCCAAAATCGGCCAGGGGGTTGATCTGTCAAGACGCGGCGTGCTGACCTCCCTGACCGCCGGGCTGGTCCTGGCGCCCGTGGCGGGGGGAACACCGGCGGTCTGGCAGCGGCATTCCTACCTGCTGCGGCCGCCGGGCGCGGTTGAGGAAAGTGAATTTCAGCGGCGCTGCATCCGCTGCGGCGAGTGCATGAAGGTGTGCATCGGCGGCGCTCTGCATCCCGCGCTCCTCGATGCTGGTCCCTTGGGCCTGTGGACGCCGGTGCTGGTGCCGCGCATCGGCTACTGCGAGTACAATTGCACCCTCTGCGGCCAGGTCTGCCCCACCGGCGCCATCCGTCGGCTGAGCCTCGAGGAAAAGCACAAGACGGTGATCGGCATCGCCTACTTCGACCAGAATCGCTGCATTCCCTTTGCCCGAGGTGAGGAGTGCCTGGTGTGCGAGGAACACTGCCCCACGGGCGAGAAGGCCATCGTCTTTGATGTGCGTCCCGTGCGGGTGGGCGAGGAGGAGCGGCTGATCAAGCTGCCGCGGGTGGTGCGTAATCGCTGCATCGGTTGCGGCATCTGCGAAACCCGCTGTCCGGTGGCGGGCGTCAGTCCGGTGCGCGTCACCAACGAAGGCGAAAGCCGCCGTCCCCATGATCCTTGGGCCTGACCGGGGAGCCTTGCAATTCGCAGGGATTGCGATACCTTGGCAGTAACGCAAACCTTCTGCCCGGGAGTGGCCATGGAAACCAACGAAAAGAAAGACGCCTACCGCAAGAAAATCGAAGCCCAGATCGAAGAGTGGGATGCGCAGATCGATGTGCTCAAGGCGCGCGCCAAGAAGGCCGGAGCGGAAATGCAGCTCAAGCTGGAAAGGCAGATCGAGGAGCTCAAGGCGCGGCGCGAGGATGTGCGCGGTCATTTGGCCGAGTTGCACAAGGCGGGCGATGATGCCTGGCATAAGGTCCGCGAAGGCCTCGACAAGGCCCTCGGCGAATTCAAGGGCGCCTGGGACAAAATCAAGGAACGCTTCTAGCGGCTGCGCGGGAATGGGCCGGGGTCTGCTGGCGAACCTGTTGTGCGTGGTGCTGCTGACGGGACCGGCCTTGGCCGACAAGCCGGAGCGCATTCTGATCGATGATTTTGCCCAGGGGCTGCGCCCCCAGTGGGAGGAAAAATCCTTTCGCGGGCGCACCGAGTATCAGGTCGTGGCCGACGGCGCGGGACATTGCCTGCTTGCGGAGAGCCACGCGGCGGCCTCAGGGCTGATCTTTCCCAAAACCTATTCCCTGCGGGATTATCCCTATCTGAGCTGGCGCTGGCGGGTGGACAACATCATTCCCGGCGGCGATGAGCGGCGCAAAAGCGGCGACGACTATGCCGCGCGCGTCTATGTGATCTTCCCCCATTGGCTGCCGTTGCGCACCCGCTCCATCAACTACATCTGGGCCAATCGTCTGCCCCAGGGCGAATTCGTGCCCAATCCCTTTTTCTCCGGCGCGGTGATGCTGGCGGTGCAAAGCGGGGATGCCCAGGTCGGTACCTGGCAGAGCGAGCGGCGCAACGTGCTGGAGGATTATCGCAGGATTTTCGGCGAGGAACCGCCGCTGGTCGGCGCCATTGCCCTGATGACCGATACGGACAACACCGGGCAGACAGCCGCGGCCTGCTACGCGGATCTCTGGATTTCGGCGCGTTGAGTGAGGGTTGTTCTCAGAGGTCGGCCATGCTGCGGATGCAGTTTCGTCCTTCGTTCTTGGCCTTGTAGAGGGCATCGTCGGCGAGGCGGATCAGGTCATCCACCGAGCCGACATGGGGATGGGGGGCGCAGGCCACGCCGAGGCTCACGGTCAGCCGATGATCGATCATTTCGCCGCCGAAACGCAGCTGGGTGGCTTCCTTGCGCACCCGTTCGGCGACGTGGAGGGCGCGGTCGAGTTCCGTTTCGGGCAGTATCAGGGCGAATTCCTCGCCGCCGTAGCGCGCCGCCAGGTCGTATTCGCGCAGATGGCGGCGCAGCAGACTGGCCATGTCGGTCAGTACCTCGTCGCCGGCCTGGTGACCGAAGGTGTCGTTGATTTTCTTGAAATGATCGATGTCCACCATGATCAGCGCGAAGGGCATCCCGGCGCGATCGCTGCGCTTGAATTCGCGCGCCAGGGTGTCCATCAGGTGGCGGCGATTGGAGAGCTTGGTCAGGGGGTCGGTGTTGGACAACTCCAGAAGCAACTGGTTGCTTTCCTTGAGGCTGTCCTGCAGGGACTTGATCTTGAGCTGGACCTTGACCCGCGCCACCAGTTCGCCCGGATCGAAGGGCTTGGTCACGTAATCGCTGGCGCCCAGTTCCAAGCCGCGGATCTTGTCCTCGCGATTTTCCTTGCCGGTCAGCATGATGACCGGAATATCGCGCAGTTCCTCGCGGGTCTTGATCATCGCCAGAAACTTGAAGCCGTCGATGCCGGGCATGTCCACGTCGCACAGCACCACGTCGACGGGCTGGGCCAGGATCTTCTTGAAACCTTCCAGTCCGTCGCCCGCTTCATGGTAGTGGCGGAACAGGGAGGTCTGCTGAAGGATGTCCAGAATATGCTGGCGACCGACCTTGGAGTCGTCGATGACGAGCAGGGCGTTTTCCATGAAGTGCTTTCGTGCGGAAGAATAAATTAATTTGTTTAAATTTTATTTGAGTCCCCAATTTTTGTAAAGAAAAAAACTTGGGGTGATTGGGGAAAATACCAAGGGTGTGGAATTTATTGAAAATAAAATTAATTGGTTTTTTTCGCCAGGAATTTTTCTTTCGTTGAAGCCGTGCGGGTTCTCGCGGCGCGCGACGAGGTAAGTCGATGGATAAGGATCCTTATGATTTCGCCGTCATCGGCGGCGGCATCGTCGGCCTGGCGACGGCATGGACCTTGGTGGCGCGGGGCCATGCCTCCCTGGTACTGCTGGAGAAGGAAGCGCGCCTGGCCGCGCACCAGACCGGCCACAACAGCGGGGTCATCCACAGTGGGCTGTATTATCGCCCGGGTTCCCTCAAGGCGCTGAACTGCGTCCGGGGCCGCGAGCAGCTCTATGCCTTTTGCCGCGAGCACGGTGTGGCGCACGAGGCGTGCGGCAAGTTGGTGGTGGCGGGACGCGAGGAGGAACTGCCGCGTCTGGATGAGTTGGAGCGTCGCGGGTTGGCCAACGGACTGGCGGACATCAAGCGCCTGGGGGCGGATGACCTGCGGACCTATGAACCCGGGGTGGTCGGGGTGGGCGGTCTTTACGTGCCGCAAACGGGGATCGTGGACTTCGTCCAGGTGGCCGAAACCCTGGCCGCTCTTGTTCGGCGGGGCGGCGGCGACATTCGCACCGCCTGGGAGGTCCGCCAGGTTCGGGATGTCACCGGCGTTTTCGAACTGGCGGGGCCCGCCGGGCGGGTGCGCGCCCGGTTTCTCATCAACTGCGGCGGCTTATTCAGCGACCGGGTGGCGCAGCTGTGCGGCCTGGCGCCGGAGCTGAAAATCATTCCCTTTCGCGGGGAATATTTCCGCCTGCGCTCGGCGGCGGCTCCCTTGGTGCGCAACCTCATCTATCCGGTGCCCGATCCGGCCATGCCTTTTCTTGGCGTGCACCTGACGCGCATGATCGACGGGCGGGTCGAGGCCGGCCCCAACGCGGTGCTGGCCCTCAAGCGCGAAGGCTACCGGCGCGCCAATATCAGCTTGCGCGATGTCGGCGAAATGCTGCTTTATCCGGGTTTCTGGCGGATGGCGAGGCGCTTTTGGCGGGTGGGCGTGCAGGAATATCGGCGTTCCTTGAGACCGCGCATGTTTCTGGCCGATCTGCAACGCCTGGTGCCGGCGCTGCGCCTGGAGGATCTGGCCGAACCCGGCGCCGGGGTGCGGGCCCAGGCCGTCGACCGGGCGGGGGATCTGATCGATGATTTCCACATCCTTTCGGCGCCGCGCATGGTGCACGTGCTCAACGCCCCGTCGCCGGCGGCCACGGCATCCCTGGCCATCGGCGCCGCCCTCGCCGAACGGGTCCTTGCGGAACAGGTCCGCTGAAACGAAAAACGCCCGGCGCGAGGCCGGGCGTGAGCTGGGGCAAACGTCGCGGGCGGCCGGTTATTCAACCAGCTTGCGGCCGCCGTGCTTCTTTAGTTCCGCCGCGGCGTGGCGCAACATGCGCTCGGTGGTTTCCCAGTCGACGCACTTGTCGGTGATGGACACCCCGTACTTGAGCTCGGCGAGGCTCTTGGCCATGGGCTGGTTGCTCGCGCCGAGATTGCTCTCGATCATCAGGGCGCAGATGGAACGGTTGCCGGAAACCACCTGCCCGACCACGTTGACCAGCACTTCTTCCTGGCGCTCGTGGTTCTTGTAGCTGTTGGCGTGGCTGCAATCGACCATGATCGCCTGGTTGAGGCCGGCCTTGGCGAGCATCTGCTCGGTTTTGACAATGTCCTCGGGAAAATAGTTGGGCTTGTCGTTGCCGCCGCGCAGCACGATGTGCACGTCGGGATTGCCCGTGGTCTGCACGATGGCGCTGCGTCCCTCGTTGTTGATGCCGAGAAAGCTGTGGGGATGCAGGGCGGCGCCCATGGCGTCGATGGCGATCTGCAGGTTGCCGTCCGTGCCGTTCTTGAAACCGACGGGAAAGGACAGGCCGCTGGCCATCTCGCGATGGGTCTGGGATTCGGTGGTGCGCGCGCCGATGGCGCCCCAGCTGATGGTGTCGGCGAGATAGTGGGGGGTAATGGGGTCGAGCATTTCCCCGGCCACCGGCAGGCCCAGCTCGGTAATGGCGCACAGCAGGCCGCGCGCCACGCCCAGGCCCTTGGAGATCTGATGGGTGCCGTTCAGGTCGGGATCGTTGATCAGCCCCTTCCAGCCGATGGTGGTGCGCGGTTTCTCGAAATAGACGCGCATCACCAGGAACAATTGGCCGGCCAGCTCACGGTGCAGGGGGGCGAGGCGCTCGGCGTAATCCAGCGCGGCGCGCGGATCGTGGATCGAGCAGGGCCCCACCACCACCATCAGGCGCGGATCGCGGTGGTAGAGAATGTCGACGATCTGCCTGCGAAACTCCGTGACATGCGCGGCGCCCCGCTCCGAGAGGGGAAAGACCTGCTTGAGGTCGTGGGGCGAGACTATGGGCGTGAGAGCTTTGACCTTGAGGTTGCTGGTGCGGAACATGGCGAATCTTCCCCCTGGGGTTCACGACTGTGGGGGCGGGTCGAAAAAACCCGCAAAGTGCGCTGAATTATGAATAGGGCACTTTACGCGATGGCCCGCATCTTTGTCAAACGTGCAGTGGCCTGGGCGAGACGCCGCGACGATTGACAGGCCGGGCGCCCTTCCGGTATAAGAAGCTATTTAATTTCAGCAATTTCCGCAAAATTGTGAAAGGTCGAGATCATGGATATGTTTGCTAGCCTGTTGGTGGCCGCGGCCCGCATCGTCAACCTGGCCATCCAGCTCTACATTTATGTGGTCATCGCCCGGGCCATCGTTTCCTGGGTGAGCCCCGATCCCTACAATCCCATCGTGCGCTTTCTCTACAATCTCACCGACCCGGTGCTCAACCGCATTCGCCGGGTGCTGCCGCTGCAGTTCGGCGGGCTCGACCTCTCGCCCCTGGCCCTGATCTTCGGTCTTTATCTGGTCATGACCCTGTTGAACACACTCATCCATCGCATCGCCTTCGGCATGTAACCCAGGGGTCTTTCCATGGCCATCACGCCTATCGATATCCAGCAGCACCAGTTCAAATCCCAACTTTTCGGCTATGACAAATCCGGGGTCGACCGCTTTCTCGAACTGGTCGCCGAGGAGATGGAGCGCGTGCATCGCCAGTACCAGGAGGTGCGCGAGGAATTGTCGCGCACCCGCGCCACCCTTGAGGAAATGCGCGAGCGCGAGGCGACCCTCAAGGAAACCCTCATGACCGCCCAGAAGGTCACCGACGACCTGCGTGCCAACGCCCGCAAGGAAGCCGAGATCATCATCGCCGATGCCCGAGTGCGCGGCGAGCAGATCGTCGGCGAGGCGGAAAAACGCCGCCTTCAGTTGATCGGCGAGATCCAGGAGGCCAAGCGCCAGAAGGTGGCCTTTGAAACCGGCCTGCGTAGCCTCATTGAAAGCCACCTGCGCCTGCTCAGTCTCGACACCCTGACCCTGCCCCCCGGCCCGCGGAGCGAGGGCCTGTTGGAAAATCCCGAGGGTTTGGAGGATTTTTCCGATCTGCTGGCCGAGGACGAGGTCTTGGACGAGGAGCCATGAGTCCCGTGCTCACGGAAACCGCCGAGGGCGTCGTCCTCGCCGTGCATGTCCAGCCACGCGCCTGCCGCAATGAAATAGCCGGACTGCAAGGCGGGGAACTGCGTCTGCGCCTCACCTCGCCGCCGGTGGAAGGCGCCGCCAACCAGCTCTGTTGTGAATTCCTCGCCAAGCTCTGCGGCCTGCCCAAGTCGCGGGTGGAGTTGCTCGGTGGGGCACGCTCCCGCCACAAGCGCCTGCTGCTGCGCGGCCTGTCCCTCGCCGAGGCGCGTCACGCCCTGGGCGGCGTTTGATTTTCCCCCGCGATTTTTTTGCCGCCCCCCGCCTTGACAAATTCCGGGGGGAGACATTACATTACCCGCAGACTTGTGAACCGTAGCAATAAATGGAGGTTTTTTCCCATGCCCATCTATGAATATCAGTGCAAGGCCTGTGGCGAGGTTTTCGAGGCCCGGCAGAAATTTTCCGATCCGCCGGTGCAAGCCTGCAAGCACTGCGGTGCCGGGGATGTCGCCAAGCTGATTTCCCAGACCGCCTTTTCCCTCAAGGGCGGCGGCTGGTATCAGCAGGGCTACGGCAATGCCGGCCAGCCCGCGGCCTGCGCCGCGAGCAGCGGCGGCGGTTGCGGCGGCTGTCCCAAGGCCGCCAACGAATAAAGTCAAAGAGAGTCATTTCATCTTCAAGGGGACGCTGAGGCGTCCCTTTTTTGTTGTGGCCGAGCCTGCCGTCGCGGCGCCTTTACATTCCGTGGGGGCTTGCGTATAGTTGCATTTTCCGGCGGGCCGTCGAGCCTGGCGCGTCGGTGGGATTGAACGATTTCAAGGAGGTAGCCCGACGTGGCACGGATAATCGATGGAAAGGCGATTGCCGCCGGCATTCGCGAACAGATCAAGGCCGAAACGGCGGAACTGAAAAAAAGCGGTGTGACGCCCGGTCTGGCCGTGGTGCTGGTGGGAGAGGATCCGGCCAGCCGCGTTTATGTGAGCATGAAGGAAAAGGCCTGCGCCGAAGCGGGCATCTTTTCCGACGAGCACAAGCTCTCCGCGGACACCAGCGAAGCCCAGCTTCTCGCCCTCATCGACCAGCTCAACCGGGATGAACGCATCGACGGCATCCTCGTGCAGCTGCCCCTGCCCGGCCATATCAATGAAACCCGGGTACTCGAAGCCATCTCGCCCCTCAAGGATGTCGACGGCTTTCATCCCTACAACGTCGGGCGCCTGGCTACCGGCAATCCCCTGTTTCAGCCCTGTACCCCCTACGGCATCATGAAGATGCTCGAGCACGTCGGCGCCGACCTCACCGGCAAGGACGTGGTGGTGGTGGGGCGTTCCAACATCGTCGGCAAGCCGGTGGCGCTCATGTGCCTGGCCAAGCACGCCACGGTGACCCTGTGCCATTCCCGCACCCGGGATCTGGCCGCCAAGGTGCGCGCCGCCGATGTGGTGATCGCCGCCGTCGGCCGTCCGGAAATGGTCAAGGGCGACTGGATCAAGGAGGGGGCCGTGGTCATCGACGTCGGCATCAATCGCGTGGGCGAGAAAAAGCTGGTGGGCGACGTGGAGTACGAAGCGGCCGCCCAACGCGCCGGTGCCATTACCCCGGTACCGGGCGGAGTCGGCCCCATGACCATCGCCATGCTTCTGCAGAACACTCTGGAAAGTGCCCAGCGCCGCGCTCGTCGCTGAGACAAATCCGCCGGTCCGCTGCATGCGCGCCGGCGTTTTTTTTAGCTGTGCAGCAGGCACGGCAGGACGCGACGGCATCGCTTGCGGCAAAAACTCGCCTGCGGCTCAGGCATTTGCCGCGGCGCTCAACCGCCGCGTCCTGCCGTGCAGACGGGCATGGGTGCTGAATCGATTCCATTTTTTTGGGGGGCAAGACCTGCATGATCATCAGCCGACAAAAGGACAAACGCGACCTGCTGCGTCATCTCGACGGCAAGCACAAGCTGTTCCTGGTCGGCTGCGGCGCCTGCGCCACGGCCTGCAAGGCCGGCGGCGAGGACGAACTCTTCCAGATGCAGGAATGGTTGGCGCTGCACCAGCGCGAGGTGACGGGCAGCCTGGTGATCGAGGAGGCCTGCCACA
>NZ_JAUVWH010000190.1 GCF_030604225.1 Geoalkalibacter sp.
ACCATCTCCATGTAAACGCCGAGCAGCAACAGCAGCAAACCCAGAACCGAGCGACGCCAGTTGCGAAAGGTATAGCAGCGCGGCGCCGGTTTGGCCTCCCAGCGCAGCACTTCGTTTTTTCCAAGAAACGGCTGCCGGTCCATCAGCGGCCTTCCAGCGCCCGAACTCGCTCGGCGGCTGCCTGTCCGATCTTGCCGCCGCGGTCGGCTTCGGCCACATTTCGGTAGAGCGCCAGGGCTTTTTGCCGTTCCCCGGTTCTTTCATAGCCCTGGGCCAACAAGTAACCACCCTGCAAGGTCGGCAGCAATTTCATGCTTTGTTCGAGTTCGCGCACGGCGGCGGGGTTTTCCCCCCGTTGCAGCAAAACGAAGCCCAGACCCATGCGCGATTCATAGTAATTGCCGTTGAGCTCAACCGCTCTTTGCAGGTAGCGACGCGCCGGCACCAGATCCTCGGCCTTGAGAGAGGCCAAACCCAGGCGGGTATAGATCAGGGATTCGTTGGGCGCGGCCTGAAGCGCCTGCTGATAAGCGGCAATGGCCTGGGGCAACTGATTGCGCGCTTCAAGCTGGCGACCCTGGTCATAGAGCTCGAAGCCTTTCTGTTTCTGGCGCAGGGACGCTGTCGCCTGCTGAAACTCCCGGGTATTGAAGGTGAAGCCCGCCGCTGCCGTAGCCTGGGGATAGGTGGTCTGGATGTACGCCTGATTTTCCAGCATGCGCTCCCGGGAAAACGGGTGAGTCCGGAATAGGCCGCCGACCCAGCCAGGCTCGGCCCCGCCTTCGAGCTTGCGATAGAACAACTCCTGAAGCTGCACCGCCCCGCGCGGGTCATAGCCGGCCCGCACCATGTAGTCAATGCCCAGCCGGTCGGACTCGCGTTCCTGTTCGCGGCTGTAAGTGTTATCGATGAGCGTCGCCGCCAATTGTCCGGCCTGCTGTGCCAGCGGACCGTAGGCGGCATCGCCGGCCACCCCGGAAATCACCGCCAGTCCGACATTGAGCAGGGCGCCGCGCTGCATGCCGGCCACCGAGTGGCGGGCGGTGACGTGACCGACCTCGTGCCCGAGAACCGAGGCGAGCTGCGCTTCATTTTCCATGACCACCAGCAATCCTCGCGTGATGGCGATGGGACCACCCGGCAGGGCGAAGGCATTGGGCGTTGAGTCATTAATCACCGCGAACTGATAAGGCAGGTCCGGCCGGTGACTGTAGCGGGCGACGCGCTGCCCGACCTGCTCAACATAAGCGCGCAGGACCGGATCAGGATAGTCGCCGCCCATTTGCTGGAGAACCTGGGGAAAGGTTTTCTGGCCGATGGAAATTTCCTCCGCCTCGGAAATCTGCATGAGAGCCAGCTCCGAGCGCCCGGTCACCGGATTGACGGCACAACCGGCCAGCCAAAGCAAAGTGAGCAACACCGCAGAAAACCTTGTAAGGGCGTATTTTTTCACCTTCATAGCGATAGTTCCTTTCCTCCTGGGAAAATTCAATCCACGACCTACACGGAAATTTTAAATAAATCTGACCCTTTGGCAAGAGATGCCGACCAACACAAAAATTCTATTTGGCTTTTTCCGGCAACCTCACTAAACTTGAAAGGTTTTGCCAATCCGCCAGCTGAAAGATTCGAGGAGATCCTAAATGCCCCAGCACATCCGCAACATCGCCATTATCGCTCACGTCGACCACGGCAAGACCACCCTGGTCGACGCCATGCTCAAGCAGTCAGGCGTCTTTCGCGAAAATCAGGTCATCACCGAACGCGTCATGGACAGCAACGACATCGAGAAGGAACGCGGCATCACCATTCTCGCCAAGAACCTCTCCATCCGCCACGGCGACCTCAAGATCAACATCGTCGACACCCCCGGTCATGCCGACTTCGGCGGCGAAGTCGAGCGGGTGCTCAAGATGGTCGACTCGGTGCTGCTGCTGGTCGACGCCTGTGACGGCCCCATGCCCCAGACCCGCTTCGTGCTCAAGAAATCCCTGGACCTCGGCCTCAAGCCCATCGTCGTCATCAACAAGATCGACCGCCCCGGCGCCCGCGCGGAAAAGGTGGTGGACATGGTTTTCGACCTGTTCTGCGAACTCAACGCCAGCGAGGAACAGCTCGACTTTCCCATCGTTTTCGCCAGCGCCAAGCAGGGCATCGCCAAGCGCGACCTCAAGGATGAATCCGCCAACCTGGAGCCCCTGTTCCAGATGATTCGCGAGCGCGTGGCACCGCCCGAGGTCAATCCCGACCGGCCCTTCCAGATGCTGGTCACGCATATTGATTATAACGACTACATCGGCCGCATCGCCACCGGCAAGATCTTCAATGGGAGCGTCAGGGCCGGTGAAAGCATCGCCCTGGTCAAACGCGGCGGCGAAATCGTGCGTGGACGCATTTCCAAACTGCTCGGCTACGAAGGACTGCGCCAGGTCGAGATCAGCGACGCCTCCGCCGGCGACATCGTCACCCTGGCCGGTTTCGAGGAAGTCGGCATCGGCGAAACCTTCGCCAGCCTTGATGATCCCCATGCCCTGCCCTATGTTTCCATCGATGAACCGACCATTGCCATGAACTTCATGGTCAATTCCTCGCCTTTCGCCGGTCGCGAAGGCAAGTTTCTCACTTCGCGGCAGATCCGCGAGCGCCTGCAGCGCGAATTGCGCACCAATGTGTCGCTGCGCGTGCAGGATACGGACAACACGGACACCTTCAAGGTCTCCGGGCGCGGCGAACTGCATCTGTCCATTCTCATCGAGAACATGCGTCGCGAGGGATTCGAACTGGCGGTGTCCAAGCCCGAGGTCATCCTGCGTGAAATCAATGGTCAGGTGTGCGAACCCACCGAATACCTGGTGATCGATGTGCCCGAGGAGTTCCAGGGCACGGTGATCGAAAAGCTTGGCGTGCGCAAGGCCGAGATGGTTTCCATGCAGCCCATGGACGGCCTCAATCGCATGGAGTTCATCGTACCCTCCCGCGGGCTGATCGGCTTTCGTACCGAATTTCTCACCGACACGCGCGGCACCGGCGTCATGACCCACACCTTTCATGATTACGCACCCTTCAAGGGACATATCCAGGGACGCAAGAACGGCGTGCTCATCGCCATGGAACATGGGGAAAGCGCCGGCTACGCCCTGTTCAACCTGCAGGAGCGCGGGATTCTGTTCATTGGGCCGGGCATCGAGGTCTACGAGGGTATGGTCATCGGACAGAATGCCAAGGAAGACGATATGGTGGTCAACCCCTGCAAGGGCAAGAAACTCACCAACGTTCGCGCCTCGGGCAGCGACGACGCCATTCGCCTGACGCCGCCGCGTATTTTCAGCCTGGAGCAGGCGCTGGAATTCATCGACGAGGACGAGCTGGTGGAAATCACCCCCAAGTCCATCCGCCTGCGGAAAAAGTACCTCGATGCCAACGAGCGCAAGCGCCAGGAAAAAAAGGCCAAGTAATCCGGAAAACCTCTCTGCCCTTTTCCATTATTCCGTGTTGTTTTTCCGGCGCGGCGGGTATAGCATAAGATTGTTTTGTCTCATCACATCTTGGGGGAGGTTCTCATGCTCAAGGAGATCGGTTTTCTGGGGCTGGGTACGGTTGGCCGCCACATGGCGATCAACCTGCTCAAAGGCAACTACAATCTAACGGTATACGATCGCCAGGCCGACGCCGTCGCGGATCTGGTCCGCATGGGCGCCAAGGGAGCCAAGACGCCCCTGGAGGCGGCGAGTAAAAAGGACATGGTCATCATCATCCTCCCCGAAAAGGAGGAGACCGAGGCGATGTTCTCCGGAGATCGCAGCTTCCTGCAAGGGCTGGATCCCGGCACCCTGCTGGTGGACATGGGCACCCACAGCC
>NZ_JAUVWH010000069.1 GCF_030604225.1 Geoalkalibacter sp.
TTAATTTGCTATTATGTCGCCGACATCCTTGATTTGAGCAATTCGCACCCAATGCTCCCGCACCACCCCATTCACGCCATGGAGGTGTCATCACATGTGTCGCATCGGCGCCATCAAAAGTAGCGACTACGTTCATCCCAGCCAGGCCCTGCTGCTCATGCAGTCCCAGCAGAAAGGCCATGACAATTCGGGCTTCGCCATGGTCATGCACGACCTCGGCGGCATCTTCAAAAACTACAAGCACCTGCCCACCCTGTCCCTGGCCTGCACCGACGAGGGCCTCAAGCTGGCCGAGGACATTTTGCACGAGGCGGGCTTCAGCCGCGTGCTGCAATGGGTGCCGGAGACCTTTCACCGCCCCGGGCTGGATATCAACGCCATGCCCAACTACGTCTTCGAGACCTTCAACTACCCCAAGAACTACCGCAACGCGACGCAGAAGGAAAAGGAAGACCTGCTCCTCGACATGCGTCTGCAACTGCGCTTTGCCCTGGAGGAGGGCGATCAGGGCTATGTCTACTCCTTCTGGCCCGACGTGGTGACCCTCAAGGAAATCGGCGACCCGCGCGACATCGGCACCTATTTCAACCTCTGGCAGCCCGACGATCATTTCACCGCCAAGGTGATTACCGCCCAATGCCGGCAGAACACCAACTACGACATCGTGCGCTACGCCGCCCATCCCTTTTTCCTGCAGGGCTACACGGCGCTGGCCAACGGCGAGAACACCTTCTACCTCAAGAACAAGGAATTCCAGCGCAAGCTGCATCGCGGCTACATCGGCTTCGAATCAGACAGCCAGTGCTTTCTCTACACCCTGCACTATGTGCATCGCGAACTCGGCTGGCCGCTGCCCTACTACAAGCACGTGATCACGCCCCTGCCCTTCGAGGAGGTGGAGCGCCGCACGGATCGCGACGAACTGCTGGCCATCCGCCAGTCCCTGACGCATCTGGAGATCAACGGCCCCAACACCATCATCGGCGTGCTGCCCGACAACACCCTGTTCACCTGCTGCGACGCCAAGAAGCTGCGCCCCGTGGTGGTGGGCCGTTCGGAGAAGATGGTGGTGATCTCCTCGGAGGTGTGCGGCATCAACGAAATCCTGCCCGAGCGCAACTGGCAGGAGGACATCTACCCCAACGAGCGCGAGATCGTGATGATCGGCCAGGATCTGGAGGTGCAGCGATGGAAACAATGAAAATTCACGACGTCACGGCCAACGACCTGCCGTGGAAGATCCGCTATGACGCAAGCCGCTGCACCCTGTGCGGCTCCTGCACGGCGGCCTGCTCCTTTCGCGCCATCGCGCCCAAGGTCGAGCGGCGCCGCCTGGTGTGGTCGGAGAGCGAGTACCCCGAGCCGAAAAGCCGCTACTCGGCGGTGCCGGTGATCCGCCAGGTCAAGTCCATCAGGAACTACTGCCGCGGCTGCGGCATCTGCGAAAAGGTTTGCCCCAACGACGCCATCGGCCCGGTGCGCAATCTCGACACCCGCCACCCCATCGTTACCCGCTGCCTGGCGGGCGACTCCATCAAGCGCGGCGGGCGCAAAAACCTTGAGGCCACCACCCGCACCCTCGACAAGCTGCGCATCGGGCGCATCTCGCAGATGACCGACCCCTCGCTTGATGCCCAGCGCCACACTTTCGACATGCTCGCGCCCTTCGGCCGCATCCTGCCGCCGGGCAAGCTGCCCTTCAAGGTCGGCGCCGACGGCCGCTTGCAGAAGGACGGCCAGGCACCGCCGGTGCAATGGATTTATCCGGTGATCATCGGCGACATGTCCATCGGCGCCCTGTCCTGGCGCATGTGGGAAGGGGTGGCCATGGCCACCGCCTATCTCAACGAGCAGTGCGGCCTGCCGGTACGCATGTGCTCGGGCGAGGGCGGCGTGCCGGTGCGCCTGCTCAAGAGCCGCTTTCTCAAGTACATGATCCTGCAGATCGCCTCGGGGCACTTCGGCTGGAACCGCATCGTCAAGGCCATGCCCGAGATGATCGAGGATCCGGCAGGGGTGCTGATCAAGATCGGCCAGGGCGCCAAGCCCGGTGACGGCGGCCTGCTCCAGGCGCAGAAGGTGGCCGCGCACATCCAGGCGATTCGCGGCGTGCCCAAGGCCGACCTGCTCTCGCCGCCCAACCATCAGGGCCTGTATTCCATCGAGGAGAGCGTGCAGAAGATGTTTCTCTCCTTCAACGCCGCCTTCAAGTTCCGCGTGCCGGTGGCCATCAAGGTGGCGGCCTCGGCGACCAGCGTCTCGGTGTTCAACAACCTGGTGCGCGACCCCTACAACATCGTCGGCGGCTTTTTCCTCGACGGCATCGACGGCGGCACCGGCGCGGCCCACGAGGTGAGCCTCGACCACACCGGGCATCCCATCGTCAGCAAGCTGCGCGACTGCTACCTGGCGGCCACCACCCAAGGGCGCCAGGGCCAGATCCCCCTGTGGGCGGCGGGCGGCCTGGGCAAGACCGGCGATCTGGCGGCCGATGCCTTCAAGATGATCTGCCTGGGCGCCAACGGCGTGTTCACCGGCAAGCTGATTCTGCAGATGGCCGGCTGCGTGGGCAACGACATGGGGCGCTGCAACGCCTGCAACACCGGCCTGTGCCCGGCGGGCATCACCACCCAGGAAGCGGCCCTCGCCCATCGCCTCGACCCGGAAAAGGTGGCGCAAAATATCGTCAACTATTTCCTGGCCATGGATCAGGAGTTGAAGAAACTCATGGCGCCCATCGGCAACTCGTCGCTGCCCGTGGGCCGCTCCGACGCCCTGGTGTCGACAGACAAGGCGGTCGCCGAGCGCTTGCAGATCCAGTACGTGTGTTAAGCCCTTACACCTGACAGGAGAGAGCCATGCCTGCACAGATATCCGCCTTCAACGACAACCAGCAGCGCGTTTCCACCCAGCAACTGCTGCAGCAGATCTATGCCGCGCTGGAGGCCGGCGAAACCGAGTTCGAGGTGCTGTCCTCGGGCCATCACAACATCGGCGGCCCCCTGTGGACACAAAACGGCGAGCCCCTGCGCTTTCGCGTGAAAAATCCCGGCCAGCGCGTCGGCTCCTTCGGCCTTGACGGCACGGAGATCGTCGTCGAGGGCTCGGCGCCCGCCGATGCCGGCTGGCTCAACGCCGGCGCCACCCTCACCATTCTCGGCGACGGCGGCGACACCACCGCCCATTGCGCCGCGGCCGGCCGCATCTACGTCGCCGGGCGCGTCGGCACCCGCTCGGGCTCGCTGATGAAGCACGACCCGGCCTACGAGCCGCCGCAGTTCTGGGTGCTCAAGAACACCGGTTCCTTTTCCTTTGAATTCATGGGCGGCGGGATCGCCGTGGTCTGCGGCGTGGATTGCGAGGGCTTTGATTCGGTCCTCGGCGACCGCAGCTGCATGGGCATGGTCGGCGGCACCATCTACGTGCGCGGCCCGGTCCGGGGCCTCTCCGACGAGGTGTGGCTGCTTGACCTCGACGAGGCCGACCGCGAATTTCTTCTCGCCGGCCTGCCCGTCTATCTCGACAAGATCGACCGCCCGGAACTGTTCGAGGAACTGAGCGACCTCGGCCAATGGCACAAGATCCTCGCCAAGACCTACGAGGAGCGCAGCCGCGTGCAGCACCTCACCATGCGCGAGTTCCGCCTGCGGGAATGGGTGCCGGAGGGCATTTTCGGCGACGTGGTGACGGACGATTACGAGCATGTCGCCGGGCTGGTCAATGCCGGGGCGGATCGCCTGAAAATCCCCCACTGGCAAGACAAGCGCTACGCCGCGCCCTGCGAGTCGAGCTGCCCGACCTCCATCCCCACCCAGGAACGCATCAAGCTGCTGCGCCAGGGCAAGGTGCAAGAGGCCCTGGAACTGGTGCTGCGCTACTCGCCCTTCCCCGCCTCGGTGTGCGGCGAGGTCTGCCCCAATCTGTGCATGGACGCCTGTACTCGCCAGTATATCGACAAGCCGGTGGCCATGAAGGAACTCGGGCGCCTCTCCCGCGACGCCGCCGCACCCCTGCCCGCGCCCGAAAGCGGCAAGAAGGTGGCCGTGGTCGGCGGCGGTCCCGGCGGCCTCTCCACCGCCTGGCAGTTGCGCCTGCGCGGCCACGCGGTCAGCGTCTACGAAGCCGACAAGGAAGTCGGCGGCAAGCTACGCCAGGTCATCCCCACGGAGCGCCTGCCCGCCGAAGTGCTCGACAATGAGATCGCGCGCATCAAGAATCTGGGCGTCGCGGTGCACGCCGGCACCAAGGTCGACCAGGAGCTGTTCGCCAAGCTGCGCGCCGAGCACGACGCGGTGGTCATCGCCAGCGGCGCCCACAGCCCGGTGGTGATTCCCTTCCCCGGCCACGAGCGCCTGGTCAAGGGCATCGACTTCCTCAAGGCCATCAACGCCGGCGAGCGCCCCCCGGTGGGCGAGCGCGTGGTGGTGCTCGGCGCCGGCAACGCCGGCATGGACACCTGCCTGGGCGCCTACGCCATGGGCGCCAAGAAGGTCACCGCCATCGACATCCAACGCCCCGCCGCCTACCAGAAGGAAATCGCGCATGTCGAAGCCCTGGGCGGCGAGATCCTCTGGCCGTTTTTCACCGACCGCATCGACGAAAAAGGTGTCCACGGCAAGGACGGCCGCCTCATCGAGGCCGACACGGTGATCATCGCCATCGGCGAGCGTCCCGATCTCTCTTATGTGCCGCGCGAATGGCTGAGCATCAAGGGCATGATGGAGGTGGACGACTGCCGGCAGGTCACGCGCGCCCCGGGCGTATTCGCCATCGGCGACACCATCCGCCCGGGCCTACTCACCCACGCCATCGGTCACGGCCTCGAAGCCGCCGAATTCATCGACACCTACCTGCGCGGCGAACCCCTGGTTGCCAAGAAAAAGCCCGAGATCGTGCCCCAGGAATGCCTGAGCAAAGAGCTGTTCCGTCCGCAGAACCGCGGCCGCTTCTGCGTCATCGACGCCAAGAGCGAAACCAACCGCTGCCTGTCGTGCGGCACCTGCCGCGACTGCTCCATGTGCCTGGAAGCCTGCCCCGAGGGTGCCATCCGCCGCGTGGAAATGGACAACGGCCGTTTCGAGTACGTCTCCGACGACCACGTCTGCATCGGCTGCGGCATCTGCGCAGGCATCTGTCCCTGCGGGGTATGGAGCATGGAACAGGCGGTGTAAGGACGAGACTCTCGGAAGAAACGACAAAGGCGGCGCACCCGAGAACGGGGCGCCGCCTTTGTCGTTGTGAAAAACCAGGTTTTCAGCTATGGGCGTCTTTCATTCGGCAGCTGTCCATGCCGAGCATGTGGCTGATGGGGCAGTAGCGCAGCACCGCCGTGGCGATCAGCACCACGCCGAAGAAGCCCAGCCAGCCGACGGGATTGGGCAGCAGAAAAAGCAGACCGAGCAGGAAGAGGCCGATGAGGGTCCTGGCGATACGTTCGTTGCGCGAACACACGTTGTGGATCATGACGTAACCTCCTCAGGTCAAATTCAAGGCGCCGTGTCCGGCAACCCAAGATTCATGACTGATTTTATCACCTTTTCAAAAAAACGGAAATCCGCCGACGGCGATAGTTTTTGACGGCCAGGGGAAAGACAAAGTCAATCTTTTGGCGGATCCTCGCCTTCAACCCAGGCGGCCAGCGCCGCCGCGAGTTCCTCGGGCAGAGCGAGAAAGCGCAGCCCCATGCCGGGATCGAGATCGGAGCGGGCGCTGTAGGGTCGCTGCCACGCCACCTCGCAGCGACAGGCGATCCGCAGGCCGGATGGCGCGGGAAGGGTCAGCTCCAGATCGAACTGCTCGCCCATGCCGCGGGGGTTGACGGTCGCGATGAAGATCCCGCTGGTGCTGAGGTTCTTGGCGTAGCCGAAAAACACCTTGGCGCCGTCATCCAGGCGGGCACGCAGCACCATGAGGGGCTTGCGCAACGCTCTGCGTCGATCCGTCGTGGGCCAGTCCAGCGCCGTCTGCGATCCCTTGCCGAACATGGGCAACCTCCTTGGTCTCAAGCGAGGGGGGAAAATTCTGAACCCCCCTTAGAAGAGCAAGATAAGTGCCAATACTTCCACAACTATCCAGTCCGGCGCGGGCCAACAACGGCGGCAGGATCTCATCCGCCCGGCCCCAGAGCCCCGCCCCCTCGCAGAGGGCGAACAACAGGCGACGGGTTTTGAGCCCATCGAACCATTCACGAAAGGCGTGCTCCAGCCGTTCCGGCGCTCCCGCATGCTGGCGACGCAGGCCGTCCCAGGCTGGGGCGAAATTGCTTTGCCGCAAAAAATCGCCGAGGTGGGCAGAGATGGCGGCCGCTGCGGCAAGCATCCCTGAGGCGCTTTGATCCGACGCGGCACCGAGCCTGACGAACTCCAGCCACTGGCGCAGCACCTCAAAGGCGCCCAATCCGTAAAAACGCACGTTGCCGCTTGCGCCGGCCTGCAAAGCCGCCACCGAGGGTCCGGTGCCGAAGGGGGTGCGGTTGGATATCCGCGGCGAGGGATGCACCAGGGTGCCACGCACCTGGGCCAGGCCGCAGGTCTTGGCCAATTGCTGCAGGAAGTAGAAATCCTCGCCCGCCCGGCGTCGGTTCATGCCGCCGGCGGCGACGTAAGCCTCGGCGCGGCAGGCCAGGGCGCTGCCGATGCTGTGATAGGCGTAGGGCGAACCGGCCAGGCGCAAACCCAAAACATAATGACGCAGATAGAGTTCGTAGAGCTGGATGGCCTGTTCGGCCGCGGGGGTGGCCGCCGGCCGATGCTGGAAGGCGAGCACCGCGCCGCCGGCTTGGGCGGTGCGAAAATGCACGCGCAGGGCGGGCAGATAATCGGGCTGCACCAGGGTGTCGGCGTCAAGGGACACAAGGATCGGAGCGGCGCTCCAGTCGAGATGCGCCAAGACCAGATCGAAACCGATCTTGCGCGCCAGCCCCACCCCCTCGCCCTCCGACAGCTCGCGCCCCAGTGAGGCGGCGTCGACCCAGGCCAGGTTGAGTCCGCTCCAGGCGGCGGCACCGGTCGCCAGGCGATGGAGAACCCGGCGATTTTCTTCCCGCGGCTCGGCGCACGCGTCGCGGCGGTGATTGACCACCACCAGCACCAGAAAGTCCGCCAGATCCGCCGTCGGATTTGCCGCCAGGGCGCCCAGGGTCGCGGGCAGCGCCTCCTCCTCGGCCAGGGCGGGGATCACCACGGCCCCCCGAAAATCGCGCCGTTGTGTTCCCTCCAGGCTCCAGGGTCCGCCAATGGCGCGCGTTTTCAGGTATCTCGCGACCTTGGGTGGCAGCGGCGAAGCGCCGGAGATCCGTGTCACGCCGGCCTCCCCGGTCCGGCGCTAGCGGCGGGCATCTTCCGGGTGGGTGGAGTTGAAGGTGTAGGACGCCACCCGCCCTTCCTTGTCGAAGCGCAGCACCAGGTCGCGGGTCTGGGCGGGGCTGAACAGGGAATAGCGATAGTGGCCGTAGGTCCAGGTTTCGCGGCCGTCCTCGACGCCGGTGCGCCAGGGATTGCCGAACAGGGCGCGGGCATCGGTCTTGGTCGTCTCGCCAATGCGAATGGCGGCCACGCCGCTGGTGGAAAAATCGCGCCCCACCGTGGCGCAACCCGCCGCGAGCACCAGGACGCCGCCCATGACGGCGACCATCAACATGCGGGAAAATCTTTTCGTGGACAACATAAATATCCTCCTGAGTTGGAAACATTCAACCTGCCGGACTATAGCACAAAATCCCGGGCAAAGCGTTGCGCGAAATCATTGCCCGGAGAGCAAAAACGCCCTTGGATCGAGGACGAATCGGTGTTATTTTGGTCGGTCTTCGATCCCAGCCCACTCCCTGACGCAGATTGTCCCATGACCAACAACCTACCTTCAGCTGAAGCTCCCCTGGTCAGCGCCCTGCGCGAGTTGCCCGTCGGCCGGCTCTACACCCTGGGCGGAAAAGAGCAGTTGATCGCCGCCCTGCGCCTGTGCCAGGTTCACGCCGTGCGGCCCCCCGCTTGGGCGCGCGAACGCTCGCAACTCAGCGTCGACGTGGTCGATGGACGGGTGCGGGAAGTGACCCTGGAACTCAAGGAGGGGCGCATCGACGCTCAGTGCGAATGCGGCTCCGCCGGGGCACACGCCTGCGCGCACCGCCTGGCCGTCCTGCTCACCCTCAAGAAAGCCCTCGCTCCCCAGACCGTCAGCGGCTGGAACGCCGATGCGCGCCAGATGGAAAACATCCGCGCCGCCCTGCTCGCTCCGGCCGAGACCCGCGCCAGGCTTCACCCGATCCCGCGCAAGAAAGCCCCGGCCAAACCGGCGAAGACGGATTTTTCCGTGGTGCTCAACCCGCGCTTCGGCATGGTCTCCTTCGAGGTCGCGCGCAACGGCAACGCCCTTCCGCAGTACACGCGCGGGGTTCCCGCGCCCCTGCAACCGCTGCTCGATTCGCCCTGGCTCTCCCGCGTGCATCCCGAGGCGGTGGTCTGCGCCCTGCTCGACCAGGGGCACATGGAATGGCCGGTTCAGGTGCGCGACGATCAGGGCGGGCTCAGAGCGCTGCGCATCGAGTCGCCCGAGACCCGCCGGGGTCTGCTGCGCCTGGATGCCCGCCAGGATGGTCTGCACATCGCGCGGATACTCGATGACGGCAGCCCCCTGGGAGACCAGCTGTTGTGGTTGAGCTCCTGGGTGGCCGACGTCGAGCAGGGCCGACTCGTGCGCGTCAAGCGTCCCGAAACCTGGTCCCTGTGGCCCGAACTGCTCGGCGTCGCCGACCGCTTGGCCGCGCCGGAGGGCTACCGCATCGCCTGGGAGAATTTTCTCGGCCTGGAATTTCTCTCCGAGGCGGACAACTCGCCCCTCGCCGAATGCCTACTGCAAGTCGCCGGTGATGCAGAGGTTCCGCCGCCGACTCCGCTGACCCACTACCAGGTGGAAATCACCCTGCCCGCCGACGGCAGCGAAGCGCTCCTGCTCGCCGGCGCCCGCCACGGCACCTGCAAACTATGCCTCGACCCGCGTGCCCTCGATTTGTTCACCGAGGGCTATTTCGAGCGCACCTCGGCGCCCCTGCGCGCCCTCAAGCGCCGCCGCGTGCTCTATGAAACCTTTTTCGCCGCACGCCGCGCCGCGACCAAAACCGAACGCCAGCGCATCCTGCGCGCGGCCATTGCCGGGCCGGATTTTCGCAAGCGCGCACTGGTGCGCGAAGCGCGCGAGCACCTGGAAAACCTGTTGGCCGTCGACGGCCTGCGCTCCCGTCACCTCAATGTCATCGACGGCCGTTGGGTACTGCTGGAACGCGACCGCGACCGGGAAGCGCAACTGCTGGAAGTTCTCTATCGCCACTTCGGCGATCAGGCTCTGCGCGACGCCCTGGTGCCGGGGGAATTCAACGTCAAGCGCCAGACACTGCTCGCCGCCCTGCCGTCGCTGATCGCCGAGTTGAGCGCCCTCGGCGTCGAACCGCTCCTCGGCGGGCAACCCGTTCGTCCCGCGCGCCTCGACATCAGTGTCGCCGGCGAGACCAAGAGCATCGACTGGTTTGAACTGCGCCCCGAAATCCGCTGCGCGGGGGCGCTGCTCGACGAAACCACCTGGCGCAAAGCGCTGCAGGAGGGGATTTTCGCCGTTGCGGGGCAACTGCATCTGCTCACCGACGGGGACCGCGAAGCCCTGCGCATCCTGGCGGGACTGGGGGACGGCAAGGAAAGGAAGCGTCGCGAACTGGTGCGCGTGCCGCGCCTGCACATCCTCGACCTGCTCGCCCTGCGCAAACTTGGCGCCACGCTGAAGCTTGACCCCGAGGACGAAACCATCCTCAACCACCTGGAGAACTTTGACGGCCTGCCGCCCGTCGCACCGCCGCGCCTGCACGCCGAACTGCGCGATTACCAGCGGCGCGGCTACGAGTGGCTGGCCTTTCTCTACCAGCACAAGTTCGGCGCCTGCCTGGCCGACGACATGGGCCTGGGCAAGACCATCCAGGCCATCAGCCTGCTGGCGGCGCTGCACCAGAAGTGCCTGCCCGCCCGGACCAACGGGGAGCCCCATCTGGTGGTCCTGCCGCCCAGCCTGTTGTTCAACTGGGAAAGCGAAATCGCGCGTTTCGCCCCGGAACTGCGCACCCTGACCTATCGGGGGCAGGAGCGGACCACGGATTTCTCCGGCGTCGATGTGGTGCTCACCAGCTATGAGATCGTGCGACGTGACATCGAAGCCCTGGCCGGGATCGCCTTCCACGTCATCATCTTCGACGAGGCCCAGGCCGTGAAAAACGTGCATGCCGCCGTCACCGGCGCGGTGCGGCGCCTGCAAGGCGCGTTCAAGCTGGCCCTGACCGGCACGCCGGTGGAAAATCATCTGGGCGAATACTGGTCGATCATCGACCTGGTGCTGCCCGGCCTGCTCGGCCCCTATCGGCGCTTCGGCAACGGCCGCGACGCGAGCGATCAGGCCGAACTGCGCAACCTCATCGCCCGCACCCGACCCTTCGTGCTGCGCCGCACCAAGGAAAAAATCGCCGCCGAGCTCCCCGACAAGGTGGAGATCGACCTGCATCTTGATCTCACCGACGAACAGAAAATCCTCTACCAGAACACTGTCGCCGCGGTGCGCGCCGAGGTTGCCGCCGCCTGGCAGGAGCAAAACCGGGCGCATGCGCGCATCACCGCCCTGGCCGCCCTCACCCGCCTGCGCCGCCTGTGCCTTGATCCGCGCCTGGGGGGCGGCCAGGCCGCTTCCGACGCCGCGCCGAAAATCAGCGCCCTGTGTGAACATCTTGAGGAGTTGCAGGCCGAGGGCCACAGCACCCTGGTGTTCTCCCAGTTCACCAGCTTTCTCGACCTGGTGGAACCGGCGCTGCGCAAATGCGGCATTCCCTTTGTACGCCTGGACGGCAGCACGCCCGTGGCGCAGCGCCGAAAACTGGTCGAAACCTTCCAGGGCAGCAGTGAACCTCTGGTGTTCCTCCTCAGCCTCAAGGCCGGCGGGCGCGGCCTCAACCTGACCCGCGCCACCTACGTCATCCACCTCGATCCCTGGTGGAATCCCGCCGTGGAAAACCAAGCCTCGGACCGCGCGCACCGCATCGGCCAGACGCGCAAGGTCACGGTGCTGCGCCTGCTCATGCGCCATACGGTGGAGGAGAAGATGATGGTGCTCAAGGAACGCAAGCAGCAGCTGTTCCGGGCGCTGCTTGACGAGGGACGCGAGGGCGGCGGCGTGCCCCTCAGCCGCGAGGATTTCGAGTTTCTGGTGGGATGAGGGTCAGCTGTCGGTTGGTGATAAATCAGAGGGAAAAAAGTCGCCGGATCAAATCCTGCCTGAGACGGGCCGCGATATCCACGGCTTCGCCGCCATCCTCCCGCTCCGCCGACTCACCAGGATAACGGAAGGTCACGGCGGCCCTGGAGAGAAAGCGCAATTCCTCGACCGGCCATTGCCAGCCGGGCAAACGCAGGGCGACCAGATCGGCAAGAACAATCAGGTCGTGGGTTCGGGGCGGCACCTGGCCATGAGCGATAAGAATGGCCTTCATGAGCTTTTCGATACACTGCTGGGCGTGGAAACACACGGCATCAAAATTTGCAGCGCCTTCCACGGCAAGCTCGCGTTGCGCCGTTCCGAAATCCCCATCGGCCTTGGCTATCCACTCCTTAATGACGTCGTTCATAGAGAATCTTCCCGCGATCAAACGCCTCGCGGATCAGGGGGTCGCCCTGGTCGTAGCGGCGAACCGCCTCGTCGGGGCGACGGGCGATAAGATCAATGGGGATACGAGGATTGAGCCGGTTGAGGATATCCAGGGATTTGCGAAACGAACTGCCCTCGAAAGAAAGAATGACTAATAAATCAACGTCTGAATCGGCTCGCGCCGTGCCTTCGGCACGAGACCCAAACAGGATGATTTTTTCCGGGTTGAATTCCCGGGCAATCTGTTCCGTGAGGCCTTGGATGGTTTTTTCGTCGACCATTCGTCTCATTCCATAAAGAAAAATCCTGGCTCTCTTTATACCACCTCCCCCTCCCCGGCTAAAGGGAAAATCCGCATCCTTCGGGTGACCCGCAGCACCTCTTCCAAGGCCTCGCCGCCCCCCTCGACCCAGTGAATCTCCACCCCCTGGCGCTCCATGCGGCGAAAGAAGGTTTCCTGGCGCTTGGCGAACTGGCCGATGGCGGTGGTCAGTTGTTGCGCCATTTCCTCCGGGCCCAGTTCCCCTTGCAGGTGACGGGCGATGAAGCGGTATTCGAGGCCGTAGTATTCGAGGCGCTCCCAGGGGATGCCGGCGGCGTGCAGACGGGCCACTTCGTCGACCATGCCCTGCGCCAGCCGCTCCCGCAGGCGCCGGGCGATGCGCTCGCGCAGCCGGGCGCGGTCCCAGCGCAGGCCGAAGACCAGGGGGCGGATCTTAGGCAGGGGCGGCAGGGCGGCGGCCGCGGCCGCTTCGCCCTCGGCGATTTCGATGGCGCGCACCAACCGCTCGCGCTCCAGCACATCGGTGGTATTGTGCTGCGCCGGCCTGAGCCGTTGCAGGCGGGCGCGCAAGGCACTTACGTCGAGGGCCGCGAGTTCCCGGCGCAGGGCCGGATTTTCCGGCACCTCGACCAACCGGTAGCCGCGCAACACCGCATCCAGATACAGGCCGGTGCCGCCGACCAGCACCGGCAGGCGGCCCCGGGCGCGGATATCGGCATAGGCGGCGAGGAAGGCGCGCTGAAAATCAAAGACGCTGAATTCGCCGCCCGCATCGCGGATGTCGATGAGGTGATGGGGCACGGCGCCGTATTCCGCCAGATCCTTGCCGCTGCCCAGATCCATGCCGCGAAACACCTGGCGCGAATCGGCGGAGATGATTTCGCCCCCGAAACGCCGCGCCAGCTCGACGCCCAGAGGCGTTTTGCCCGAGGCGGTAGGGCCCAGCACCACCAGCAGATTGCATCCCTTCATGGCAGCCACCCCCGGACTGATTTAACTCTTTGACAAGAGCGGCGTTTCTGCTACATTTGCGCGCAAATGTCAACCTTGCGCTTCCTTCCGGAATCTAGCCCGACCGATGATGTCCTTCGCCAACGCCCCTGAGCCCGCCCCCGCCGCCCCGGTCATCGTCCCCCGCGCCGAGCACGGCATCTCCCGCAAACAGATCGACGACGAAACCCTCAAGGTGATGTACCGCCTGCACCGCCACGGTTTCAAGGCCTACCTGGTGGGCGGCGGGGTGCGCGATCTGCTGCTGGGGCGGAGGCCCAAGGATTTCGACATCGGCACCGACGCCACGCCCGACCAGGTGAAGAACCTGTTCCGCAACTGCTTTCTCGTCGGGCGGCGCTTTCGCCTGGCCCACGTGCGCTTCGGTCGCGACAAGGTGGTGGAGGTCGCCACCTTCCGCCGCAAGGCCGAAGCCGGCGACCTGCCGGAAAACCCCGAGGATCACTTCGCCTTTCAGGAAAACGTCTTCGGCACACCCCAGGAAGACGCCTTTCGCCGCGACTTCACCATCAACGCCCTGTTCTACGACATCGATAGTTTTTCCATCATCGATTACGTGGGCGGACTGGAAGACCTCGCCGCCCGGCGCCTGCGCGTCATCGGCCATCCCGTGGAACGCTTCACGGAAGATCCGGTGCGCATGCTGCGCGCCCTGGAATTCTGCGCGCGACTGGGTTTCAGTCTCGACGAGGACGTGCGCCAGGGCATCTACCGTTGCGCCCCGCTCATCGCCGAGTCCGCTCCGGCGCGCATCCGCGAGGAGCTTCTGGAGCTGTTCCGCCACACCGTGGCCGGGCCGGTGCTGCGCGACGCCGCCGCCATGGGTCTGCTCGAACCGCTGCTGGGCGGCTATCAGGGCGACGCGGAGAGCTTTGCCCTGCTGGAGCGCCTCGACGGGCGCACCCGCGACGGCCAGCCGGTCATGGAGCCCTTCATCCTCGCGGCGCTTTACCTGAGCCGCTTCCTGCGCACCTGCCCGCCGACCCGCGAAGCCCCCGTCACCGAGGTGGTGCGCCTGGCGGGCCTGGTGCTCGCCCCCCACTGCGGTTATTTCAGCATCGCCCGCGCCATTTCCCATCAAGCCCGCGAACTGCTGCTCGGCGTCTATCGCCTCGCCCGCGGTCGTCGCCAGCGCGGCGAGCGCCGGCTCCTGACCCATCCCATGACCCCCTGGTCCGTGGAGTTACTGGCCTGTTGGAGCGAGGCGACGGGCGACTATCGCGACCTGGTTCAACAATGGCGCAAGGCCCTGAGCGGCAAGGACAGCGCGCCGCCCGCGCCCGCCGATCCCGCCCGCAAACGCCGCCGTCGACCCCGCCGCCGTAAGCCGCGCGACGGCCAGGCACCCGCCTGAAAGACCAAAATCTTGGGACACGGATCACATCTGATCAAAGCGGATAATAAACCAAATTTCGATGCAACGCTGAATCTTGGAACAACGGGTACTGGGAAGATTTTTAGATTTAATCCGCCTGGATCAGATGTGATCCGTGTCCAAATAGATTTTTATCCCTACCCCTGCGCCGCCAACCCCGCGACAAACGCCGCGATTTCCGCGAAATACTCCCGCTGATTGACGAACAGGATGTTGTTGTGGTCGCCGCGTTCGAAGATGCGCAGGCGCTTGGGGCCTGCGGCCCAGGCATGCAGGCGTTCGCCGTGGGAGACATCGACCAGGCTGTCGCCGCGCGCGTGCATGACCAGGGTCGGTCCAGGGTAGCCTTCCAGCTTGCGGCGCTGATCGAGGCGGGAAACGACAGCCGCTTCAAGCTGCGCCGGGGTCACGCCCAGTTCCCGAGGACTGAGGCGTAGCAGCAGCCGCTCCAGCACGTCGGCAACGCCGCTTTCCAGAATCAGCCCGCCGATTTGGGGAAAGAGCGACACGCCGTGGATGGCGAACAGCGAACCCACGGAGCGGCCGAAAAGGATCAACTGATCAGGCGCCACGCCCGCCGCGCCGATGATCGCGGCGACGTCGTCGAGCATGGCCCCCAGGTGTGGGCGCCCGTCGGAGGCGCCATAGCCGCGAAACTCGGCCAGCAGGCAGTTCAGACCGAGGGCCTCCAGGGCCTGGGGAAAGCCCTCTTCCCAGTCAGCGGCCACCTCGCCGTTACCGTGGAAATGAATCAGGGTGCGCCCCTGGGCATGGGGACGATGATAGACGCAGGCCAGCCGCGCGTCGCCGCTTTGCACCCAGAAAGGCGTCGACACCGGGTCGGGCCGGGGGAAAAAATACCGCGCGGCGATCAAGGGGTGATTGAGCAGTTCCTCGGTCAAGGTCATCCTCCCTCGGCTTTCCTTCCTTGTCCGTTCGCGCTATAAAACGGACATGAGCTCTCAAATCCCGCCAACTTCGGACAAAATCATCCTCGCCGCCGTGGCCGAAAACGGCGTGATCGGTCGCGACGGGCGCCTGCCCTGGCATCTGCCCGAGGATCTGGCCCACTTCCGCCGCCTGACCCTCGGCCAGACCCTGATCATGGGCCGCGCCACCTTTCTCGGCATCGGCCGCCCCCTCGACCAGCGCCTGAATCTGGTGGTGAGCCGCAGCCTCCCTCCCCAGCCCGGAATCCACGTCTGCCGCACCTTCGAGGAAGCCCTCACCACGGCGGAGAACGCCGGCCGCAGCATTTTTTTCATCGGCGGCGCCGAGATCTATCGACAGGCCCTGGCCGTCGCCGACCGCATGATCCTCTCGCGGGTGCACGGGCACTTCACCGGCGACCGGTTCTTCCCCGCCTTCAGCCTGGCGCAGTGGCAGCTGGTGCAAGAGGAATCCGGCAAGGATTTCGATTTGCTGACCTACGTGCGTCGCCCCTGACCAAGGCGAGGGGCGCTTCTTTAGAAAATCGCCGCGAGGCGCTCGTGGGCGCGGCTCAGGCGCCGCGCGACGGTGAGCAGCATGCCTTCGAGCAAGCGCGCCGCCAGACGGGGCCGCTCTTCGAGCATGCGCGCCAGGCTTGGCGCCGACAACAGAACCAGATCCACCTGGTCGAGAGCCACCGCCGACTCGCTGCGCGGCGCGTCCTCGAGCAGCGTCAGCTCGCCGACCAGCGCGCCGCGGCTGTACACCCCGACGACGATGGGATTGCCGCCGAA
>NZ_JAUVWH010000143.1 GCF_030604225.1 Geoalkalibacter sp.
CTGGCGCGCTACCGGCGCTTTTTGCAGGAGCGCAAGCTGTGGAGCGAGGACTGGGAAGCGCAACTCGCCGCCGAGATCCATGACTGGATCGCCGCGGGGGTGCGTGATGCCGAGAGCCGGCCCGCGCCCGGCCCGGCGGAGGTCTTCGATTCCATGTTCGCCGAACTGCCGCCCCATCTGGCCCGGCAGAAGGCCGAACTGCTGGCCGAACTCAAGGAGCGCTGAGATGGCGAGCCTCAACCTGGTCGAAGCCATCAACCTGGCCCTGCGCGAGGAAATGGCGCGAGACGGCGACATCCTGCTGCTCGGCGAGGACGTCGGGCGCGAGGGCGGCGTGTTCCGCGTCACCGAGGGTCTGCAGCAGGCCTTCGGCGAGGAGCGGGTGATGGACACGCCCCTGGCCGAATCGGGCATCGTCGGCGTGGCCCTGGGGCTGGCCCTGTACGGTTTGCGCCCGGTGGCGGAGATCCAGTTCATGGGTTTTCTGCCGCCGGCCCTCGATCAGATCATCTCCCATGTCAGCCGCATCCGTAACCGCACCCGCGGCGAGTACACGGCCCCGCTGGTGATCCGCGTGCCCTACGGCGGCGGCATTCACGCCCCCGAGCACCATTCGGAGAGCACCGAGGCGCTGCTGGTCCACATGCCCGGCATCAAGGTGGTGGTGCCCTCCACCCCCGCCGAGGCCTGTGGCCTGCTCAAGGGCGCCATTCGCGACCCCGACCCGGTGGTGTTTCTCGAACCCAAGCGCATTTACCGTGCCATCAAGGAAGAGGTCGCGCCGGGCATGGAACCCCTGCAACTGGGGCAGGCGCGCCTGGTGCGCGAGGGCCGCGACCTGACAATGGTGGCCTGGGGCGCCATGGTGCGCGAGGCGCGGCAGGCCGCCGAACAGTTGGCCGAGGACGGGATCGAGGCCGAGATCATCGATCCGCGCACCCTCTCGCCCTTGGATAGCGAGACCATCCTGGCCTCGGTGCGGCGCACCGGCCGCTGCCTGGTCGTGCACGAGGCGCCGCGCACCGCAGGCATGGGCGCCGAGATTGCCGCGCAGGTGGCGGAGGAGGCGCTGCTCTTTCTCAAGGCCCCCGTGGCGCGCGTCACCGGCTTTGACACGGTCATGCCCCTGCCCAAGGCCGAACATCTCTATCTGCCCGGCGCACAGCGGATCCTGCGCGCGGCGCGCCGGCTGCTGAGTTTCTGAGGAGATCATGCATGGTTGAGCTCAGGTTTCCGGATATCGGCGAGGGGATGGTCGAGGGAGAGATCCTGCGCTGGCTGGTCGCGGTCGGCGAGCGTGTGGCCGAGCACCAGCCGCTGGTGGAAATGGAAACGGACAAGGCGCTGGTGGAGGTGCCTTCGCCCGTTGCCGGGGTGGTGCGCGAATTGCGCGGCGCTCCCGGCGACCTGGTGGCGGTGGGCGCCGTGTTGGCGCTGATCGAGGAGGGCGTTCGCGAAACGCCGGCGCTCAAGGCGCCGCCCGCGGCCGTGGGCGTGGTCGGCGAATTGGAAGAAGCTCCGCGGGAGGAGCCCGCCGCCGCGCCCCTGGAGAAAGCGTCTCTCGTTCTGCCCCGCGACCGCAAACTCGCCGAGGAACTCGGGATTGATCTTTCGGGTTTGCGCGGCAGCGGGCCGGGGGGGCGCATTACCGAGGAGGATATCCGCGCCGCCGCCGGCGCCCGCCAGGGCGAGGAGGCGGCGGACGATCGACTGCCCCTGCGCGGGGTGCGCCGCACCATGGCCAGGACCATGCGGGCCTCGGCCTCCAGCGCGGTGCACGTGACCATCCTCGAACGCGCCGACGCCCTGGCCCTTTGCCGCCTGCGCGAACGCGAGCAGGCCCTGGCCGCGGCGCGCGGGGTGCGTCTGACCTGGCTGCCCTTCATCGTCAAGGCGCTGACCCTGGTGCTCGAGCGCTTTCCCCTGCTCAACAGCAGCTTCGACGAGGCGCGCGACGAGATCGTCCTGCACCGCCAGATTCACATCGGTTTTGCCGTCGACACCCCCGACGGGCTGCTGGTGCCGGTGGTGCGCAACGCCCGGCGGCGCAGCATCCTCGACCTGGCCGCCACCCTGCAGCAACTGGCGGTGCGCGCCCGCGAACGCAAGATCGCCCCCGCCGAACTCAAGGGCGGCACCTTTACCCTGAGCAATTACGGAGCCGTCGGCGGGCTCTGGGGCACGCCCATCATCAACCCGCCCGAAGCGGCGATTCTCGGCGTGGGACGCATCGCCGAGGAGGCGGTGGTGCGCGACGGGCAGGTGGTGGCGCGGCCCACGGTGCCCCTGTCCCTGACCTTCGACCACCGCATCATCGACGGCGCCACCGCTCATCGCTTCCTCAACGCCCTGATCGAGCACATCGAGGATCCGGACAGAATTCTGCTGGAGAACTGAGGACCAAGGAAGGACGGTTTATTCCAGATGGGCCCTGGCGGTGCGCAGGGCAAGCTCCTTGTCGCGGGTAATCAGCGACCAGTTGCCCTCGGAGGAATGAATGCCGACTTTTTTGTCCTGGCCCCGGCTGAAATACCAGCGGTCATAGCGCTCGACGGTTGCGAAGGGGTGGTTTTCCCGGCAGAGAATGCCGCAGGGATTGATTTCCTCGAAAAAAATCGTCTCGTCGGGTTGGTCATCGAAGAGAATGTCGCTTGGCGGGTCGATGTGGGAAACATCCACCTGGTCCGCGACCTGCTGATTGAGCCATTCGGAAAGTCTCACGGCGCATCCTTTGTCGAGAAAAGAGCTTAGAGAGCGCCCGGCCAAGGACCCAGGAGTTGCTCAGGTGTACGTGTATTCGCGGAAGCGCATGGCCTTTACGACCCGTTCGCGGGCGATGCTCTCGGCCGCCGCGCGCGGCAGTATTCCTTCGCTGCGTGCCTTGTCGAGAATCAGCCGGGTGTTGGCGCGGATCTTGTCGGTGATGGCGGCGAAGGCCTCCGCTTCGCTCCGGCGGGCGTACTCCAGGGCGGCCATGATCAGGCCGCCGGCGTTGGCGATGAAGTCCGGAACCAGCAGGACGCCGCGTTCGGCAAGGATCTGCTCGGCCCGAGCCGTGGCGGGGATATTGGCTCCCTGGAGGATCAGCCGGGCCTTGATGGCGCCGGCGTTGCCTTCATGAATCACGTCCGGGGTCGCGGCTGGAACAAGGATGTCGCAGTCGACCTGAAACAGCTCCTCGCCGGGCAGCACCTGGCCCGCGCCGCCGGCTGCGATCCTGCCCGTCTCTTTTTTGACGGCGAGCAGTTGCGTCACGTCCAGCCCGCCGGGCTGGTAAACCGCGCCGCGCGAATCACTCACGGCGACGATCATCGCGCCCTTGGCGGCGAGAAAGCGCGCCGCCGCCTTGCCCACGCTGCCGAAGCCCTGAATCGCCACGCGCGCCCCGGCGAGATCGAGGCCGGCGTGGGCGCAGGCGACCTCGGCGCATTCGGCCAAGCCATGGCCGGTGGCGCCGAGCTTATCGAGGGGCAGGCCGCCGATTTCCTCGGGCAACCCCGCGACGCGGCCGATCTCGTCCTGGATCCAGGCCATGGCGTCCTCGTGGCAGCCCATGTCGGGGGCGGGGATGTATTCGGTGAGGTTTTTGATCAAGCGGGCGAAGGTGCGAAAGATCAGCTCAATGTTGGGGGCGCGGGGATCGGCGATGATGCCCGCCTTGCCGCCGCCGTGGGGTAGATCGGCCAGGGCGCTTTTGAAGGTCATGGTCCGCGCCAGGCGAGCGACTTCCTCCACGCCCACCCTGGGGGACACGCGAATGCCGCCGAGGGCCGGACCGCGCGCGGTGTTGTCGATCACCACCACCGCACGCATGGGGATGCGCGGGGCATGGAGTTGCAGAATCTTGGTCGGGCCGATATCGTCGAATGGGATCGTCATGGGGCTAATTATAGCGCGATCCGCCGGGATCGCGACTCTACCCCAGATCCTCCTGAAGGGTCCGCATCAGGGCCTGGTGAAGCCGGGGGCGCAGTTCATTGGCCTTGTCCGCGTAGCCTTTCTGCAGATAGTGCTGATATTTCTCGAAAAGCCTGCGGCGCTCAGCGTCCCAGCCCGCGGTCACGCCCTTTTTTCCTTCCGGCAGGCTGATGGCGGCTTCCTCGCGGCGGGCATGGGCCCAGTTGCTGACGCACTGAAAATAGATCAGGGCGCGGTCGAGGAGCACGAACATCAGCTGCGGATTGCGCAGGGGGCCGACCTGGATGCGGCAGCCGCCGAGTTCCCGGGAAAAGGGGCCGAGATCGACCTTGAGGCGCGACAGGGGGCGGGTGCCGGTCCAGCCGGCCAGGCCGCCTGCGATGCCGGCGCCGAGGGTGAATACGCCGAAGGTCAGACCCCCGGCGGCGCCGTCGAGGGCGGCGCCCAGGGTCGCGCCGGCGGTGGCCAGGGCGAGGCTCAGCTGCTTGCGGGTCAGGCCCAGCACCTCCCAGGTTTCCTCGGAAAACAGATCCTGCGCCGCCACGGTTTCGGCGGCCAGATCGGCGTTGAACAGATTGTGCAGGAAGCGCTGCTTGATGTCGCGGCGGCAGTCGCGCTCCAGGCGCGCGAGGCGTTCCTGAAAGGCGACGATGAGCTTGTCGCGCTGCTGGTCGCGGGCGGCGGGATCCTCGCCTTCGCTGGTGCCGCTCAGGGACAGGCTCAGGGCTTTTTCCAGCAGATGCAGGATGGCGTCGGCGCAGGCTTCGAGGCGCCCGCGCCAATCATCCTGAAGGGCGGCGACGACCTTGGCGAGGGCCGCGCCCCAGTCCTGCTCGATGTGCTGCAGGGCCTGGAGCAGGTCGATGCGCTCCTTGAAGGTGGCGCGGTGGGCGTTGAACTGCAGGTTGACGTTGAAGGTCTTGGCGAAGGCCGCTTTCCACTCGTTGAGGTAGGTGGTCTCGTTGGCCTTGGGATTGATCACCGCCATGCGTGGTCGGCCGGTGAGCCTCAGGATCTCCATTTCCGCTTCGTCGTTGGGTCGCAAGGGTCGCGAGCCGTCCACCACATAGACGATGCCGGCGTTCTTGGCCACCGGCCGCAGCAGTTCGCAGTCATCGGCGAAGCGCGGATCGCCCTGGTGGGCGCGGATGAATTCGGCCACCAGGGCCTCGGCCGGTCCGTCGTACTGCTGCATCCAGCGCAGGGTCTGCAGGGGCATCTGGAATCCCGGTGTGTCGACGAAGCGCACCAGGGTCTCGCCATCGACCTTGATGGCATAGGTGGCGCACTGACGGGTCTCGCCGGGCACCGCGCTGACGGGCACCCGGTCGTCCTCGGTGAGGGTGGAGACCACCGACGACTTGCCTTCGTTGGGATGGCCCACCACGGCGAACACGGGCACCTCACTCATCCGTCGACCTCCCCCAGTTGTGGACCAGCAGGCAGGGATCGCCCAAGGCCGCGAGGCGCTGCCGCCAGATGTCGAATTCGTGGTCGGGCGTGGGCGTACCCCAGCGACCGGGTGTCTCGCGTCCGATCAGCCCCACCACCAGCAGGCGCTCCCTGCCCAGGGCGCGGCGCAGGGTCTTGAGGTATTCGAGGGTCGCGGTGATGCACGGCTGCCAGCCTTCCAGCACCAGCAGCACCGCGCTTGACGCGGAATCCGCGCCCAGGCCGCGCAGCACCTCGGTATCCGTGTTCTCATCCAGGGCGACGGGCGCCAGGGTCTCGACGGCCGCGCCGAATTCCTTGGCGATTTCAGCCGTTGCGCCGTCGGCGACGGGCCGCGCGAGAAGTTCCGTCGGGACGAGGGCGCGCAGGCGGGTCATGCCGGCCTGCATCTCGGCGGGCAGCACCAGGGAGGCCGCGGCCTCATCCTCCCCGACCTCGCCGTCGCGGCCGATGCGCACTTGCGGGTGCTGCATGCGGCGCATCAGGGCCTCGCAGCGGGCATCGGGAAAGGACAGCCGGCTCAGGGCGCGGCGGATGCCGAAAAAGGCGGTGCCGAGCAGCAGCAGGCGCGGCAGCACCGTATAGCAGAGGATGGCCCAGAGCAGAAAATACCACCAGGATTGCAGATCGCCGCTGGCCAGATGCTGCAAGCCTTCCTTGAGGAACACCCGCGAGCCGGCCACCTGCTCCAGGGTTGGATGGGAGAAGGGCGGCTCGGCCAGGGTCGCCCAGGGGCGGGCCAGGACGGAGACCAAGGCATGCAGGCCTTCGGCGGAAAGCTGGGTGGTGGTCTGCCAGCTAAAGGCCAGGTCGGCGAACCAGCCGCGCACCATGACCGTGAGCAGCACCCCCAGGGAAAAGCCCAGGGCGGCGACCTGCATCAGGGCAAAGGCGAGCCAGCCCATGATGCCGGCATAGAGGCCGCCACGGCCGCGCAGCACACCCCAGCTTTGCGCCAGGGCCGAAGGCGTCCGCCCGCTGTCGCGCTCACCGAGCAGGGCATAGGCGCGGCGGCTCAGGCGAGTCAGCAGGGCGCCGGTCAGCCAGCCGCCGAAGACCCCGGCGGGATTTCCGCGCAGGGCCAGGCGCAGGGCCGGCAATCCGGCGGACAGCAGGGCGAAAAAAAAGGGCACCGCGACCAGCAGCGCCAAGGCGGCAAACAGATTGATGGGGCGCGTGCCCGCGTAGCTCAGCACGCCCCAGGCCAGGGCCGCCCCGCCCAGGCCGCCGACTGCCAGCAGCAGCAGGGTAAAGGGGCGCAGCAGCGCCGCCACCACGTCGCCGGGTAGGGGCGCGGCCTGCTCGGCGCGGGCGCTGTCGCGGCGCAATTCGAGCCAGCGGCGCAGCAGCGCGCGTCTGGAGGGCGGCGTCTCCTCGGCGAGATGGGCGCGATAGAGTTCACGATCGCGATGACTGAGGGAAGCCGGGTCGGCTTCGGCATCCGCGGCGAGAAAGTATTCGAGATCGACCAGGTCGGCGACGGACCAGTCCTTGGGGTTGGAATTCGGCATGGAGTTCCTGTGCAGCGGTTCAGAAAGAATCGGGACGCGCGAGGCGCAAGACAATTTAATACCAGAATGAAATTGACGCAAGAATTGCCGCTCTCGCGGCCCGGCCTTGCATGCGCCGGCGGGCTGTGATAACAAACGGCAATAGGACATGGGGCCGGCCGTGCAGCCGCGGCCCCTTTTTTCTTCCTGCCCGCCATGGAGACCCACATGCTCGAACTCGGTCGCATCAATACCTTGAAAATCCAAGCCATCGACGGCAACGGCGCCTGGTTCGCCGGCGATCAGCTGCGCATCCTGCTGCCGGCCCGCGAACTGCCGTCCGGCGCCGCGCCGGGCGACGAGCTGGCGGTGTTCGTCTATCTCAACAGCGAAGGGTTGCCCCTGGCCACCCTCAGGCAACCCAAGGCCCAGGTCGGCGAGTTCGCCTACTTGCAGGTGAGCCAGATCACCAAATACGGCGCTTTTCTCGACTGGGGCCTGGACAAGGAACTGCTCGTGCCCTTCAGCGAGCAGCCCGAGCGCATGCGCGCCGGACGCAAGTACCTGGTCAAGGTGTGCCTCGACGACCGCAGCCGCCTGGTCGCCACCGCCCGCGTCGAGCGCTGCCTGGAAGAACCGCCGGAGCTGCGCCTCGGCGAGGAGGTGGAAATCCTGCTCTGGGAGTTCACCGACCTCGGCGTCAAGGTCATCGTCAATGACCTGTTCCCCGCGCTGCTCTATCAGGATGAAATCCGCCCCGGCATGAA
>NZ_JAUVWH010000189.1 GCF_030604225.1 Geoalkalibacter sp.
GATCTGCAAGGGCCCCAAGCCCTGGAGTTCGAGAAACAGGGTCAGGGAATGGGAGGTCGCCGCGCCGGCCTCGCCCTGGTCCGGCTCGCCGCCCTGACGCCGCGCCACCAGGAAGCCCTGTTCGAGAAAAGCCAGGGGCAGGGGCAGAAAATCCACGCCGATTTCCCCCAGGCGCGCCCGGCACATCTGCCAGAGCTCCAGGTGCTGCACGGCGTCGCCGCTTTTCTCCAGGGCCTGGCGCAGGCCACCGAGCACCTCCTTCCCCAGCAGCGTCGCCAATTTGTTCGCCAGGGCCTCGCCCTCGACGCCGACGAGGCGCTGCGGCTCGCGCCGCATGAGCCGCAGCAAGGTCGCCAACAACTCGCCCTGCCCGCTGTCGAGCCGGCGCACCAGGGTCGCCTCGGCCGCCGGGTTGAGCAGCAGCGCGGGCAGTTCCGTCAGCACCTGCTGGATCCGCGTCAGGGCCGCGGCCGTGTCCTCGGCAAAGGGCGCGAGATGCCGGACCAACCCCTGACCCAGCACATCCAGAGCCGCCCTTGCCTCGGCCTGCCCGGCCGTCGCGGGTTGCAGGCGCGCCAGGGCCAGCAGCGCATCCACCACCTGGCGGCCGCCCTCGCCCAGGCTACCGGCGGACGGCGGCTGGCCGGACGCCAGCAGGCGCGGCAGGCGAACCAGTTCGGCGAGCAGGGGCTGAAGGTGTTCCCGAACCTGCGCCTGGCGCTGCTGCAACTGCCCCTGGAGATCAAGCAGGGCGTTTTTCAGCGAGCCTTGCGCCTGCGGCGCCTGCCCGGACAGCAATTGCCGCTCCAACGCCAGGCCCAGCTGCGCCGCCAGCTCCCGCAAGGCTCCCGCCGGCAAGGGCGTCGCCCCCTCCCGGCCGAGATGACCGGCCAATTGCGCCAAGGCCGCATCGGGCTTGGCGCCGGCCTGGCCCAGGGCTGTCGCCAGGCGCGCCACATCCAGGCGGTTGCCGAGCAGATGCAGGGCGCGCCCCAGGCGTTCGAGCAGGCCGCTGTCGAGGATGCGCAGCTTGAGCTCGGGATGGGTTTCGATGACCTGCAGGCTCAGGCGCTCCCCGGCGCGCAGGGGCACGCGGCTTTCCACCCAGATTTTGCGCTCGCCGAACTGCAGCAGCGCCTTTTCCTGCCCCCCCTCCTCGACGGTGGCGCGGATCATCTGGTGCAGCAGCAGATCCTGCTGGCGCTCCTCGCGGCTGAGTTGCGCAGGCTGGGAAACGGCATGCACGACGAGATTGGGTTGGGTGACGGGCGGCACGATATTCATGGACGTCTTATCGTCGCGGGCGCGGCGATTGTTTAATGATTTTTCGCCGGGGTGCTTTTATAATGAGAGGCAAGGACAGGAAAATTAAGATACTTTAAATTTTTTCTAATTCCCGGCGCCGCCGCCGCCGATAAGATGCCCGAGGCCGCAACAGCACGAAAGCACGCGGCCCTTTGAGGAAAGGCCCAATGTCCATGAATGCTCCCGCCGTCATCTTCGCGCACCGCCACGCCGATCTTGAGGCGCTGACCGGCCTCGCCGCCGGTGTTGGCCTGTTTGACGCCTTTCTGCCCTGCTCCGGCGAGCGGCAGCTCTTCGACCTGCTGGAACATCGCGAACCCGCCATGATTCTGTTCGCCTGCGCCGCCGAGCAGGTCGATGCCCTGCTGTGGCTCAAAATTCTCGGCAAACGCGACCGCTGGAAGGACATTCCCGTAACGGTTTTCGCCGGCGACGACCAGCTCGACGCCCGTGTCGCGGCCCTGGAGCTGGGCGCCTGCGAGGTGCTGAGCCTCGCTACGCCCTTGCGGGAAATCAGCGCGCGCCTGCACCGCCGCATGAAACAGCGCCAGGAGATGATTCGGCTGAAGAAATCCCGCGAGGATCTGGCGCGCGTGGCCCTCACCGACAGCCTGACCGGGCTGTGCAATCGCGCCTTTTTCGATGTCACCCTCGAATCGGAGGCGGCGCGCAGCGCCCGCACCGGCCTGCCCTACTCCCTGCTGATGATCGACGTGGATCACTTCAAGTGGGTCAACGACACCTACGGCCACCAACTCGGCGATACGGTGCTGCAAGGCATCGCCCGGGTGCTCAAGCGCTCTGTGCGCAAATCGGACATGGCTTGCCGCTACGGCGGCGAGGAATTCGCCCTGATCCTGCCCGAGACCGACATCCCCGCCGCCCAGGTGCTGGCGGTGCGCATTCACCGGGAAATCGCCGTGCTGGCCGCGAGTTACGACCATTTCCGCCACCCCCTCACGGTAAGCATCGGCATCAGCTGCGGCTCCGGCAAGGAGCAAGCCGATCCGGCCCTGCTCATCGAAAAGGCCGATTGCGCCCTCTACGCGGCCAAGCGCAACGGGCGCAACCGCACGGAAATCTTCAATCTGGGGAAAATGGATTTCAGTCCGGCGGAGGCCCGGGACCTGCGGCCGCCATCCAATCTGCGCATGTAAATCAGGGGAGCAAGAAGCTTCGAAGAGAGAACTTCAGCGCGGCCCGGCGACTTCGACCTTGGTGCGTAGTTGCCGGCGCTGTTCGGAAAAGCAGTGGGAAATGAGGGTTTCCTGATCCTCGTCATCCAGATCAATGAAATGGACCGCCACTCCCCAGGCGCTCGCGCCGCGCTCGACCACGCGCAGCACCCGTCCCTCGCAGCGCACCAGGGTGCGCGGGGGGCCCGGGATGCTCAGCTCGAAGCCCAGCTTCTGCCCCACCGCCGGGGCGAATTCCGCCGTGAACATCATGCCGCCGCCGCTCAGGTTGATCCGGTCGCTCGGCGCGCGAAACAGCTCGGGGATGTAATCGGGTTCGTCGCTACAGCGCCAATAGCGCACCGGCACGTCCACGTCGATGCGGAAATGCTCGCGCTTCTGCGGGTGCTCGTAGGCTTCCGTCGCCTCCAGCAGCAACTGGCGGTCGTTGACGATCTGGCGAACATGACCGTGCACGGAAATCGTGGGGCCGGCGGAAACGATGGCCAGCTTGAATTCGCCGCGCGGATCGATGTTCAGGGGCAGGGTGTTGGGGGGGAAATTGACCTTGATCACCGTCGCGGTGACCAGCTGAGCCAGGCCCTCGAAGGGCAGGGAGCCGGTACCGCGCGTCGGCACGTAAACCTTGACGGATTTTTGCCCCCCCAAGTGTTGCAGGGCGGCCTGGGGAGAAATCTTGTCCATGGGGAAAAATCAAGGCACCTGTCAGAAGTTGCCGCTGACCAGCGCCCCTCGCGCGGGAGCTCCGCTCCGATAGCCCGACATGGCGGCACGACCGTCGCGGGCCTGGGTCAGCTCGCTGGAAATGACGGACATCATGCCACGGATTTTTTCCGAGAGCAACCGGTTGTTGGCCTGCACCTGCTGCATCAGTTCCACCCGCCGGGCCAGGGGCGCGGCCAGCTCCGCCGCCGGCTCCACCTGACCGAGCAGGGCGAAAAACGTCTCGTCCAGCACCTCCGCCTGGGCCATGAGGCGGCGCAGATCATCGGCGAACGCGGCGATTTCCGCGGCGTCGGCACCCGACACCGCGCCGTCGAAGGCCTCCAAGGCCGCAAGAATCTCGCGATAATGGTGCGATGACTGCTCCAGCGCCTGCTGCAAATCGGCTGTGTTCATCAGAGCGCCACGGCCACCGCGCGCTGTTCAGCCGGCTGACCGGCGCGTTCCTTGCGCACGATCTCCGCCGCCTGCACCCAGGCATCGCGCAGTTCGTTCAAAATATTGAGCACCGGCGCCAGGATCTTGGCGTCGTTCCTGACGTTGGCGCGGGTGATCTCGCGCATCATGAAATCATAGAGCGCGGCCAGATTGGCGGCGATCTCACCACCCACCTCGTGGTTGAGGGTGGCGGAGAGTTCGGCGATGATGGCCAGGGTCTTGTCGATGTTTTTCACCTTGATCGCGCATTCGCCGCTCTCCATGGCGACAATTGCCTGATTGAGAAATCGGATGGCACCGTCATAGAGCATCACCAGGATCTGTTCGGGCGAGGCGGTCTGCACCTGGGTGCTGCGATAGTGATTGAGGTAGGCGTTCATGGCTTAGCGTCTCCCAAGATTGGAAAGCATGTTCATCTGTTGAGCCA
>NZ_JAUVWH010000175.1 GCF_030604225.1 Geoalkalibacter sp.
ACGGGCCGGCTTTTTTTATCCGCCGCCTCCCATCGCGCTGCTTTTTTTGCTATGCTGCGAGCCTGAATTCAGCCGCGAAAGGGAAGTCCCGCCATGTCCGAAGACAGCCCCTGCTGCCCGCCGCCTAGCTCGCCGGCCCCCAAATCCTCCTGCTGCCCGCCCAAGGCGCCGCCGGCAACCGCCCAGACCTGTTGCCCGCCAACCGTCGCCAAGGACCAAGCCGTCTGCTGCCCGCCACCGCGCGTTCGCGAGCTGCCGGGCTATCGGCTCTGGCCTTTCGTCGGCGGCTGGCTCGACACCCCCGTCGGAGCCGTGCCCCAGGTCGCCACGCGCCCGACCTGGGGTGATCGCCTCGGCCGCTGGCAGATGCGCTGGGGCATCGGCCGCATGCGCTATCGCATTGCGCCGGGACTCTACGCCGTGGGTCGGCCCGACGCCGAGGCGCCGGTGCTGGTGACGGCCAACTACAAGCTGAGCTTCGACAGTCTGCGGCGCGAGCTGGGCGGACGGGATCTGTGGATTCTGGTGCTGGAAACCCAGGGCATCAACGTCTGGTGCGCGGCGGGCAAGGGCAGCTTCGGCACCGAGGAACTGGTGCGCCGGGTCCGGGCCGTCGGCCTGGATCGGCTGGTCACCCACCGTCGCCTGATCCTGCCGCAACTCGGCGCCGTGGGCGTGGCGGCCCATGAAGTGAAAAATGCTTGCGGATTTCAGGTGCTCTACGGCCCGGTGCGCGCCGCCGACCTGCCGGTGCTCCTTGATCGCGGCGAAAAAGCCCTTACGCCGGCCATGCGCCGCGTCAGTTTCACCACCTTGGAGCGGCTGGCGCTGACCCCGGTGGAGTTGACCAACATGCTGAAAACCCTGGCATGGGTGGCCCTGGTCCTGCTGGTGCTGGGCGGCATCGGGCCGGGAATTTTTTCCTTCTCCGCCGCCCTGAGCCGGGGCGGCGCGGCCTTCGTCTCAGCCCTCGCCGGTCTTTTCGCCGGCGCGGTCATCACGCCGCTCTTGCTGCCCTGGCTGCCCGGGCGCGCCTTTGCCGTCAAGGGCGCCCTGGTCGGCGGCCTGCTCGGCCTGGGATTGGGCCTGGTTTATGCTGCGAGTTGGCTGTCCCTGACGGCACTGGCGGCGGCGGTCGCGGCGGTGAGTTCCTGGTGCGCCATGAACTTCACCGGCTCGACGCCCTTCACCTCGCCCTCCGGCGTGGAAAAAGAGATGCGCCGCGCCATGCCCCTGCAGGCGGTAGCGCTGCTCGTGGCCGGGGCCTTGTGGCTGGCAGGGGCGTTCACGGGTTGAGAAGTTTTGTTCCCATAGGTCCCATACGACCCATGAGTCCCATGGGACCCATGACCCTCGGAGAAGAACCCATGAAGGAATTGCGCTACCTTGACAACGTCGCCACCCTGGAGCTCGACGCCGAAACCTGCATCGGCTGCGGCCTCTGCGCCCAGGTCTGCCCCCACGCGGTGTTCGAGATCGCCGAACGGAAAGCCCGCATCATCGAGCGCAACCGCTGCATGGAGTGCGGCGCCTGCGCGAAAAACTGCCCGGTCGCGGCCCTCAAGGTCAAGGCCGGGGTCGGCTGCGCCGGCGCCATCATTCATAGCTGGCTGACCGGCGAGCCGCCGAGCTGCGATTGCAAGGGCGGTAGCTGCTGAGCAGGGTTTTCGCCGAGGATTAGGCGCTTTGCGCCGCCTCGGCCAAGGGAAGGCGAACCTGAAAGTTGCTTCCGTCCCCGGGGCGGCTGTCCAGGCGCACCTGACCGCCCAAAGCCTCGACCAGGATGCGCACCACATAGAGGCCGAGGCCGCTGCCCCGCGACTGCTCGGTGCCGGTTCGCCCCCGACAGAACTTGCGAAACACCAGTTCCTGTTCCTCGGGGACGATGCCAGGTCCGGTATCGCGGATTTCCACGCCCGCCCAACCGTCATCGTCCAGCAGGCAGCGCCCGTCCACCGCCTGGCCGCGGCTGCTGTACTTGACGGCATTGTCCACCAGGTTGGCAATCACCACCTTGAGCGCGGCACGATGAGCCTGCACCGCCAGGGGCTGCTCCAGCTTGAACAGACGCAGTGTCACCCCGCGCTTTTGCGCCAGGGGCCGGAACAGGGCAAAAACTTCCAGAAGCAGATCCTCCAGATCGACCCGGTCCAGGGGCAGGGTCAGCTTGCCATCCTCGATGCCGCGCACCATCTGAAATTCCTCGGCAATCATCCCCAGATAGTCGGAACTACGGTGAATGGCCTGCAAGTAATCCCGAGTGCGCAGGGGTTGGGCGCCCAAATCGCTGCGTGCCAGCAGGTTGGAAAAACCACCGATCACCATCAACTGGTTACGCAACTCATGGAACAGCAGGGCCTGGATATCCGCGGCGAGCTGTTCCCGGGTGCGCAACCGTTCGAGTTCGCAGCGCTGAGCCTGCTCACGGTGCCGCCGGGCGATGAGATTGTCGGCCAGGGCCAGCACCTCGCGGAGCGCGTAGGGCTTGGGCAGATAGGCGTCGGCGCCTAGTTCCAGACCACGCAAACGGTCGTCCAACGCGCCCAGGGCGGTGAGCATCACGACCGGAATGGTCGCCACCTGCTCGTCGGGAACGCTGCGCAGCAAGCGACACACCTCCCAGCCATCGAGGGCCGGCATCATCACATCCAGGAGGATGAGGTCGGGTCGCTCGCTCTCGATGAGGCGACAAGCGCTGAAGCCGTCCTCGGCGACCAACGCGGCGTATCCATGCTGATTCAGGGCATAGACCAGCATTTCCGCCAGTTCCGGCTCATCGTCGACGACCAGGACGAGCCCCTGCCGGCGATCGACCGTCTTGGCCCGCTCGCCCTTGGTCAAGGATTCAGTGGACAAGGTCATTTTCTCCCGCGCGTATCAAAATCTGCTTGACAGAATACGGGGCTTGCAGGGCGCATCCCGAGCAAGCGCTGCGCTTGTGTACCGCGACTGTATGAGGATTTGGTGATCGCCTGATGAATTTCCCGTGAGCAGGCCGCTCCTGACGGTTGCGACCGCCGGCCCCGAGGGTAAAATGATCATATGAGAAGCAAAGGAAAGTATTTAGGATCACATTGGGTCTTCGGGGTCGTGGCGGCGATGCTGCTGACGATGGTCGGCTGTACCCATGTGCTGCCGCCCAGCGCGCGCGAGGACGTTCATCCCTACCTCGACCTGCGCGACGTTAAGGAGGATCCGGCGAAATACGCCGGAACCACCCTGCTGCTCGGCGGGTTGATCGTGGATCATGAGGTGACCCGCGAGGGCTCGCGCCTGGAAGTCCTCAGCTACAACCTCGATCGCTGGGGACGGCCGCTGAGCGCCGATGAGCTGAGCGGGCGCTTTCTGGTGGAAACCGAGCGGATTCTCGATCCGGCGCTTTACGACAAAGGCCGCCAGGTCACCCTGACCGGCACCCTCACGGGAGGGATGACCCGGCCCCTGGGCGCGTCGGCCTACAGCTATCCGCTGCTCCAACTGCGCGCCATCTATCTCTGGCCGCGGCCCGATCCCCACGACCCCTACGTTTATCCCTATTACCCTTATTCTCACCCCTACCGGCCCTACCCCTTCGGCTGGTATTATCCCTGGTGGTAAAACCATCCCCTGATCTGAAATTCGGAGAGCGCACGTGACCCTGACCATGTTCGGCAGCCTGCTGGGCGGCATCGGCCTGTTCATCCTCGGCATGCGCCTGATGACCGACGGCTTCAAGTACGCCGCCGGCCGCGCCCTGCGCGGCATCCTCGCCCGTTCGACGCGCACCCCGCTGCGCGGCATTCTCTCCGGGGCGCTGATCACCGCCCTGGTGCAGGCCTCGGCCATGGTCACGGTGGCGACCATCGGCTTCGTCAACGCCGGGCTGATGAGCCTGCGCCAGGCCCTGACCCTCATCTACGGCACCAACATCGGCACCACCATGACCGCCTGGCTGGTCACGGCGGTGGGCTTTGATTTCAACATCCAGGCCTTCGCCCTGCCCGCCATCGGCGCGGGCATGTTCCTGCGGATGCTGCGCGGCGAGAGCCGCGCCGGACGCCTGGGCGAGGCGCTGGCGGGCTTCGGCTTGTTTTTCAGCGGCCTCGACGTGCTCAAGGACGCCTTCGGCGCCCTCGGCCAGAGCCTGCAGTTCACCGCCATCAGCGGCAACGGCCTGCTCGCCATGGCGGCCTTCGTCGGCGCCGGCTTTCTGCTCACCGTCCTGCTGCAGTCCTCGAGCGCCGCCCTGGCCATCATTCTGACCTCGGCGGCGGGCGGGGTGGTGGGCGTCAACGATGCCGCCGCCATGGTCATCGGCGCCAACGTCGGCACCACCCTCACCGCCCTGCTGGTGGTGCTGGGCGCCACGGCCAACGCAAAGCGCGTCGCCGCCGCGCACATCGCCTTCAACCTCATCACCGGGGTGGTGGCCTTCGTCGTCCTGCCCCTGCTCCTGCGCCTGCTTGCGGGCATGCAGGGTTTCCTCGACCTGAACGCCGGCCCCGCCACCCAACTGGCCCTGTTCCATACCGCCTTCAACCTGCTCGGAGTGCTGCTGCTCTGGCCCCTGACGGGCACCCTGGTGCGCTTTCTCGAGGGCCGCTTCCGCCGCAGCGAAACGGATGAGGCGCGCCCCCAGTATCTCGACCGCACCCTCGCCGCCACGCCGGTATTGGGGCTCCAGGCCCTCGTTCGCGAACTCACGCGGTTGGGCGCCATGGTGCGGCGCATGGCCAAGGAGGCCATCAGCAGCGAAAAGGTCGCCCCGCAACGTCTTGACCAGGAGCGCGAGGCGGCCGACCGGCTGGTGGAAGCCATCGGCGAATTCAGCAGCCGCATGCAGCAGAGCAACCTGCCGCCGATTCTCGCCGAGGTGCTGCCCAACGCCCTGCGCGTGTCGCGCTATCACAGCGAGATGGCCGAACTGGCGGTGCTCATCGGCCAAGCCCACCATCAGGCCG
>NZ_JAUVWH010000076.1 GCF_030604225.1 Geoalkalibacter sp.
GCCGGATCATTCTCTTTGGTTCCTATGTGCGGGGACAAATGCACCGGGACAGCGACCTGGACATCCTGGTGATCGCCGACGACCCCGTGGACAACCCTCGCCAGGAAAGCGTGCGGATTCGTCGCGCCTTGCGCGGAATCGGCATGCCCATGGACATTCTGGTGGTGGCGGATCGCCGCCTGCGCGAACTGGCCGACGCGCCGGGTTTGATCTACCGTGAGGCGCTCAGGGAGGGCAAGGTCGTCTATGACCGCAAGGAGTAGAACACGCCCGGCCGGCACCCCGGACAGCTGGTTGGAGCACGCCCGCAGCGACCTGCGCCTGGCGCGCCTCGCGGTGGGGCAAAACGTTTTGCCGGAACAGATCTGCTTCCACGCTCAGCAAGCCGTGAAAAAGGCGTTTAAGGCCATTTTACTCCGTAGGCAGGTGGATTTCCCCCTGACCCATGACCTTGAGCAACTGTTGACCATCTTCGATACGGCCAAGATTGCCGTGCCCAAAAATTTGCAGGAAGTCGGGACGCTGACCCCCTATGCCGTGGAGACCCGCTATCCGGGTTTCTGGGGAGAGATTTCCCAGACGGCCGTGCACGAGGCTTTGGATTTGGCGCAGCAGGCCCTCAGGTGGGCCGAGGACTCGATGAACGCGTCTCCTTAAGTTGTCAATCCCTCCCACAAACGCAGCGGGGCGGCCCATTTCCGAGCCGCCCCGTTTTTTCATCCCTGTTCGTTGGCCACCCGCCGCCGTTCCTCGGGCACCTCCGGCGCCACGTTGGCGTAGCGGTAGGTCTCGCCCAGGTAGTTCATGAGCACCACCTCCTCGCCGAGACTTTGCAGATAGTCGGGCAGCAGCGGGATTTTGCCGCCGCCGCCGGGGGCGTCGATGACGTAGGCCGGCACGCCCAGGCCCGAGCTGTGGCCGCGCAGGGCGCGGATGATCTCCAGGCCCTCCTCCACCGAGGTGCGAAAGTGGTTGGTGCCCTGCACCATGTCGGCCTGATAGAGATAATAAGGCCGCACGCGGATGGCGAGCAGTTTCTGCATGAGGCGCTTCATCACTGCCGGATCGTCGTTGACGCCGCGCAGCAGCACCGACTGGTTGCCCAACGGAATGCCCGCGTCGGCCAGGCGCGCGCAGGCCTTGGCGGCCTGCTCGGTGATCTCGTCGGGATGGTTGAAGTGGGTGTTGAGAAACAACGGATGATACTTGCGCAGCACCCGCACCAGGGCCGGGGTGATGCGCTGCGGCAGCACCACCGGCACGCGCGAGCCGATGCGGATGATCTCCACATGGGGGATGGCGCGCAGGGCCTTGAGAATGCCATCGAGTTTCTCGTCGGCGAGCAGCAGCGGATCGCCGCCGGAGAGAATCACGTCGCGGATTTCCGCATGGTTGCGGATATAGTCCAATCCGCCCTCGATGGTCTCGCGGGTGATCCGCATGCTCTCGCCGCCGACCTTGCGCTTGCGCGTGCAGAAACGGCAGTACATGGCGCACTCGGAGCACACCAGAAACAGCACGCGATCCGGGTAGCGATGCACCAGGTTGGGCACCGGACTCTGGTTTTCCTCCTCCAGGGGATCGGCCGGGCAGATGCCGTCCTGCAGCTCCTCCGCCGCCGGCACCGCCTGGCGCCAAATGGGATCGTTCACTTCCTTGATCAGGGACAGGTAATAGGGGTTGATGCGCATGGGGTATTCGTCCGCCACCGCGTCCAAGGGCGCGGGGTCGATGCCGAAGCGCCGGGTGACATCGGCGGGGCGGGTCAAGCCGGCCTGAAGTATTTTTTGCCAGGTTTCCATGGCGTCTAGTTCTCCTCGAGAGCGGTCAAGCGTTTGACATAGGTCAGCCGGTCATCCCCCGGCTTGTAGAAATCGCGGATGCGCGATTCTTCCACGTAACCGGCCTGCTCGTAGAAGCGCCGGGTGCGCTCGTAGCTGCCTTGGGAGCTGGTTTCCAGGCATACCAGGCGCCCGCCGCGCTCGCGGGCCTGTTCCTCCACATAAGCCATGAGCTTGCGGCCGACGCCATGACCCTGTGCCGCCGGATCGACGGCGATCCAATAGAGATCGAAATTGCCCTGGGTCAGGGGCACCGGCCCGAACAGCACGTAGCCGGCGACGCGGCCCTCGACCTCGGCCACCGCAACCTCGTAATCCTGCTGCGCGTGGTCGTTGAGCACGATGCCCAGCAACTCCACGGCCACGCCCACTTCCTCGTCGTTGAACGCCCCGGTGGCTTCGAGAATCCGCACCAGATCGGGCACATCGGTTGCCTTGAGGTTACGCACGAGCAGCCTCCCTGCGTTGCGCGGCCATCTCCAGCACCCGGCGGATCAGCTGGGGATACCTGATACCCGCCACACCGGCGCAGCGCGCCAGGCCCGCCTCGGGGGAGATGTCCGGATTGGCGTTGACTTCGAGAATGTAGGGCACGCCGTCGCGCAGGCGGATGTCGACGCGGGCGTAATCGCGGCATTCCATGATCTTGTAGGCACGCAGCGCCACGTCGCGCACCAGGATGGCGTCGCGACCCTTGAGCGGCGCCGGACACTGCGGCTGGGTGCCCTGGTAGCCCTGGGACTGTTCCAGCCACTTGCCCTCGTAGCTGACGATGGGCCGGACCAGGTCGGAATGAAAGCGGATTTCGGAGAGGGGCAGCACCTCGTGGGGGCCGTTGCCGAGAATCGCGGCGTTGATTTCGCGGCCCTCGATGAATTCCTCCACCAGCGCGCCCTGGCGGTAGGTGCGATGAACGTAGTCGATGCGGGCTTTGAGTTCGCCCTCGCTGTCCACCACGCTTTCGTTGGAGATGCCCAGGGAGGCGTCCTCGAAGCGCGGCTTGACGATGAGGGGATAGGCCAGATCGCGCACCCGGGGATACTGCTCGCCGAGCTTGACCAGCAGGTACTTGGGGGTGGGCAGTTGATGGCGGGTGAGCAGATCCTTGGTGCGCGCCTTGTCCTGGGTCAGACCCAGGCACAGGGGCGCGCCGCCGGTGAAGGTCAACCCCAGCAGATCGAGCAGCGCCGCGACGTGCATTTCCTTGCGGCTCTGCCCCCAGAACCCCTCGCAGAGGTTGAACACCAGCTCGGGCGCCAGGGCGCGCAGCTCGGCGACAAAGGGCGCGATGTCGGCGCCCAGCGCGACCAGGTGCGGGGCATGGCCGAGTTCACGCAGGGCGGCGGCCACCGCCTGGGCCTCGGCTTCGGCACCCTCCTCGGAGATGCGATCCAGCGGCTCGCCGTGGACCAGTCGCGGTGGAACCCGGTTAAAGCAGACCGCGACTTTCACGGCACCCCCCAGGCTCGGCATGCAGGTTGAGACGTCCGGCCGCGGCATCGGCCACCGCCAGGATCAGCTCTTCGTAGGACAGCCCCGCCGCCCGCGCCGCCTTGGGAAAGCAGCTGTTCTGCTCGGGACGCGGCAGGATGCCGGGCAGGGGATTGAGCTCGATGACCTGGGGCAGGCCGCGCCCGTCGAGCCGCACGTCGATGCGGCACCAGTCGCGGCAACCCAGCGCGTTGAAGGCGCGCTTGCACAGCTCCTCGATCCGGCGGCGCAGCAGGGGTTCAAGCGGTGCCGGGCAGGCGAAGATTTGCAGGGGATCGTGCTCCTGATCCCAGAGCCATTTGGCCTCGTAGGAATAGATGGGATTGACCCCGGCGGGCAGGCTGTCGAAATTGATCTCGACGATGGGCAGCACACGCAGGTCGGCGCCGTTGCCGAGCAGCGCCACGGTGAATTCGCGCCCGGGCAGGAATTCCTCGATGAGCGCCGGCTGGCGGTAGGTTTCCAGCACCCACCGCACCTGGCGCACCAGCTCTCGGCGGTTGCGCACCAGCGCCTTGTCCGTCACGCCCTTGCTCGAGCCTTCGAGGATCGGCTTGACCATGGCCGGATAGGTGAAACGCGCCGGAATCTCGTTGAGGGACGAGGCCACCACGAAGCGTGGCGTGGCGACGCGATGATGCGTGAGGATTTCCTTGGTGCGCCGCTTGTCGAGACACAGCCCCAGGGTCAGGGGATCGCTGCCCGTGTAGGGCAGGTCCAGCATGTCGAGCAGGGCGGGAATCTGCGCCTCGCGGCTTGCGCCGTGCAACCCTTCCGCGATGTTGAACACCAGATCCGGGCGCAGGACACGGTAGGTCTCAAAGGCGTTGAGGTCCGCCTCGACCAGGGTCACGCGATGGCGCGTGCGCAGCGCCTCGGCCACGGCGGTGATGGTGTGGATGTCGTCCCACTCGGCGTAAAGGTCGTCGGGAGGGCTGTCGGGAGGTTCCGAAGGAGGTTCGCCGGCCGCGTCCTGAACGAGCGCCGACTCTCCCTTCAGATTGAAGGAAAGCGCGATGTGCATGGTCAACCCCTTGAGAAAAGCCTAGCGCCTAAGATCTAAATCCCCGCGCGGGGGATGGCGGCAGCGTCTTCGGCACCGGTTAGCCAGGAGCGGCTTGCGGCTTAGAAGGGGTCAACTTTTCAGCGGGCACGTCTTGCGGGGTCCCGGTCCTGAACACTGTCGCTGATTCGTCATATACTCCCAGCGCAAAACCCTGTCAACGGGATTTTTTTGAGCTTTTTTTTCGTAATATTATCACCGACTTACACGAAGACAAAAGGGTCCGCCCAAGTCTCTCGGGGAAAAAATTCCAGGTTTCGCCGCCGGCGGCGACACGCAAGGATTCCCTTGCACAAGAATGCCTTTTCCTTTATCTTGGCAAATTAACTCTTTCTTTTTTCTTTGCGAATAACAACGCGATCCTCCAGCGTGTCTCAGGGTGCGCTTGCGGATCTGGGAAAAACCAAGGATGGCGACCTGGGGATTCGGCCTGCGGGCCAAATCGATGCTGGCTCTGGTGCTTGCCTGCCTGCTGGTGCTGGTGCCGGCCGCGCTGGTCGGCCGACACCTGGTGGACAGCGTGCGCGAGCATTTCGGCGAGGCCTACGCGCGCAATTTCACTCTGCTCAACCGGCAGAAAATCCTCGCCCCCGTCTCCCGCGATCTCGCCCTGTCCTTGCGCCTGGCGGATTCGGAAGTGGCTCGCCAGTGGCTACGCGAGGAAAACCACACGGACAAACGCGCCCTGTTTTTTCGCGAGGCCGAAGGTTATCGCGGGGATTTTCGCGGACAATCCTACTTTCTCATCAGCGCCCAAAGCCTCAATTACTATTACAACGGCGCCGACAAGCCCTTCAGCGATCAACCGCGCTATGTTCTGAATCCCCAAAATCCCGACGACGGCTGGTTTTTTTCCATTCTTGAGACCACCTCCCACTACAACATCAACGTCAACCCCGATGTGCAGCTGGGCACCACCCGCGTCTGGCTGAACGTGGTGGTGCGTGACGGAGACAGGCCCCTCGGCCTGGCCGGCACCGGCCTTGATCTGGGTGAGTTTCTCGAGGCGTTCATCAGCGTCGGCGAACCGGGCGTCACCCCCATCATCCTTGATGAAGAGGGCGCGATTCAGGCGCATCCCAACAAGGAACGCATCGCTTTCGGGTCCACCGCCGGCGCGACCACCGGCCACAACCACCTGGCTGCGCTGCTGCCCGACGCCGGCCAGCGTCAAGCCCTGGCAACGGCCCTGACTCAGGCCGCCGAGGCCCCCGGGGAAGTACGGATGCTCAGGGCCCACCTCGACGGCCGGGAGCAACTGCTGGCCATCTCCCATGTCCCCGAACTCAAATGGCACGTGCTCACCGCCGTGGACCTGCGCGCCGCCCAGGTCATCGACGAGACCTGGATCTGGACGCTGGCCGGCGTGTTGGTGCTGCTTCTCGCCCTGCTGCTGGCGGCCTTCGGCACGGCCGTGGAAAAGCTCGTGCTGGCCCCCCTGAGCAAGCTGCATCAGGCCGCCGGCGCCATCGCCCAGGGCAATTTTGAAGTCTCCCTGCCGCAGGCCGCGCGCGACGAAATCGGCGATCTCAGCCGCAGTTTCGGCGCCATGGCCGGCCAGGTCAAAACCCATACCGCCGAGTTGGAAGAGCGGGTCCGCGAACGCACGGCGGCCCTGGAAGCCGCCAATCGCGAGATGGCGGCGGCGCATCAGAAAATCAACGATTCCATCGACTATGCCAGCCTGATCCAGCGTGCCTTTCTGCCGGATCGTCATCTGGCGCAGTTGCTCGGCCCCCATCACTTCGTGCTCTGGCGGCCGCGTGATGTGGTGGGGGGTGACTTCTACGTGTTTCGCGCGCAGGACGATCAGTATCTGATCGGCGTCGTCGATTGTGCCGGGCATGGCGTTCCCGGCGCGCTGATGACCATGCTGGCGCGCTCCGCCCTGGATCATGCCGTCAGCCAGGCGGGACTGGCCTCTCCGGCGGCGATTCTCGCCCAGACCGACACCACCCTGCGGGCCATGTTGCAGGCAAGCGAGTTGCCCCGCGCCATCGCCACCACCATGGATGCCGGCCTGGTCGCGGTTCATCGCGGCACGCGCACCCTGCGCTACGCCGGCGCCAAGATCTCCCTTTACTGGAGCGACGGCGAGGAGGTGGGAGAAGTCAAAGGCGAGCGCCGGGCCCTGTCCGACCGGCGCCTGGGACATTACCGCGACCAGGAGTTCGTCCTGGCGCCGGGGCGCACCTATTATCTGTCCACCGACGGCTACCTCGACCAGGCGGGCGGCGCCCTCGGCTACGGCTTCGGCAACAGCCGCTTCGCCGCCCTGCTGCGCGCCCACGCCCGGCTGCCCATGCACGAACAGGCCGCCGCCTTCGAGCGGACCTTGCAGGATTATCAGGGCTCGTTTGCCCAACGCGACGACATCACGATTCTATCTTTCCGTCTGGACTAGGGTGATCTCATGGACCACATCGACCTTTACAGCCTGCGCGAGCAGTTGAGCCGCCACCGCATCCTGCTATGCTTCAACGGACCCATCTCCCAGAGCCTCATCGAGGAGATCGGCAACGCCTTGAAGAATTATCTGCAGGTGGAGCAGATTCAGCCCTCCGCCGCCATGGACGTCTTCGGCGTGTACATCGAACTGACGCAAAACATTCGGCAATACGCCCTCGCCCGCGGCTACGGCGAGCACGAGGCCGCCGCCACGGTGAGTGTCGCCCGCGATGAACTCGGCCATTACATCGTGCAGGCCGGCAACCTGGTCGAAGCCGAGGACGGCCGGGCGTTGCTCGCGCGCGTCGCGGATCTGGCCGGTCGCGACAAGAGCGAGCTCAAGGCCCTCTACAAGGAGCAGCTGCGGCGGCCGCGCGAGACCCAGGCCGGGGTCGGCGCGGGCTTGGGCCTCATCGACGTGGCGCGCAAAGCGGCGCAGCCCCTGTGCGCCAGCCTGACGCCGGTCGACGAACAGCGCGCCTTTCTCAGCCTGCGCGCCGTTATCTGATTTCTTTCGAGCCAACAGGACACGCCATGACAGACCTCAGCATCCCGAGCAGCCAATCCACCCCCGCCGTCGAGGGCGTGTGGGAACAGGGCCTTTTGCGCATGGAGGGCGACTCCTATCCGGAGAATTCCTTCGATTTTTTCTCACCGGTGATCCTCTGGATCGAAGGGTTCCTGACCAGAACCCAGCGCCCTCTCACCCTGGAGCTGCGCCTGATTTACATGAACACCAGTTCGGTCAAGGCCATGATGGACATTTTCGACATGCTGGAAGAGGCTCACCGCGAGGGTCGCCAGGTCAGGGTCCGCTGGCGCTACGATCCGCGCAACGAGAGGGTGGTGGAAATGGCCGAGGATTTTCGCGAGGACTGCACCTTTGCGTTTGACATCGAGGCGGACGAAGCCGATGAAGCTCGCGGAGCGTACTGAGACGGAATTGATCCGGCACATCCGGGCGCAACTCGCCGATCCCGCCCAGGCAGCCAACCCCCTGCGCGCGGATCTCGAGGCGCTACTGCTCCTCAGCGAGGCGCAACGGATCCGGCTGGAGCGGTTGATCCGCATTTCCGACGGCTATCACGATCTGGAGCGCAGCCGCAACCTGAGCCTCATTGAGCAGTACGACCGCCAGATTCAGCGGCTGGAAAAGCTCACGCGCATCTCCGACCGCTACCAGAAACACCTGCGCGAGCTCAATCAGGAGCTCAAGCAGGCGGTGCTGCGCGACCCTCTCACCGAGATCGGCAACCGTCGCTACCTGCTGGAAAGTCTCAAGGCCGAATGCGCCCGTGCGCAGCGCAAGGGCGGCGGCTTTTCTCTGGCCCTGCTCGACGTGGACCACTTCAAGACGGTCAACGACCGCCTCGGGCACGAAGCCGGCGATCGCGTCCTGCGGGAAATCGCCCGGGCCATCCAGGCGGGCCTGCGCGAATATGACCTGTGCGGCCGCTGGGGCGGCGAGGAATTTCTCGTCATGCTGCCCGATACCCCCCTCGACACCGCCGTCGGCGTCGCCGAGCGCATCCGCCACAATGTGAGCCAAATCCACCTGGAGCAGACGGGTTCGCCCCTGCCCCTGACCGCCAGCCTCGGCCTGGCCTGCCACCAACCGGGCGAAGAGTACTCGGCGACCATCCACCGCGCCGATCTTGCCCTGCTGCGCGCCAAGGCCACCGGCCGCAACCGCGTGGAACGCCTGGACTGAAGCCGCCGAACCATTTCCCCGCTTCCGTCTTAATCCGCATTTTCCCCCGCGCCGGGAACCGCCCCGACCAGCAACATCTCTCCCTCGGGATCATGCCGCCGGCCTCGCGCCAAGGCCTCATCGCCGCGCGCGTAGCAGTACAGGCAGCCATGCCGGCAGGTGCCGTAGATGCCGATGTCGATGCTGCGCGCGCAACGGCAGGCGCCGCGCTGTCCGGCATCCTTGCGCGCGGATAGCCTCAGGCCCCGCAATTCGCCGATAAGCTCGGCATCGATGCAGGCCGCCGGCCTGATGCCGCAAGGTGAAAAATCCAGGGGCTCGGCGCAGGAGCGCACCTCCAGGCCGCGCCGCGCGCCCTCCCGCGCCAGGGCGGCGGCCAGGGGCGCGAGGCGCGCGAGAGCCAGATCCGGGTCATGCCGCGCCGGATCGAAAAAGTCCAGCTCCGCGCCTGACAGGGCGCCCTTCAGTCGTCCTTGCACCTGGCGGTAGAATCGGGCGAAGCTGATGACGCAATGACTCACCCGGCCGCGCAAGGCATCGGCAAGCTCGCCAAAGGTGGCAAGTATGCGCTCCGGCGGGGTCAAGCGGGAAAGGATGATCGGATCGAAACGCCAGATCAGCCGCCGCGGGCCGATGAGTCGCGCGAGGGAATCGACGGCGGCAAGAATGTCCGCCGCGGGGGGAACCCGTGGTTCAAGCACGGATGGCAGGCCGGTGAGGGTGACATGGAAGAGGCTGGGATAGCCGCGCCGGTCCAGATCCGCCACATGGGACAGCAGGGGACGCGGATCCTTGGTCCACAAGACCAGACAGGCCACGGCCTCGGGACGCAGATTCACCCGTCGGATCTGCCGGGGGTTGAAGGGGTTGGGCACGAGCACAAAGCCCGCGTCCAGGCGGTTGAGCAGCCAGGGCGTGTAAAAAGCGGGGATGTCCGTGCGCCGACTGGCGGAGATGATGTGCATAAGACGCCTGGAAAATCCTCTGAATCAGCGGGCGCGCCCGAACACCCTATCGCGCTCGTTTTCCGCCACGTCGGCAGCCTCGCGCCGACGCAGCCGACGGATATCAGCACCTCATCCCAGCAGCCTTCTCATGGGCACCATGGCGGAAAGCGCGAACCCCTGGCGTTGATAGAAACGCTGCGCCGCCTGGTTATCGGCATCGGTGAGCAGGGTGATGCGCAGACAACCCTCGCGCCGCGCCACCGCGACGGCCTCTTCGAGCAGCGCCGCGCCCAGGCCCAGGCCGCGCGCCTCGGGGCGCACCACCATGTCCTCGAGCAGCGCCACCCGGCCGCCCAGGGCGGTGGACACCGTATAGAGCAGATTGACCATGCCCAGCACCCGGTCCGCCTCGCGCGCCACCAGGATCCGTCCCTGCTCGGGATGGGCGAGGATCAGGGCCAGGCCGCGCCGCTGCGCCGCCTCGTCGGGGGTGAAGTCGGCCTCCTGGGTGAACAGCAGGCTCAGCAGCTCGCACAGCTGGGGGATGTCTGCGTCCCGCGCGGGCAGGATGTTCATGGCCGAACCTTTCGCGACTGGCTGGTGGGCGGCGCCACCTCCGCCGCGCCCAGGGCCGCCTGCCACAGGCCGAGAAAGAAATGGCGGCCGTTGACGCCGATCACGCGGTTGCGGTAGCCGCCTTCCTGCACCACCAGGGTCGGCAGGCGAAGCGCGCCGATGGCGCGACCGACGCGCTCGAAATCGCGCGCCGCCAGGTTCCAGGTGCCGGTGGGATCGCCCTTGGCGGTGTCGAGGCCGAGGCAGACCAGCAAAAAGGCCGGACCAAAGCGCCGAATGCGCTTGAGGGCCTTGTCCAGGGCCTCCAGGTATTGGGCGCCGTCAAGCTGTTCGGGCAGGGGCAGATTGAGGTTGAAGCCCTTGCCTTCCCCCTCGCCCGTCTCGTCCTCGAAGCCGCTGAAATAGGGATAGGCGAAGCGCGGGTGGCCGTGCAGGGAAAGGGTGAGCACGTCGCGACGCGCGTAGAAGATCATCTGCTGGCCGTTGCCGTGGTGGTAATCGATGTCGAGGATCGCCACCGTCCCGTGGGCGCTGAGGAGCTGCGCGGCGAGGGCGGCATTGTTGAAGTAGCAGAACCCGCCGAAGGCGCGCCGTTCCGCGTGATGGCCGGGCGGGCGCACCAAGGCGTAAGCGAGGCGATAGCCTTCGAGCAGCAGGTCGGCGGCGGTCAGGGCGCAGTCGACGGAGCGCTTGGCCGCCAGCCAGGCGTTGCGGTTGAGCGGCGTGAAGGTGTCGATGCAGTAATAGCCGGCGCGCACCGCCAGCTCCACCGGGGGCCGCGCCGCGTTGCGGATGGGAAACACATAGGGATAAACGGATTTGCCCTCGGGCAGATTGCCGCACACCCGCTTGAAATAGTCCAAATAGTCGCGGGCATGGACGCCGGCGAGGATGCGCTCGGGGTAGTCGCGCGGCGCGACCTGCTCGAACAGCCCGCTCGCCTCCAGTTCGCGCAGCAGGGTGCGAATGCGTACCGGCGATTCGACATAGCCGCGCTCGCGCACATGGTGGATGGCATGCTGGTCGTTGACCACCAGGGCGATTTTCCGTCCCCGGCCGATCCTGGGCGGGGCGGGCGGGAGCGGCCTTTTGACATAACGCGGCGGCCGCAGACGCACCGGATCGTCGCCGAAGGAATCCACCACCATCTGGATGTAGCCCGGCGGGCACAGATGGCCGTAGCGGCGTTCGAGGATGGCCCGCACGATGGCCCGGGCGCGGTCGCGAGAGAGCAGGACGGGCTGGCCGAGGGGGTCGAACACCAGATAGGGCGGGTTGTCGTCGCCCGGTTTGAGGGGCGTCTCGTAGGCCGTGCCGATGAGGGGCAGGGCGCCGTATTTTTCGTAGAATTTGAGCCGCGCCTGGTTTTGCTTGAGGATCGTCGCGTCGCGGCACAGGGCCGGATCGTCGGGCAGGCATTCAAAAAAAATCCCCTCCGCGCCCAGGGCCAGCGCTTCCTCGCGCACCTGCTCGTAGAGCGCGCCGCCGATGCCGCCGCCGGTCGTGGCCCGGGCGGCGGATATGTAGTCGAGATAGGCGAAGCGCAGGCCAGGCTCGTAGGACAGCAGGGCGAAGCCGCGCACCTGGCCGCGCTGATTTTCCGCCACGTAGAGAATCGCGCGAAAACCGTGCTTGAGGGGGTTGCGCAGCAATTCGGGAATCTTGTCGATGTCGGCGGTATTGAGGGCGGGAAACTGGTCGCGCAGGATCTGTCGCACCTGATTGAGGGCGTCGCGATTGATGGGGCGCAGATCATCGTAAATGCGACGGATGCGAAACATGCTTTAGCCCTTGCCGCCCTCTTCGGGGCACAGGTCGTCGATCACCTCCACGACGAAGGTGCAGCCGCCGCCCGGAGTTTCCTCGAGCCAGGCCGAACCGCCATAGTGCCGGGCGATCTTGGCGACGATCGCCAGGCCGATGCCGCTGCCCGGACTCTGCTTGCCCCCTTCGCCGCGGTAAAAAACGCCGAAGATCCGTTCGCGCTCCTCGGCGGGGATGCCCGGGCCATGATCGCGAACCTCCAACCGCAACCGCCCACCGCCGCGCGCGCCGAGCACCTCGACGGGGCCCGTCTGCGGGCCCGCGTAACGCAGGGCATTGCCGAGCAGATTGGAAAACAGCTGGAACACCTGGGCGCGATGCATGCAGATCGAAGGCAAGGGGCTCAACAGCTTGACCCGGCTCGGCGCTTCGGGAAATTCGAGGCTCAGCTCCCGCAGCACCTCGACGAAGACCTCCTCGGCCCGCACCAAACGGGGCGGCTCCTTGGCGTGGGCGATGCGCGCCAGGTTGAGCAGATCGTCGATGAGGCGCAGCATTTTTTCGCCTTGCGCCATGATGTCCGCCAGCATGCCCCGCGCGCGCTCGTCCAGGGACGCGCCGTAGCGTACCTGAAGCAGTTCGGCGAAACCGATGATGGGCGCCAGGGGCGTGCGCAGGTCGTGGGACACGGAATAGGCAAAGGCCTCCAGCTCCTGATTGGCCCGCTCCAGCTCGGCGTTGCTCTTCCTCAACGCCTCGGTACGCGCCGCAACCAGTTCCTCAAGCTGCTCGCGATAACGCCGCAGTTCCTCCTCGGTGCGCTTGTCCTCCGTCAGATCCTGCAAGGAACCGGACAGCCGCCGCGCCCGACCCTGCCCATTGCTCAGGGACATGCCGCGCACCCGCAACCAGCGCTGCTCACCCCCGGGCATAAGAATCCGGCACTGGACATCGAGAGACCTGCCGCCCTGCCGGAGATGGTCGTCGAGCAGCGCCTGCGCCCAAGACCGATCCTCGGGATGGACCCGCCCCATGAACCGTTCCAGGGAGGGTTTCACCTCGCCGGGGGCATAGCCCAGCAGTTCAAAGGTGCGCGGCGACCACCACAGATCCTCCCGGTCGGTATCCGGCCAGTCCCAGAGCCCGTCGCGGCTGCCGGCCACGGCCAGATCGAAGCGCTCCTGGCTTTCGCGCAGATTGCGCAGCAGCAGCAGGGTGCTCAAGCCCTCGCCGATGCGTCGCGCCGCGCCCTCGAAGAGCCGCTGCTCCTGGGCGGTCCACACCCGACGATGACTGCACTGGTGCATGCCGAACAACCAGGGTTGACCGACCCGGGGGCGGATGGCGATCAGAAGTTGGGACCGCACCCCGAACTCGCGGATCAACGCGGGGGCAAGGGGCGGATCGCTGTCGGCGTCGAACACCACCGCGCCCGGGGCGGCCAGGGCCCTGGCGCAGATCAGATCGGCACCGGCCTTCATGGGCAGTTCGCAATCGCGGGCATGGGCGCCGGGATACTCGGGACGGGTCACCTCCACGGGAATGCGATAGATCGCCGCCCGGGGATCGCAGGGGTAGGAGAGCCAGACGCGGTCGCAGGCAAAGATCTCCAGCACCGCCTCCAGCGCTTTGCCCAGCATCTGCTCGGCATCATCATAGTGATGAATGACCTGGTTGATGCGGTCCATGCATTGAAGAAAATGCAGTTGTTCCGCTGCTTCTTCGCCTTTTCGGCCATTTCCGCGGTCCTGACTCATGCCAATCCTCGGGTTTCGGTAAAGGGTTGCTCCGGCGCCCGCCCCCTTTTCTGTTCTAAATTCTAATCCCGTAAAACGAAAAGACAAAGGGAATAACTAAACAATCTGCAATCTTGCCGGGCAAGATTATCTGTGCTAAATTGCCTGCCTGGCTCGCCGCCCGCCATTCTCACGCTGGAGGATCCGCCGCAATGGACCTGTCGATTCTACCCCTCACCCAGCCGAAAGCACGTCCCCAGGACGAAAACGCCCTGGCCTTCGGCAAGACCTTCAGCGATCGCATGTTCGTCATGGAATACGCCGCGGGACGCGGCTGGCATTCGGCGCGTATCCAGCCCTACGGCCCCTTCTCCCTCGATCCGGCGGCGGCGGTGCTGCACTATGCCCAGGAAATCTTCGAGGGACTCAAGGCCTTTCGCCGCCGAGACGGCGGCATCGCCCTGTTTCGCCCGATGGACAACATCCAGCGTTTCAACCGCAGCGCCGAGCGCATGTGCATGCCGCAGGTCGACGAAGCCTTCTTCCTGCGCGCCCTCAAGGAACTGGTGCGCCTGGAAGCCGACTGGGTGCCGCGCAGCGAGGGCACCAGCCTCTACATCCGTCCAACCATGATCGCCACCGACCCCTACCTGGGCGTGCGCCCCTCGGACACCTACCTGTGCTACGTGATTCTCTCGCCGGTGGCGGCCTACTACAAGGGCGGCTTCAGCCCGGTGAAAATCTGGATCGCCGATGAGTTCGTGCGCTCCGCCCCCGGCGGCACCGGCGAGGCCAAGACCGGCGGCAACTACGCCGCCAGCCTGCGCGCCTCCATGGAGGCCGCCAAACTCGGCTTCGACCAGGTGCTGTGGCTGGACGCCGTGCAGCGCAAGTACGTCGAGGAAGTGGGCAGCATGAACATCTGCTTCTACCTCGACGGCAAGGTGGTCACCTCGCCCCTCAAGGGCACCATTCTCGACGGCATCACACGCCGCTCGGTGCTGACCCTGATCCGCGACCTGGGCATCGAGGTCGAGGAACGCGCCCTGTCCGTCGAGGAAATCATGGACGGCGCGGCCTCGGGACGCCTCCGGGAAGCCTTCGGCACCGGCACCGCGGCGGTGGTCTCGCCCGTGGGGCAATTTACCTATCGCGGCCACAACGCCCAGGTCGGCAACGGCCAGGTGGGCGAGCTGACCCTGAGGCTCTACGAGACCCTCACCGGCATCCAGTATGGCCGCCTGCCCGATGCCCACGGCTGGATCGAGACGGTTTAAGCGCACGAATTTCTAGGCCAGTAGTTCAATTGGTAGAGCACCGGTCTCCAAAACCGGCTGTTGGGGGTTCGAGTCCCTCCTGGCCTGCCATCCGCAAAGCCCCCTTCGCCCCCCGGCGGAGGGGGCTTTGTGCTTAATATTTAAGCTCACCTGCCTAAAATTACACCCCCCACCCACCGCGCCGTCCCGACTCATTTTCACGACCGGCGCGCGCCCGCGCGACCACAAAAGCCAATCCTTTGCGGATTTTCTCGCCATACTCACTTTACACACAGTGAGCACATAAACTTTCCCCCGCCCCCATACCGAACGGCCTTTCCGGGCGGTGGAGAAAATTTCGTATACACCAAAAAGGATATTTCTTGTTAAGAAATAAGGATATTTACACGTAGATCGAGAGAATTTGAGACAATTCAGACAAAATGGCACTTAATTTGCTATTATGTCGCCGACATCCTTGATTTGAGCAATTCGCACCCAATGCTCCCGCACCACCCCATTCACGCCATGGAGGTGTCATCACATGTGTCGCATCGGCGCCATCAAAAGTAGCGAC
>NZ_JAUVWH010000038.1 GCF_030604225.1 Geoalkalibacter sp.
ACTCGGCGACAGAAAGCGGCGCCGTCCGTCGGGGGCAAATCCAGGCCGACCAAGGCCAGCGCCGGTTCCTCCTGCTCCATCAGGCGCAGGGCATCACTCGCGTCCCGAGCGTGCAGCAACACGAACTCCTCGCGGCCAAAAAAGCCCTCGGGGCGGGGAAGCGAATCGGGATCGGCAACGGCGACAAGGATTTTTTTCGGCATGGCGTGGAGCCTCGTCCGGGACGAAAGGGAATCAGCGCGCACAGTCGGAAGGATCGCCCTTGAGTTTGGCCAGGGCATGGGGCAAGGCGGGCAGCACCACCTCGAGATTTTCCCGCACCCCCTTGGGACTGCCGGGCAGATTAACGATCAGGGTCTTGCGGCGCACCCCGGCCAAGGCTCGGGACAACATGGCGTGAGGGGTCTTGGCAAGACTGGCGGCGCGCATGGTCTCGGCCATGCCCGGCACCTCGTAATCGAGAACCCGCGCGGTGGCCTGGGGTGTGACATCACGGGGCGTCAGACCGGTGCCGCCGGTGGTCAGGATCAGATCCAGCCCCTCGCGATCGCACCAGGCCACGAGTTTGGCGACGATGAGTGTCTCATCGTCGGCAATCACCTCGTAACAGCGAACCTCGCCCAGGCCGGCGACCATTTCGGCGATGACGCGACCGCTTTCATCCACGCGTTCGCCGCGCGCGCCCTTGTCGGACAGGGTGAGAACACCGATGGAAAAGCGCTGTTCGCTCATGGCGCCGCCGGGGAGGTTCCCTGACCCAGTTCAAGCACCCGCACCGCGTCGCCCTTGGCCACGGGGCCGCCCTGGCGCACCACGGCGAAGATTCCCTCCTTGGGCATCACGCAGTCGCCGGCCTGATAATAGATGGCGCAGCGATCATGACAGATCTTGCCGATCTGGGTAATTTCCAGCACTGCCTCATCGCCGACCTGAAGCACCGTGCCCAGGGGCAGACGACAGAGGTCGAGCCCGCGGGTGGTCAGGTTTTCGGCGAAATCGCCCGGCCCCACGTCAAGACCGGCGGCGCGCATCTTGGCGATGCTTTCCATGCCGAGCAGACTTACCTGACGATGCCAGTCACCGCCATGGCCGTCGGCCTCCAGGCCAAAACCAGCGACCAAGCGGCCCTGGCCGACATCCTTCTTACGCTCGCCCTTGCCGGGGCTGGTGCAGACGGCAACGATTTCCCCTTGCTGCATCCTACAGGCTCCTGAAAACTGGCGGTTAACCTAGCTCTTCTTCTCCTTGACCATCAGCATGCGCCGGGCGCTGTTGGCGATGACCTGGGACACATTACGGCTTTTGGCCAGCTGTTTCAATTCTTTTTCCGAAAAGGCATTGAGAAAGCGCAGCGCCTTGGGCAGCGGCGTGCGGGGGTGGACCACCAGGGCCTTGCGGATTTCCGGCACCTTGATCCACTCGTTGTTGAGCAGGATCAAGCGAATGAGCTCGTCGCCGGCGCTGCGGTTGCGCGCCACGGCCAGAACCTCGCCGTCGGTGATGCGCGGATTCTTGAGAACCGCCCCGCACACCAGCTTGTTGGAGTCGCGCAGCAGGATGGTGCGCCATTCCTTGTCGCCCGTCAGGGCCATCTTGATTTTCTCGGCCACCGGCATGTCTAGGGACAGCTGGTATTTGGACTGATTGATGTCCTCTTGCGCCCCTTCTTCCTCAGGATCCCCCTCGGCCGCCTCGGCGGGTTCTTCCTCGCCTTGCGCCTCGTCGGGGTCTTGGTCCCGCGCGCCGGGCGGCGTTTCCACCACCGGCACCTCAGGTGTCCCCCGCGTTAAACGCAGGCGCAGGGAGGGATCGGCCTTGGGGTTGGCGGAAATGGCCGCGGCAATCCCGGCACAGGCCGCGAGACGCCGGTCATTGGCGGCCAGGCATTCGACCGCCGCGGCGTCCCCCTGGCGGGCAATGCCCAGCAAGGTCGCATCGGCGGTGGAAGGATTCGCGATCACGGCGGAGAGGATTCCGCTGTCCCGCAGGTGGGTGCGCGCAAGCAGGTGCAGCAGTTGCGCGGGCGTTCGTGGATCGCCGGCGGCGGACAACAGCAGGTCGGTGGGCAGGGACCGCAGGGTATGGAGCGCCTGCTGGCGGATTTCCTCGTCAGGACGCTGATGGAGAAACAGCAGAACCGCCAGAAGGTCGCCGCCGCTCAACGGCAAGGACCCCCGAGCGGCATCGAGCTGTACCGCGCGGGGGGCATCCGCGGCAATGATCCGGGCGACCTGAGGTGAAACCCGCATGCGCCGGGAAACGGAGGAATCGGACATGATTCGCGCGCCAGGCCGGATCAGCGCAGCCGGATGATCTGCGCCTCCATGCCCTTGGCCCTGGCGGCGGCAGCGGCCTGTTCGGCCTCGGCGCGAGTCAGGAAATCACCAAAGCGCACCAGGGTCAGGGACACCTGGGCCCCAACCCGCTCCTCGGCCACATGGATGCCCACCGCCTGGAGACGCTGGGCAAGCTGCGCGGCGCGCTCGGCGCTCTGGAACGAGCCCGCGTAAACCACCATCAGATCGCCATCCATGAGGAAAAAAGGCTCTCCGCCCTGGAGGCGAATCTCACCCATCTTGGCCTCGCCCTGGCTGGGGAAGAAGGTGCCGACGCGCAAGCGTACCAGCTGTCCCTTGGTTTGGATCTGGCGCAGGCGGGGCTCATGACCGAGGCTACGGATCTTGGCCTGGGTTTCGGCAATCACCGGCGGGGTGGCAAACGCCCCGACCTGAACCGTGAACCGACCGGCGGGCGGCGCCGCCACGGAAGCGGCGGCGGGGGCAGGCTCGCTAGCCGCGGTGATATCCGGGGATGTGGCTATGGCCGCGGGTTCGCGCGAAGCGGCGGCGGAAGCCGGGGCCGGCGAAGGAGTCGCGGACTCGGCGGGCGGCTCCTTGGCCGCGGCAACCGGGGCAGGAGTCTCGGCGTGCGGGGCGGCCTCGGAGCCCTTCTCGGCCAGGGCGGAAGGCGTCGGCTTTTCCTCAACCGCGGTCGGCGGCGCGGGCTGCTCCGCGGCAGGCACCGAGGCGGTCGGAGCTTGCGCGGGAGTCTCGCCGGCGGATTCGCGCGCCGGCACCGGCAGGGTTTTGCTTTGCGTCGGCGCCACGCCGCCCGCCAGGGGCGGCGGAGCGGGCGCCTGGGTTCCGCTGAAATAGACCCAGGCGGCCGCTCCGACAACCACCAGCAACAGCAGGATCAGCAACACCAGGAGCCGTTGCGAGGCTCCCTTGTTCCTCGGCTCGATCGGCTGATCCGACCCGTCCGCCTGGTTGGGGTCGCTTCCCCCGCCCGCCATCGCCTCGTCGGAGGAAAACTCCTTCTCCTCGATGTCGAATTTCAGATCGTCCTTGTCGGTCATCCTGATCGGTCCTCCATCCATTTATTGCTTCAAGTGACAATTTGCGGCCGGCTATTCGGCTTTTTTCAGCTCGGCGAGCAGCCGCGCGGTGAGGTGCGGCGGCACCTCCTCATAGTGACTGAACTCCATGGTGAACATGCCGCGGTCGGAGGTCATGGACCGCAGCTCCGGCGCGTAGCGCAACACTTCGGCCATGGGCACCTGTACCCGGATCAACTGGCTGCCGGCCTTGGGCTCGACGCCCAGCACCTTGCCGCGCCGCGAGTTCATATCACCGATGACGTCGCCCATGCAATCGTCGGGCACCGTGATTTCCATGACCATCAGGGGCTCGAGCAGCACCGGCTTGCAGGCTTCCAGGGCCTTCTTGAAGGCCAGGGAGCCGGCCACCTTGAAGGCCATTTCCGACGAATCGACGCTATGGTGCGAACCATCGACCAGCGCCACACGGAAATCGACCACCGGATAACCGGCGAGAATACCCTGGTGGGAAGCCTCCTGGATGCCCTTGTCGACCGCCGGAATATACTGACGCGGCACCACACCGCCCACGACTTTGTCGACGAATTCGTAGCCGGCGCCGCGCGGCAGGGGCTCCATCTCGATCCATACGTCGCCGAACTGGCCGCGGCCGCCGGATTGTTTCTTGTACTTGCCCTGCACCCGGGTGCGCCCGGAAATGGTTTCCCGGTAGGGCACCTTGGGCTCCTTCAATTCAACTTCCACGCCAAATTTGCGCTTGAGCCGCTCCACCGCCACTTCCAGATGCACCTGGCCCATGCCGGACAGGATCATTTCCCGCGTATCCTCGTCGCGACCGAGTTGCAGGGTGGGATCTTCCTCGATGAGCTTGTGCAACGCCAGGCTCAATTTGTCCTCATCGCCCTTGCTCTTGGTCTGCAGGGCAAAGCTGATGACCGGCTTGAGGGGCATGGGGCTCTCGAAGATGATGGGCTTGGCTTCGTCGCACAGGGTATCGCCGGTGGTGGTCGCCTTGAGCTTGGGAATGGCGACGATATCACCGGCCACCGCCAAGCTGATGGGCTTTTGCTTCTTGCCTTCCATCTCGAAGATCTGCCCGACCCGCTCGGTGACGTCCTTGCACGGGTTGTGAACGCTGGAATCGGACTTGAGGGCGCCGGAATAGACCCGCAAGAGAGTCAGTTTGCCGGTGTAGGGGTCGCTGATGGTCTTGAAGACCATGGCGGAGAAGGGGCCGTCCTCGCTGGGCTGGCGTACTTCGTCGGCGCCGGTCGCGGGATGCTTGCCGTGCTGCTCGCCCTTGTCGATGGGCGAGGGCAGGCAATAAACGATGTAGTCGAGGAGTTGGCGGATACCGATGTTGGCGGTGGCACTGCCGCACAGCACCGGCGTGAAGGTTCCGGTCAGGGTTCCTTCGCGCAAACCGCGCAGGATTTCCTCCTCGCTGAGGGTTTCGGTTTCGAGATACTTCTCCATGAGTTCGTCATCGGCGTCGGCCACCGCTTCGAGCAGCAGGGCGCGCAGGCGCCGCGCCTCATCGAGATAGTCGGCGGGGATCTCGCCTTCCTCGTAGGTTCCCTTCTCGTCGAACTGAAAAATGCGCGCCTTCATCCGCACCAGATCGATGATGCCGCGAAACTCGGCTTCCTGACCGATGGGCATGACCACCACCACCGGGCGATTGCCCAGGGACTTGGCCATGTCATCCACCGCGCGCAGGAAATTGGCGCGCTCGCGGTCCAACTTGTTGACGAAGGCGATGCGCGGCACCTCGAATTCGTCGCACCATTCCCAGATTTTCTGGGTTTGGGCCTTGACGCCGGAGATGGCCGAAACGATCACGACGGAGCCGCCGAGAATGCGCAGGCAGTTGCGGGTGTCATGCAGAAAGTTGGAAAAACCGGGGGTATCGACGATGTGCAGGCTATGGCCTTGCCATTCGCAGTGATGAAGACTCGAACTCAGGGTTATGCCGCGCTTGATCTCCTCGGGCTCGAAATCCATGTTGGAGGTTCCGTCGTCGACCCGACCGAGGCGATCGACCATGCCCGTGTCGAAGAGAATCGCTTCGACCAGCGAGGTCTTACCCGCCCCGCCGTGAGCGACAATTCCCAAGTTTCTGATCTTCGTGGTGTCGTACTTTCCCATGGTTTCTCCTTTCACTCCATTGCGTGGCGACCTTGTGTCGCATGACAACCTTGGTGGAAAAGACATCCGGGCAGGATCACTCTGGCCAGGGCACGAATTCCTGAGCTCCGTCACCTCCTTGAAATAATTAGGCTTTCCTTGGATCGGTCAAGTCTAGCACCGGCTGGGCAGACTGTCAAAAAGCACCCCGATTGCGGCCGTGGATGATGCGCAGACCCTCGAGGGTTAAATCCGGCGCGACCTCGTCGATGGTCTTGGAGCTTTCCGCGATGAGCGCCGCGAGCCCGCCGGTGGCCACCACCAGGGGCTCCTCGCGGGATTCGCTCTTCATGCGGCTGACGATGCCGTCGACCAAGCCGACGTAGCCGAAGAAAATGCCCGCCTGCATGCTGGCCACGGTGGTCTTGGCGATCACCTGGGCGGGCCGGGAAATCTCCACCCGGGGCAGCTTGCTGGCGCGCTCGAAGAGAGCCTCGGCGGAAATGCCCACGCCCGGCGCGATGGCGCCGCCCTGATACTCGCCGCGCGCCGAGATGAAATCAAAGGTGGTGGCGGTGCCGAAATCGACGATGATCAGGCTGCGATGATAGCGCTCGTAGGCCGCCACGGCATTGACGATGCGATCCGCGCCGACCTCCTTGGGATTGTCGTAGTGAATCGGCATGCCGGTTTTGATTCCCGGCCCCACCACCTGCGGCTTTTTTCCGAAGTACTGGCGGCACAGCTGCTCGAAGGTGAACAGCAGCGGCGGCACCACGCAGGACAGGATGACGTCGTGAATGTCGCGAAAATGGATGTCGGAGAGCCGGAACAGGTCGTGGATGACGATGGCGTACTCATCCACGGTGCGCGCCTTGTCGGTGTTGATGCGCCAGCTGCGTGCCAGCCTGCTGCCGTCGTAAAGCCCCAGAACCGTGTTGGTGTTGCCGATGTCGATGGCGAGAAGCATGGAATTTCTGTCGTCGGTTGGTGGTTGTCGGAAAAACCCCTAGTCCAGGGGACGCACATCGCCGGCGTAGATTTTTAGGGGCGCGCCGCCGCCCTCATCAAGGAGTAGGGCACCCTGTTCGTCGATCCCGGCAAACAGCCCCTGCACCCGGTCGGCGCCGCGATCCACCTCGATCCGCCGCCCCTGCCAGGGGCAGAGCTCTTCCCACTGGCGAGCGATGGGCGCGAAGCCTTCGCCGAGAAACTGGGCATAGAGTTGATCAAGGTGCTGCAGCAGCAGCCGTGCCAGGGGCGCGCGCGGCCAACGGCGGCCCGTCGCCAGCTTGAGCGAGGTGGCGGGGTAACGCAGATCCTCGGGAAACTGATGGGCCTCCAGGTTGACGTTGATGCCCAAGCCCAGCACCACGTAATGAATGCGCTCGCTTTCCGCATTCATTTCGCTGAGCAGCCCGGCGACCTTGCGGCCGTCGAGCAACAGATCGTTGGGCCATTTGACGTCCGCCGCCAAACCGCAATATTCGCGGATGGCGCGTGCCACGGCCACCGCCGCGACAAAACTGAGCTGGGGCGCCCGCTGCGGCGGGACGGCGGGACGCAGCAGCACCGAAAGATGCAGATTGACCCCCGGCGGCGAATGCCAGCGCCGACCCAAGCGGCCCTTGCCGGCACTCTGGCCGTCGGCAACCACCACCGTGCCGTCGGGCGCGCCCTCCTCACCCAGGCGCTGGGCCTGGATGTTGGTGGAATCGGTCTCGCTGAAGTAAACCAGTTCGTGCCCCACCAGGCAGGTCCGCAAGCCCGCCTGGATTTCTCCGGGCGTCACCAGATCAGGCACCTCCAGCAGGCGGTAACCACGCGCCGCGGCGGCCTCGATTTGGCAATTTCGCCGGCGCAGAGCACGAATCTGCTTCCACACGGCCGTGCGTGAAACACCCAGCCGCCGGCTCAGTTCCTCGCCGGATATCCAATCGCCGTCCTGCGCACGGAGCAAGGAAAGCAGCCGGTCCTGGGAATTTTGCGAGGCAGTGGTCATGGCAACTCGAAAGAAAAAGGACTCCAGGGCCGACGCATCGCCCCAGGGAGGTCAAAACAGCATGGAGATATCCACCGCCCGGTAGGAATGGGTCAGCGCCCCGACGGAAATCAGATCGACGCCGCTTTCGGCAATGGCGCGCACGCTTTCCAGGTTGACGCCCCCCGAGGCCTCGGTGACCGCCCGCCCGGCGATGAGTGCCACGGCCTCGCGCAGTCCGGCGGGGTCCATGTTGTCGAGAAGAATCACATCGACCCGCGCGTCCAGGGCTTGCTGGACCTCGCTGAGGTTGCGGGTTTCAATTTCGATCTTGTGGATATGGGACAGGCGGCGGCGCGCCCCTTCCACCGCCGGGCCGATGCCGCCGGCCGCCGCGATGTGATTTTCCTTGATGAGCACACCGTCGTAGAGCGCGTAGCGGTGATTGCGCCCACCGCCCATGCGTACCGCGTATTTCTCCAGGATCCGCAGGCCGGGCGTGGTCTTGCGGGTATCGACGATCTGTGCCGCGGTGCCGCTAACGACCGCGACGAAGCGAGCGGTCAGGGTCGCCACCCCGCTCATGCGCTGCATGAGGTTGAGGGCGACGCGCTCGCCCTTGAGCAGGGACGCCGCATCCCCCTGCATCTCGGCGAGCAGTTCACCCCTGGCGACCGACTCGCCGTCGGCCTTGCGCGCGACAAAGGCGATGCGCGGATCCACGGTGGCAAAAACCTGTCGCGCCACCTCGATGCCGGCCAGGGTGAAATCCTCCTTGGCGATCAGGCGCGCCGCGGCCTGGGTTCCCGGAGCGATGGTGGCCTCGGTGGTCAGATCCCCCGCGCCGATATCCTCAAGCAGGGCGGTGCGGATGATGCGCTCGATCTCAAACATGAAAAACCCCTGAAAGTTTTATGAAAACAGCTTTTTATAACATAGCGCTCAGAGACCCGGCAACGGAAAAAGCCGCCCGCCGAGGTGCATGATTTTCTTTACTTTTTCGCGATTTTTTGTTAAAAGTCCATAATAATTTTTAACTTGAGGAGCCCTATGAAAACCCGTGACCAGGTCACCTGCCCCAACTGCTTCGGCATGGAACATCGCGAGGGTTTGGCAACGCCCACCTCGCGCAACCTCGGCAAGGACGACGAGTCGGCCGGCCGCGCGAAAAAAACGCGCTCCCAGCCCGACCGCGAAGGCACTCTGATCAAGATGTTCTGCAGCCGCTGCGGCCAGGAACTTAAAAGCCGCGGCAACCGCGGCTGATCCGCCTCGCGCACGCCCTCGCAAAAAAGCCGCTGGCCCCTAAGGGCAGCGGCTTTTTTGCGTCCCAATCCCCGCCCCGCTCAGCGCAGCAGGCGCGCCAGATAGAGAAAGGTCGCGCCCACGGAAAGACTGGCGAGGACGTTGCCCAGGTTGGCGCAGAATTGCGAGAACTCAAAGCGGAAGGGATAAGCCGCCGCCAGGGCCTGAAGGTCGTAAACCTGCATGTAGAGCAGCGATCCTTTCCACAGGAAAATGAACAGGAACACCACCATGAAGGCGAGAAATGCCTTGGCGATGGGCGTCTCCTTCACGTTTAGATAGATCTTGCGGATCATGTCGATGTTGATGAGAGACAAAAACACCCAGTTGGCATTGGCGATGATCTGGATGATTTCCAGGGTGCGCGCGGACGGAACGGGATTGACGAGAACAAAGCCCAGCGAGCCCAGGATGACCAGTCCCGTGCCGAGATAAACGAAGCGCCTCTTGCCCTCCACCTCCAAGGTGCGGGAAAAGACGTAGTACTCCATGAACCCGTGGGTCATGACCATGATGGCGACGGTGCCGATGATCGCTCCCATGGCCTGGACCTGCGGAATGTCCAGGCCCGGCAGAAAGGGCACGGCGGCGGGAATGATCTCGCCCACGAGGATCAGGATGAATCCCAGGCAGATGCTGGTCCAGACGCGGGCATTGCCGAGGCTGAAATAAAAGGAAACCGCTCCGGCGATCAGCCAGAGACCAACCTGCAAGACACTCAGGTTCATGACCACAATTCCTCCGGCTGCTTATTTAAGTAGGGACTTGACTCCGGATTTCATCTCTTCGAGCATGCGTGTGACCACCGAGGCTCCGGCCAGCAAACGCGCCGCCTTGCCGAGGGCGAGGTAGAAATTGACCAGGGTTGCCTCGGTCATCAGGGCGCTGGCGCTGACGGCCTTGTCGAATTCCTTATCCGTCAGGGCAGCACCGACCTTGCCCAGATGACGGGTCGCCGTATCGCGCAGAAATTCGAGGACCTGGCGGCGGCGCTGGGCTTCGCGTTCCTCGAGGGCACGGCCTTCCTCGGCCTCCTGGCTGCGGCGGCGCTCCTGCACCCGCGCGCGAGCGCGCTGCCACAAAGCCGCGAGATCGGCGGAGGCCTGCAAATCCGCCAGTTGCAATTCATCAAAACTCGCCGTGGCGAGTAAATCGATCTTGGCCCCGGGCAGGCGGGCGATGGACATGGACACATCGGCGGTGGTTTCGATGTCCGTCGCGCCATCGTGAAAAAACCCCAGGGCGTTGCCCCGGTCATAGAAGATCAGGGCGATGCGTTCGCCGGCATAGATGCGCAGGCAGCCGTTGAGCCGCTCTTCGCGGATGCGCCCCAGCAATCCCTTGATGTCGATGAGCTTGAGCTCCTGGCCGCGGTAGAGCACTTCGCCGTGCAACAGGGCGTGAATGCTCAGCGCCAATTCGGGCGAGAGCTGATAGATGTCGAGGGTCGTCTTGCCGAGGAGCGAAACCTCAAAGATCCGCCCGATGGCATCGTAGGCGACCCATCGCTCCGCGCTGTCTTCATACAGGGCGCTGACCAGCCTGCCGCGCTCGAAAATCAGGATGCCGGTCTCCTCCTCGCCCTCAAAGCGCAGATAGCCGGTAAAACTCCCCTGGTGCAGCTTGCCCAGGGCACCGGGAAGATCGACGCGGGCGGGATTGAGCTTTTCCTTGACGGGATTTCCGCGAGGCAGAAGAATCATGCGGTTGGTCGCTCTCCAAAGCGCGCGGCCCTAAAGCCGCAAAATCTTGACAATCCTATAATTAGCCAAAACTCACTGTCAACCGCAAATATCGCGGCATCGGCCGATACCTTCCACGGCCCTACCCAGGCTTGCGGCCCGTCACCAGGCCGGTATCCTCGCTCACCTGCAGCGCCTCGACTCCCTGGAAACCGATCTCCCGGAGCCACTGCGCGACCTCGGCGCGGCTGTAGGCCCTGCCCCCCTCGGTCATGACCAGCATGTGCATGCCAAAAATGGCCGGGCGCAGGGGACCCGCGCGATCGTCGTCGAGGAAAAATTCATGCACCAGGACACGCCCCCCGGGGTTGAGGGCGCGCCAGACTTTCTCCAGGAGCGCACGGCAGCCCGCCTCGCTCTGGGAGTGCAGCACCTGGGAAATCCACACGGCATCAAGCCCCGTGCCGAGATCGTTGCGCTGAAAATCGCCGGCAATCAGATCCACCCGGTCGAGCAGACCTCGGGCAGCCAGCTTTGCCCGGGCCACCTCGAGGGTTTCGGGGAGATCGAAGAGCCGGACCTCGCGCAATTGCGGAAAGCGCGAGAGAAATTCGGCGACGTAGGTGCCGGGGCCACCGCCGAGATCCATGAGCGTTTCGACATCGGACAGATCGAGTTGCGCCACCACCTGCGGCGCCAACTCGCGGGTGACGTCGTCCATGCCGTTGATGAAGATATGATTCCAGCGCTCACTGTCGACCAGAATCTCTTTCTCCATGGGGGTCACCAGATTGCCTTCGCGCAAAATCCGCTCAAGACCGTTCCAGGCCTGCCAGCAATGGTGCAGGTGCTTGAAGATATGGCCGCGATAGCCCGGCCCGGCACTCAGCCAGGTTTGGGCAAGATCGGCGTTGTGGTAGCCCGCCGCGCTCTTGTGGAGCAGGCCCATGGCCGTCAGGGCGTCGAGCAGAATGCCAAGGGCGCGGGGCTGCAGGCCTTTTTCGGCCGCCAGTTCCTCGGCGGCACGGGGCCGGCTCAGAGCGGCGAACAGATCCAGGTCGTTGGCCACCAGGAAAGTTTTTGCCGGCTGAAACCCACCGGCCAGGCGCAGCAGATCCTGAAAACTCTCAAGCTTCATTCTCCATCCTCCCTTGATGTCGCCCGCTGGTCGTCATGGCGCCAAGGCCGCAGAACCTTGCGCCGCAACGCGGCAAAACGCCCATAGCCCCCCGCCGCGGGGCAGTCCCGCGCATCCGTCCCACCGGGCGCCAGAAAAACCCGGGTCGCGGGCAATTCTTCCGGCAAACGGCCGGTAAGGGCACGCAACAGATCCCAAGCATGGGCGGACGACAGATTAGCTTGGGCGAGGCCCTCGGCCGGGCGGCCTGAGGCATCATAACCGAACAAAGCCACGGACATCCCCTCGTGCCAACCCGGCTCAGGCTTTTCCAGCACCAGCAGAGCCGTGCCGGGATCGCTGAGGCTCGGCTCCGCCCCGCCCACCAGGGATGCGAGACAATCGGTGTGGACGAGGCTTTGGCGCCGGCGCGCCGTGTCCTCGCAAAACCAGCCGGTCCCCTCCGCGGGCATTTCCCCGCACAGGGGGCAGCCGGCAGCGAGGCGCCGGCGGCGAACCCGTCCAGGGCCGCCGGAGGCTTGCGCCCAGGAGCGTCGGCGACCGGGCGGGGGCTGGGCATCGAACCTTTGCAGGACAAACTCCGCGAGATCCCGCAGCTGGCGATGCACCTGGGTGCCGCGCGCATGGGTGAGAACCGGAAAGACCCGCCGTGCGCTGCCCAGGGCGAGTCCCTCGACCTTGGGACTCTTGGCCAGGGCCGTCGGCGCGATCTGGTAACCGCGTTCGCGGGCGGCAAATTCCAGGAATTCCTGCACGCCCACCCCTTCCGCCAGGCGCAGGCGGCCGTCGACCAGGCTCGGCAGCAGCCACAGGGCCGCCTCGTCGCCGCCTTCGTCGCGCAGGGCACGCTGCAAGGCCGCGACATTGACCAGGGAGGCGCGGTCCTTGACCGGCGCCAATACCAGATCGGCCGCGACCAGGGCGCTGCGCGTGAAATAATCGAGAATCGGCCGGGTGTCGAGAATCAGCACGCCGCCCAAGCGTGAAACCTCCAGGGCGGCCCGCAGGCTTGCCGTATCGTCGTTGGGCGCGATCAGGCGGCGCTCGGAGGCGAAAAACCCCACGCCGTATTCTCCCAGCGTCACCCGCGCGGCGACATCCGATCCGAGCAGGCTGGATACGGGGTGCCCTCCGCGGCCGCCGATGGCGAACATGGCATCGACGCTGAAATGATTGTCGAAGGAGGCGATGGTGACCGGGAGATCCTCGCGCAGGGCCTTGAGGTAGACAGCGAGATTGGTGGCGATGGTGGTCTTGCCCACGCCGCCCTTTTCGCTGGCGACGGTGACGACGAAGGGCGCCCCGCCCGCCCTCATGGCCTAGCCCGCCACATCGAGTTCGAGGTCTTCCCAGCGCAGGTAGAGCCGCGCCAGTTCGGCCTGCAGCCGCTCATGCTCGGCTCCGGCCTCGCGTGCCCGCGCCGCGTCGGCGAAAAAGTCCGGCGCGGCCATGCGCGTCTCAAGGGCGGCGAGAGCGGTCTCGCAGTCTTCGATCAGCGCCTGCACTTCGTCGAGATCCTTCTGCCGGCGGCGTTCCTGACGCTTGGCCTCCTTGCGCTCCAGTTGCGCCTGTCGGCCCCGCTCGGGCTCGACCGCTGAGAGGGTCTGTTCCCGGCGCTGCTCGACCCGCTCGCGCGAATGGCTGCGGTCGCCGGTCTGTTCCTTGGCCCGCAGGAAATCCTCGTAGTTGCCGGGGTAACTCAGCAGACACCCGCCGCCCACCTCGACCACGCGCGTCGCCAGGGCGTCGACGAAATAGCGATCATGGGAGACGAACACCAGGGTGCCCGCATAATGGCGCAGGGCATCGAGGAGCACCTCCTTGGAGTGGAGGTCGAGATGATTGGTGGGCTCATCGAGCAGCAGCAGATTGGCCGGATGCAGCAGCAAAATGGCCAGGGCCAGGCGGTTGCGTTCGCCGCCCGAGAGCACCGCGACGCGCTTGTGCACATCATCGCCGGAGAAAAGAAAGGCGCCGAGCACATCGCGCACGCGCGGCACCATGTCGAAGGGGGCGGCCGCGGTGATTTCCTCCAGCACGGTGCGGCTGCCGTCAAGCACCCGCGCCTGATCCTGGGCGAAATAGCCGAGCCGGAGGTTATGCCCCTCATGACGCAAGCCGCGCAGGGGCTGCTCCACCCCGGAGAGCAGCCGCATGAGGGTCGACTTGCCGGCGCCGTTGGGTCCCACCAGGGCCAGGCGCTCGCCGCGCTCCACGGCCAGATCCACGGCGTTGAGCACCTGCAGATCGGCGTAGCCGTGAGACACGGCCTGAAGTTCCAGGGCCAGCCGTCCGCCCTTGGGCGGATCGGGAAAGCGAAAGGCGATTTTCTTGCGCGCCGGCGGCACCTCGATGCGCTCGATCTTTTCCAGCTGCTTGACGCGGCTTTGCACCAGCGCCGCCTTGTTGGCCTGATAGCGAAACCGGTTGATGAACGCCTCGATGCGCGCGATCTCCTCATCCTGACGGTGGCGCGCCTCGCGCAGCGCGCTGACCCGCGCCTCGCGCGCCTCCAGGTAGCGGCTGTAATTGCCGGGATATTCGGTGAGCCGGCCGTTCCAGATCTCGACAATGCGGGTCACCACCCGATCGAGAAAAAAGCGGTCATGGGACACCAGCACCACGGCGAAGGGATAATGAACCAGATAGTCCTCCAGCCAGTCACGGGCGGGAAGGTCGAGGTGGTTGGTGGGTTCGTCGAGCAGCAGCAGATTGGGCCGGCGCAGCAACAGCTTGGCCAGGCCGATACGCATCTGCCAGCCGCCGGAAAAGTGCTCGCAGGGCCGCTGCCAATCGCTTTCGGCAAAGCCCAGGCCATGCAGCACCTTGCCGATTTCCGCCTCCATGGCGTAGCCGCCTCGCTGCAGAAACAGTTCCTGCACCAAGGCGTAGCGCTCGAGGTCACGCGGGTTCTCGCCGTGCGCGAGAGCTTGCTCCAGGCTCTTGATTTCAGCGTCCAGACGCAGGAGTTCGTCAAGGGCGCCGCGCACCTCATCGAATAGCGTGCGCCCGCGATATTCGAGGCCATCCTGGGGCAGATAGCCGATGGTCGTTTCCCGGCCGCTTTGCACCTGGCCGGCGTCGGGACTGACCTGCCCGGCCAGCAGACGCAGCAGGGTGGTCTTGCCGGCGCCGTTCTCGCCGCATAATCCGACCCGATCCTGGGCGTTGATGGTCCAGTCGATGCCGGCGAAGACGGCCCGGTCCCCAAAAAACTTTTTTACGTTCTGGAGTTGAAACATGCCCTTTCTTATAGCACAGCCCCCAGAGCGCTTAAAACATTTAAAATGAATACTCTTTTTCAGAGCTTGGCTCTATCCAAAGGCGGGCGAGTCTGTTATATTCTGCCCAGACTCGGCCCTCGGCCGAGCCAAATTTCACGAAAATCCGGGCAGATGCCTCGCCCCCTGGGGTCGCTGCCTGATTTTTTCCACCGGAGCCTCCGGAGAACGTCCCCCTTCGAGGAGCAGCCTCTGTGCTGTCGCCTAGGTGACGACCGTCGAGCCCGGACCGAGCGTCGCCTTGAGTCAGGCCGACGGCAAACCATTTCAGGGGCGGCCCCCCGGCGCGCCCCGCAAAGGATCGATCCCATGAGTCGCAAGATGCTGATCAACGCCACCCATCCCGAGGAACATCGGGTGGCCATCGTCGAGGATGGCTTTCTGACCGAACTCGACATTGAAATCACCGGCAAGGAACAAACCCGGGGCAATATCTACAAGGCCCTTGTGGTTCGCGTGGAAAGCGGCCTGCAGGCCGCTTTCGTCGATTATGGCGCGGAGCGGCTGGGCTTTCTGCAGATTGGTGAAATTCATCCCGCGCTTTTGCCGAAAAGCGACAGCAACGGACGCAGCCGTGCCCGCATCAACGAAATCTTGCGTCCGGGGCAGGAAATCCTCGTTCAGGTCCTCAAGGAAGAACGCGGCACCAAGGGCGCGGCCCTGACCACCTTCCTTTCGCTGCCCGGGCGCTATATGGTGCTCATGCCGGAAAGCCCCACCAAGGGGGTCTCGCGCAAGATCGAGGAAGAAGCCGAGCGCAAAAAACTCAAGAAAGCCATGGCCGAGCTCGACCTGCCCGAAAACATGGGCTACATCGTGCGCACCGCCGGCATCGGCAAGCCGCCCGAGGAACTGCGCCGTGATTTCGACAACCTGGTCAAGGTCTATCGCGGCATCGAGGAACGCAGCCGCCAGCTCAAGGCACCGAGCCTGGTGTTTCGGGAATCCAATCTGATCATCCGCTGCATCCGCGATTATTTCACCGAGGACACCGAGGAAGTGCTGGTCGACGATCCCACCGTCTTCGAGGAAGCGCGGGAATTTTTCCGCATGCTCATGCCCGACAAACTGCGGTTGGTCAAACTGCATCAGGAACGCCGACCGATCTTTTCCCGCTACCAGATCGAGGAACAGATCGAGACCATGGCCCACAACAAGGTACCCCTGCCCTCGGGCGGATCCATCGTGCTCGACGCCACCGAGGCCCTGGTCGCCATCGACGTCAACTCGGGCAAAATGGCCGGCGAGCAGGGCATTGAAGCCACCGCCAGCAAAACCAACCTGGAAGCGGCTGTGGAAATCGCCCGTCAACTGCGTCTGCGCGACCTGGCCGGCCTCATCGTCATCGATTTCATCGACATGCGCGACCGCAAGCACATCAAGGCGGTCGAAAAAACCCTCCGCGATGCCCTGCAGAAGGACAAGTCGCGGGTCACGGTGGGGCGCATCAGCCAGTTCGGTCTGCTCGAAATGAGCCGCCAGCGCCTCAAGCCCATGCTCGCCGCGGCCTCCTACCTGGAATGCCCGCACTGCCAGGGGCGCGGCCGCATCAAGAGCTCCGAGGCGCAAGGCGTGGCGTTCCTGCGACGTATCCAGACGGCGGTCGCCAAGGGGCAGATCCGCCAGGCCGAAGGGTTTGTTCCCCTCGATGTCGCCGATTTCCTGCTCAACCACAAGCGTGAAGAGCTGGTGGGCATGGAGCAGAAATACGACCTCAAGATCATTCTCCACGGGCGCGCCGGCCTGCTGCCCCATCAATCCGACCTGAACCTGGTGCGCCGCGAGAAAGAGGACGAGCCTCGGGAAAAGCTGGAAATTCCCTCAGCGGAGCCAAGCAGCCTGCTCGAACCGGCCCCTGCCATGGAACAGTCCGCGGCTTCCTCGGAGAGCAAGGAAGAGGCGACCACCCCGGCCGGACCCGAGACGGAAGCGGAGGAGAAATCCGGCAAGAAGAAACGCCGACGCCGACGCCGAAAAAAATCAACCGGCGGCGAAGTACCGGAAACCGATGCTGAAAAAGAGGCTGACGAGGAGGAGGCACCCGAGGAATCGGCTCCTGCAGTCGAAGAGTTCGCGATTCCCGTCGCGACGGTCGTCGCCGAGCCGGTGCAGGGATCGGCTCCGGCGGCCCCCAAGGCGAAGAAAAAACCCCGCTCCCGCCGCCGCAAGAAAACGGAAAGCCCCAATGGCGCGACCATCGCTGCCGCCGAAGGGGCTGTCGCGGACCTGGCCTTGTCACGCGACCTGGACCTGGAACCCTCGCCCCTGCCCGCGCCACCGCCGGAGGTACCATCGGACGCCGCCGCCAGCCCCGCCGAGGAACAAAAGAGTCCGGCCCGCCCGCGCCGCAGCCGCGCCAAGAAAGCGGCGGAATCCCAGGATCCTGGCGAGAATTCCGAAGCGGCTTCGGCGGCTTCGGCGGTCGAGACGGCAACGGCCAAGCCCAAGACCGCCAGGGCGCGCAAGCCGGCTGCCAAACCCCTTGCCGAAGGACCGGACGCTGAACCCACCAAACCGGCCAAGCCGCCCAAGGCCCGCGCCACGGCGCGAAAAAAAGCCAAGCCGGGACCCCAAGCCGCTGAGGCTGAAGGCGCGCCGGTCGCGGAAAAAGCGGAATCCTGAAAATGCGAAAGGCTGCCCCCGGCAGCCTTTCGCATTTTCATTCGTTTATTTTTTAAGAAAAACCACCAAGGCGCCCGCGCCGCCGTAGCGGCGCGGAGCACGTCCCCACTCGATCACCCAGGAGCGTCCTTCCTCGTTCAAAAAGCGCTCGACTTCGCCGCGCAGCACCGGTTCTTCGTTGGAATGATGGCCGACACCGGTAATCACCAGAACGGTGCGCAGCCCCTGATGACGGCAATTGTCGAGAAAATGCCGCACCCGCTCCCGGGCGCGCATCCGATCCAGGCCGTGGAGATCGAGTTCGGCCTCGGGTTTAAACCGCCCCCGTTCCAGTTCGCGCATGCGCCGCGGCGAGGCCTGGGGCTCCGGCGGTTCAACGGGAAGCTCATCACGGAAGGTGCATTGCATTTCCCCGAGCGCCCGCAGGAAAAGGGTTTGGTCGTCCTCGGGGAGCGGTACGGGTGGAGGCGGCGACCCTTCGGAATCTTCCTCCCATTCGGGCTCGGCGAGGGGGTCCTCGCCCTCCCCGGCGGCGCGGTGCTTGGTTGGAGAGACGCGCAAAAAGGCCATCTCCTCCAAAAACAGGAGTTCATCCTTTTCCGCGGCTGGCAGCGGAACCGGCTTAGCCTCCTTGACCTTCGGGGTTTTGCCGGGCGGCGCCGAAACAGACAACCCCTTCAGATCCCTGAAGGGGTTGTGAGCAAACTGAGGTTGCTTGACTTCGGCCGAAGGCTGCGGCCGTTTCTTGCGAGCCATGGCTTGACTCCCCGCCGGGCTAGCGCCGCACGATCTTGCGCCGTCCCATGACGGCCCGGGTCTGCTCCTTGACCACGGCGCCGGGTTTCTCCAGGTGAAACTGATACCAAAGATCGCCGAAGGCGCGCATCTTCATGCGCCGCCCTTCCTTGAGGGCCTCGAGATTGGCGGAGAGACGCTCATCGGCGCCGGCTTTCTTGAGGCCCTTTTCCAGAATCTGCTCGGCCTTCTCCTTGTCGCCGACTTTTTCCAGGCAGTAAGCGTAGAGGGCCCACAGAAGCGCTTCCTTTTTGTTGGCGGCCACCGCCTTTTCAAAGGTTTCGACCATTTTGGTGGTCTGGTTGCGCTTCATGTAACAGATGGCCAGCATGGCCATGCCCACCCAATGCCGCACGAAACCTTTTTGCAGATAATCAAAGGCCTTGGCGAAATCACGCTTGAGATAGAGCAGGGTGCCGATCTGGGAATTGATCTGGCCTTTGACGTAGAACTGCCAATTGGCGAAACGGTAGCCCGATTCGAGGGTCTTGACCGCCTTGTCGACGCGCCCGCCCTGAAGGTCGCGCTGCGCCGACTCCATGAGGTTCGCCACCTTTTTCATGACGGCGCGGGTCAGCAGCAGGTAGCAAACCGTAAAAAGCACCAGGGCGATCAGCGACGCCAGCCAGAGATCCAGGCCGGCCAACTGAACCAGAACCACCGTGGAGACAAGACAGAGCGCGAGGGAGATGGCAAGGTTGAACATAGAACGGGGGCTTCCTTTCCCGTGGGGTATCTAGCGGCGAGTGAGTCTAACAATCCGCCCGGGAAATGTCAAAAACTTCCGCGTGGCGCGCCACGGGCATGAAAGCCGGCGATCGCTTAGCGCGGCAAGTGGGGATGGAAGACCAGCCGATCGATGCCCAACTCGGCGAGGTTCTCAGGCAGACGGGGATTTTCGAGAAATTGGGTGTTGCCGCACTGCAGCAGGGTGCCGGGCTCGCGGGATGAGATCAGGGAAAAAACCTCCCCGCAGGGCTGGCCGCAGGGCCCGCGGCTGCCTGGCGGGCGCCAGGGGCAGCCACGGGTTGAGGTGACGAAGGCATAGGGATGATGCAGGGAGCCTTGCAGGCCCGCCGGCAAGGCCGCCACACCCTGCAAGAGGTTGTCGAGCTCGACCCGCGCAATGCCCAACTCGGCGAGCAACTCCCGGGCATGCGCGCCGTACCAGCTGCCGCGCCGGAAATAATCCAGGGCCGCCCCACGCAAGCCGAGATCCAGAATCTGGGGACCGCGTTTTTGCCCTGACAACACCCGCCCCAGCACCAAGGGAACCTGGGGACAGGCCGCACGCGCGAGGGTTAGCGCGCCCCAGTCGGAGAGAAGAATTTCATCACCGTCCTGCAAGGCCGGCGCAATAAGATCCAAAGTCTTGCGCAGCCCTGGGAGAAAATCCTCGGCCACCACCGGCGTTGCCAGGGTGAAAGCCATCCCTGCCGCCCGAGCGGCGCCCAGGGCTGCCTCGATCCGCTCCGCTTCGGGAAAACTCCAGCAGCAGAATTCGCTGCCGAAATACAACCGCTCATAGCCCTGAGGCAGAGCACCGGTCAGGCGGTTGAGAAACAGGGCGCGCCGCGATTCAACCACGCTGGTCCGCTTGTACATGCAGCATCAACTGATCCCCGGGGCGCAGGACATGGCCCTGGGGCAGGTTGTTCCAATTGAGGATTTCGCGCGCATCGACCTGATAGCGCCGGCCGATGTCCCAGAGGGTATCGCCGGGCTTGACGGTGTACACCACCCGTGACGCGGCCTTGCTTTTCGCCGGAGCCGCGGTTTTGGCGGGGGTGCGCACCGGCGCCGCGGAGACCGTCAACTGCTGTCCGGGCCGCAGCACGGCCTTGCGGTCCAACTTGTTCCAGGTGCGCAGATCTCCCTCGCTCACCTCGAAACGCCGTGCGATGGACCACAGGTTGTCACCCTTCCTCACCGTGTAGGTACGCCGCGGCGTGCGCTTGGTATCATCAGCAAGTTCCTTGACCGGTCGTTGGGTATAGCCTGGCTTGAGGGGCAGGATCAGATCGCTGCCGATCCGCAGGGCCCGGGCATTCTCGATGCGGTTGAGGGTCAGGATATCCTCGACGCGAATATTGTACTGCTTGGCGACCTTGTTCAGGGTATCGCCGGGCGCCACCCGGTGACGAGCGTAGCGCAGCCGCTCGGCGGCGGGAAGCTTGGCGTAGGCCTGGGCAAAGTGCTCCTTGGTGCCGGGGGGGATGCGCAGGGCGTGATTTTTACGCCCCGGCGGCGTGCTCCAGCGCTTGAGTTCCGGATTGAGCGCCTTGAGGTCTTCATAGGAGGCGCCACAGAGTTCGGCCGCCACTTCCAGATCCGTCGCCGAGGGGAGCTTGACCACATCATAGGCCAGCGGTTCAAGGTAGTTGAGATCGGTAAATCCGTATTTCTCGGGCTCCTTGGCGATCAGCAGAGCGGCGAGGAGCTTGGGCACGAACTGCCGGGTTTCCTGCTGCAAGTGCTCGCCGCGGGTCAGTTCCCAGAAATCCCGTGTGCCCAGGGTGCGGATCGCCCCCTGAATGCGCCCGCCGCCGGCGTTATAGGCCGCCACCGCCAGATACCAGTCGCCGTCGAACTGCTGGTGCAAGTCTCGCAGGTAGCGGGCCGCGGCATGGGTGGATTTCTCCGGATCGCGGCGCTCGTCAAACCACCAGTCCCCCTGCAGGCCATAGTGGCGTCCGGTGCTTTCGGTAAACTGCCAGGGGCCCAGGGCCTTGGCCCAACTCTGGGCGCGGCTGTTGAAACCAGATTCAATCATGGCGAGATAGGCCAGATCCTGGGGCACGCCATATTCGGCAAAAATCTGCCGCATCATGGGCACATAGCGGCCCGAACGCTCCAGCCAGCGGGTGAAGGTGCCGCGCGCCGGTCCACTGTAAAGGTCCAGGAAATAACGGACTCGGGCATTCTCCATTACGGGAAAATCAAAAATAACCTCCTCGTGGCGCACTGTCTCCCCCTCGGCATCGGGAAACAAGGGGGAGGCGCCGAGCAGATAGAGATCCTCATCCGTCGCCTCGTCACCGTAGGATTCGCCCTCCTCGTCAAGGGGCGCAGCGAAATTCTCCTCGGCAAGAGGTTCGGGAACCGCCGCACGGCGGGCAGCAACGACGTCCTTGGCGGAAGGGGCCTGAATGGGTGCGACGGGTGAAAGAGCTGGGGAAGGCGCAACGAGGGAAGGCCGCGGCCCAGCGGGTTGACACCCGCCCAGCCACAGAGCGATCAACAGAACGAGAATAAATCCGCGCATCGGAAACAACCTCCTGAAAAACGAAAGACGAACCTACAGGGACGCGTCCGGCCTCGGGTCCGGAAGAGAGGCTTCCTGGGGCCAGAAGCGCTGCTGCAATTCTTCGAGCAGCGCGGTGAAGGTGGCGCGCTCCAGGGCGCTGACGGGGATGGCTGCAAAGCGGCGGCACAAGGCCGCCACCTCGCCGGAGGGCAAACGATCGATTTTGTTGAACACCAGCAACCGGGGAATTCGCGCCAGATCGAGATCCTGCAGGATGCGCTCGACGGCCGCGATATGCTCCTCGAAGCGCTCGGCCGATATATCCACCACATGCAGCAGCAGATCGGCATCCTCGAGTTCTTCCAGGGTCGCCTTGAAGGCGCCGAGCAAGCTCTTGGGCAATTTGCGGATGAAGCCGACGGTGTCGGTGATGATGACCTCGCGTTCCTCGGGAAAACGCAGGCGCCGGGTGGCGGTATCGAGAGTGGCGAAGAGCAGGTCCTCGGTGAACACCGCGCTCTGGGTCAGGGCATTGAGCAGGGTCGACTTGCCGGCATTGGTGTAACCGACGATGGAAACGATGGGCACCTCGGCGCGAATGCGCCGCTGACGGCGCTGACGACGGCCCCGGGCGAGTTCCTCCAGTTGCTTTTCCAGCCGCGAGAGACGCTCGCGGATGCGCCGCCGATCGATCTCCAGCTTGGTTTCCCCGGGGCCGCGCCCACCGATGCCGCCCATCAGCCGCGACATGGCGGTGCCCTTGCCGAGCAGGCGCGGCATCAAGTACTTGAGCTGCGCGACCTCGACCTGCACCTTGCCGTCGAGGGTATGGGCGCGGCGGGCGAAGATGTCGAGGATCAACTGGGTGCGGTCGATGACCTTCATTTCCGTCATCTCGGAAATGGAACGCACCTGACCGGGAGACAGATCCTGATCGAAAATCAGCAGCGTCGCGCCCTGTTGCAGGGCACGAATGATGACCTCGCGAATCTTGCCTTCCCCCATGAGAAAGCGCGGGTGAATCTTCTGGGTGCGCTGCACCACCCGGTCGAGCACGACCACATCGGCGGTGCGCGCCAGTTCCGCAAGCTCGTTGAGGGACTCCTCGAGTTCGGATCGGGCCTCGCTGCCGGCGGAAATCAG
>NZ_JAUVWH010000071.1 GCF_030604225.1 Geoalkalibacter sp.
AGTTTCTGAGGGGTCTTTCGGGGGGCCTAATGATCGACGAAAAAATCGAGGTGGACATCAAAGTCCCCAACCAGACGCGCTACCTCAGCCTGATCGGCAAGATTGGGGAAGATGTCGCCAGAACCCTGAAAAAATACAAGGGGGACCGCGAGGAACTGGCCTATCATATCAACCTGGTTCTCACCGAGTCCATGACCAACGCCATTCGCCACGCCCACGAAGGCGACCCCAACAAGGAAGTTCACATCACCATCAGTATCAAGGACAAGGTTCTGTGCATCAAGGTTTACGACCAGGGCCAGGGCTTCGATATCAGCTCGTTGCCGGTCCCCGAGGTTCGTTGCCTTGAGGAGCATGGCCGCGGGGTGTTCATCATCCACACCCTGATGGACAGTGTCAGCTACCGCAAGTTCAACGGGGGGCATGTGCTCGAAATGATCAAGGCCCTGTAGTTCCGTACCTCACCAAATGCACCAGCTGCCCATGGGACAGCACCCGCCAGTCCCCTTCCAGATCATTCTTGTAGGCCACGAACCGCGCGCCCGCGCCCAACGCCGCATGGCGATCCAGAGCCGAGTCCCCGACGAACAACATATCCTGCGTCCGGCACCCTAGTCGCCGCGCCGCCTCGACCAACATGTCGGGCCAGGGTTTGGGCCGGGGAACATCACGGCTGGTGACCACGGCGGAAAAATGCTCGCGCAGGCCGAAATGGATCAACAGGTCCTCGCCGCTGGCCCCGCGATTGGTCGCGACAGCGAGCGGGTAGTCACGCCCCAGATCGGTCAAGGCCTCGCGCAGCCCAGGCTCCATGTCCAGCAAGGGCACGAAGCGCCGATAATCGAGGCTTGCCGCATAGTCCAGGGCCGTGGAGAGTTGCTCCTCGCCGAGCAGAACGCGCAACACCTCGGGGCTTGCGGCCGTATGGCACAGGGCCAGGGTCGCCTCATCCGCCATGGAGACCGGCGGCGCGCCAAAGCGCGCAAGGATGGTGTTGTAAAAATCGAGGTTGGCCGCCCGGCTCTCGAACAAAACCCCGTCGCAGTCAAAAACAATCGCGCGCAGATTCTTCATGCCTTGCTTCCCCGCCGGGAGCACCAGAAAATTCCCGCCACCCCCAAGGCAATCATCGGCAGGCTCAGCAACTGACCCATGGTCGCCCCGCCCCACAGATAGCCGAGATGAGCGTCGGGCTCGCGGAAAAATTCCACGAAAAACCGAAAAGCGCCATAAAGAGTGAAAAAGGTAAAAAAGGGCACGCCGGGACGCGACCCGCGGCGATGCTGCCCATAGAGAATCAGGGTCAGCACCAGACCTTCCAGCAGCGCCTGGTAGAGCTGGCTCGGGTGGCGCGGCAAAAGTCCCGCGCCGGGAAAGACCATGCCCCAGGGCACATCGGTGACCCGGCCCCAGAGTTCGCCATTGATGAAGTTGCCCAAGCGGCCGAACCCCAAACCCGGCGCGGCGGCCGCCACCAGGATGTCACCCGTGAGCAGGATCGGCAGCTGCTTTTTCCGCACTCCCCAAAGCGCTGCCACCACCACGCCGAGCAGACCGCCATGAAAGCTCATTCCGCCTTCCCAGACGGCAAAAATCTCCAGAGGATGGCTGAGAAAATGCAGGGGATTGTAAAACAGAACATAGCCCAGGCGGCCGCCGAGAATAACCCCGAGGACGCAATAAAACAGCAGGTCGGCGGCATCCTCGCGCTTAAGGGACAGGCCCCGCAGACGTGCGAGATGGACAATCAGAAGATAACCGGCGACAAAGCCCAAAAGATACATCAGGCCGTACCAGCGCAAGGCCAGCGGCCCAATCTGCACGATGACCGGATCGATATGCGGGAAAGTCAGCATGGATGTTCCGTCCTTGGCAAGGATTGAGGGGCAGCGCCCTGGCCGGCGTCAAGGTGCGCCATGAGCTGTTTCATGTCGCAGGGCACGGGAGCCGTCAAGCTCAAAGGTTCTCCGCTCACCGGATGTTTGAGATCCAGACGCAGGGAGTGCAGCATTTGCCGCGCGACCGGCGCGCCGGCGATGCCCTCGGGGCCGCCGTAAGCCGTATCGCCCAGCAACGGATGCCCGAGTTCGGCAAGATGCACCCGAATCTGGTGGGAGCGCCCCGTGGGGATTTCAACCTCCAACAGGGCGGCAGCCTCCCAGGTGCGCGTCACGCGGTAGCGGGTCAGGGCCTCACGCCCGCCCTGCTCGACGGATTTCATGCGATTGTCGCGACGCCCGCGCGCTAACTGGGACCGAATTTCTCCGGCCCGCGCCTTCGGCACACCCTGTACCAGAGCCAGATAAACCTTGTCAAGCCGCCGAGCACCGATGGCCTCGGTCAGCGGTTTGTGGGCCCGAGGATGAATGGAGAACACCAACACCCCCGAGGTATCGCGATCGAGGCGCTGCACCATGCCCAGGGCAGGAGGACTCTGGGGCCGAAAGGGATCCTGAAGGAAGCGTAACAACGCTTCATAAAGCGTTCCCTTGAAACGCGCATGGGTCGGCTGGGTATCAACGCCCGCGGGCTTGTCGAGCGCCAGAAGATAGCGGTCGCGAAAGAGGATATGCCGGTCTTCCAGAACAAAGGGCTCTAGGGGCAATCCATCGACATAGGCTTCGACCTGTTGAGCGCCCTGGACCTGGTAGCCGCATTGGCGAATTCGCCGTCCGGCGACATGGACACCACCCAGATCGATGATGCGACGCCAGAAGGTGCGCGAATGGGCGGCGCGGGAGGCCAGAAACTGATCCAGCCGTTGACCGCTCTCCTCGGCGGCGACCTGGAGGCGATAAAGTTCCGCCTGCCCCCTCATGGGAGCCTCCGACGCCTGACGGAAAAAAATTTTTCTACGTCGTTGACAACGCCCATGGCTATGATAGAAGTAAACACAATCGCTCTTTGAAAAGATTCTCTGGAATGCGCGGTAGGGTCCTTGTTGGGGTGACCAACATAAACGGGACAGAGCATCCGGTCAGTGATCATGGTGAGCCAGCCCATCCTCGAATGGGACGCCTAAAGTGATTCTCCGGTGAATTTCCGAAAAAAATTACAAGGTCGCGCCACCAAGCAAACGATCGGCATTCCGGAGACGAGCTAGCAATTGGCGGGACACAGGGCAGCGGCAACATCCGTTAAATTCTATCCGCTCGAAGCCTTGGCTTCCCATGACAGGTGCGCAACACCAAGCCATAGCGCCAGATTCGCACTGAACTGGTCCTTAAGCAGGAACAACACACCTGATCGCGGATAGCAACAGTGCCCTGGAGATTTCGCCAATTGCTTTTTTACGGGCAAAGCCCCGCAATCTTAGGATTGCGGGGCTTTGTTTTTCCATTCCGAACATCCACGGAAGCCGAACCCGGAACCCGTTCCCTAGCAGCAAGTTCCGTTGTTCACCCGTTCCCGCAGTTCCTTGCCGGTTTTGAAAAAAGGCGTTTTCTTGGGTGGGATCTTCACCAGATCGCCGCTTTTGGGATTGCGGGCCTCGCGAGCATCGCGCTCACGAATGGTAAATGAACCAAAACCGCGAATTTCCACCCGGTCTCCCCCGATCAGGGCCTGGCTGATGCTGTCGAAAATGGTATTGACCACCAGTTCCGCTTCCTTTTTGCTCAGCGCCGTGTTCTCTACAGCCAGTTGTTCAATCAGTTCGCTCTTGGTCATGAGTTCATGCCTCCTGGTCAATTACCCTGCCACAGGTATTGCAAGCCGACGGGATTTGGTTCCTGCAGGCTCTGGCGCAATTGCGTAATGCTTTCCTGAATCAGGAATTCGAAAAATTTGGGCTTCTCCGGTGTCGGGTATAGGGTTTTCGGTTCGCCGCTGATCCCGGCGAGTTCACCGGCGATACGAACAGCATCGTGCAGATTGCCCAGTTCATCGACCAGTCCGGCCGTCATGGCTTGGCGCCCGCTGAAAATCCGCCCGTCGGCAAGGCCGGCGGCATGGTCGAAAGCGAGGGAGCGCTCCTCGGCGACGGCCGTGACGAACTGATCGTGTACATCGTCGATGAGCGATTGCAGGATGCGACGGTCTTCCTCGCTCATGGGACGCACCGGAGAACCGATATCCTTGTGCTCGCCGCTTTTGACCACCTGGGTCTTGAGACCTATTTTTTCGAGAAGATCCTGGAAATTGGTGAATTCCATGATCACCCCGATGCTGCCGGTGATGGTGCCGGGATTGGCGACGATGCGATTGGCCGGCGCGGCGACGTAATACCCGCCGGAAGCCGCGACCGAACCCATGGATGCCACGACAGGCTTAACGGATACGGTTCGGCGGACTTCATCGAAAATTTCCTGCGATGGCCCGACGCCGCCCCCCGGAGAGTCAATGCGCAGCACAATGGCCTTCACCGAGGCATCCTCACGAAAGCGGGTGATGGCCTCGTTGATTTTCTCCGAGGAGAGAATCACCCCGGTGATGGGCACCACCCCGACCCGTTCCCCCAGGGGAAAGGGCGTGGAACGACCAGTCAGATTGCCGACGGCCAAGATGATCAGAAAAAATACAAGAAAAATGGCGCCGAAGGTTGCAAGCGCCATCAGGAAGGGCCGTTTTGTCATAGTTGCTTTCGGATCAAAACAAGCCCCCGGCGCGCAGGCCGGGGGCTTCGAGAATCATCCGATGACCGCTCAGTCGTCTTTCTTGTCTTCAGCGGCCTTGTTCATTGCCCCTTGGAGCAGGGCGCCAAGGCTTGAGGTGGCCTCTTTCTGGGAACCCAGATAGGCATCGACCTCGGCCTTTTCCTTCTGATCCGAGAGCTTCTTGATGGAAAGCCCGATCTTGCGGTCGTCGGTGTCGACATTGAGGACCACGGCTTCCAGGTCGTCGCCGAGCTTGGTGAAGGTCTTGGGCGTGTCGATCTTCTCCTTGCTGATCTCGGAAACATGGATCAGCCCTTCGATGCCTTCCTCGATCTCCAGGAAGATGCCGAAATCGGTCACCGACGTCACCTTGCCGCGCACGATGGTCCCCGGACGGTAGCGCTGGGGGATGGAATCCCAGGGATCGGAAGCAAGCTGCTTGATGCCGAGGGAGAAACGCTCGTTATCCCGATCGATATTGAGCACCACGGCCTTGACCGTGTCGCCCTTCTTGTAAACCTCGGAGGGATGCTTGATGCGCTTGATCCAGGAAATATCGGAAATATGCACCAGGCCGTCGATGCCCTCATCGACCCCGACGAAGATGCCGAAATCGGTGATGTTCTTGACCTGGCCCTCGATAATGGTACCGACGGGGAATTTCTCGCCGATCACATCCCAGGGATTGGGCTCGACCTGCTTGAGGCCCAGGGAGATGCGACGATTGTCGGCATCCACGGCCAGCACCATGGACTCCACCACATCGCCGATATTGAGAAGCTTGTTGGGGTGCTTGATGCGCTTGGTCCAGCTCATTTCCGAAACGTGGATCAGCCCCTCAACCCCCTCCTCCAACTCGATGAAGGCCCCGTAATCGGTCAGGCTCACCACCTTGCCGGACACCCGGGCGCCGACGGGATACTTGCCGGAAGCCTCTTCCCAGGGATCGGGCGTGATCTGCTTGAGCCCGAGGGAAACGCGCTCTTTTTCCTGGTCGAACTTGAGGATCTTGACCTTGATGCGATCACCGACATTGAGGATGTCGGAGGGATGATTGACCCGGCCCCAGGACATATCGGTGATGTGCAGCAGACCGTCGATGCCGCCGAGGTCGATGAACGCGCCATAATCGGTGAGGTTCTTGACCACGCCATCGGCGATCTTGCCCTCTTCGATATTGGCCAGGGTCTTGCCGCGCAGGTTTTCGCGCTCGTCCTCGAGCAGCACCCGGCGCGAGAGCACGATATTGCCACGACGCTTGTTGAGTTTGATGATCTTGAACTTGTAAAGTTCGCCGATCATCTTCTCCAAGTTGCGCACGGGCCGCAGATCCACCTGGGAGCCGGGCAGGAAGGCATTGACGCCGATATCGACGGAAAGGCCACCCTTGATGCGAGAGAGGATCCGCCCTTCGACGACGGCCCCTTCTTCCAGACTGTTCCAGACTTTCTGCTGATCAGCCTTGCGCTTGGACAGGCGAACCAGACCGGTTTCATTGTCGGTTCCCTCGAAAAGAACATCGAACTCGCTGCCGATTTTAATCTGGCTGGCGCCATCCTCATCGGCGAACTCGTTCAGGGAAATGATCCCTTCGGATTTGTAGCCGACGTCGACGACCACCGAGTCGGGATTCATCTGCACCACCACTCCCTTGACCACCTCACCAGGCTTGAGCGCCTTGTGAGTGCTGTCGAGAAGTTCGGCAAACGTTTCCGCGTCCTCGAGTTCCTCGTCCCTGTCCATGAATTCGTCTTCGTGGTTGATCGTACCCTTGTTTTCGACCATTAAAGCGGTTCCCCCTAGCGATTTTCCTGCAAATTTTCGCAGGTTTCTATGTCCTTCCCGAACAATAGGAAGGGAAAATAGCACAAAGTGATGGAAAAAACAAACCTTTAATTGGACGCCGTTTCCACCCGGCGGATCACCTCGTCGATCAGCCAACGCGGGGTCGACGCCCCGGCGGTAATCCCCACCGTGCCGACCCCCTTGAGCCATTCCGGCTCCAGTTGCTCGGCCGTTTCGATATGGTAGGTGCGCGGTTGGATTTCGCGGCAGATCTGGGCCAGGCGCGTGGTGTTGGCGCTGTTGAAGCCACCGATCACCAGCACCAGATCGGCCTTGCCGGCGATGTCCCGCGCTTCTTCCTGGCGCACGCTGGTCGCATCGCAGATGGTATTGAAGATACGCAGTTCCTGGCATTTTTTCAGGCAGATGTCGGCCACCTGGCGCAGGTTTTCAAAGGATTGGGTGGTCTGGGCAATCAGCCCCAAGCGCTTGCGCCGGGGAATCGCCTCGGCTTCGTCCGGAGCGCCGACCACGAACACTTCGGTGTTATCCGCGTAAGAGAGAATGCCCTGCACTTCGGGATGATCGCCCTCGCCCACCAGCACCACCACATAGCCTTCGCGGCTGAGCAGAGCGGCATGGTCCTGGGCGCTCTTGACGAAGGGACAGGTGGCATCCACCACCTCGAGGTTGCGATTGCCGATTTCCCGCAGTTCGCCGCTGGTCACGCCGTGGGAGCGGATGATCACCGCGCCTTCGGGAATGTCCTCCACGGCATTCACCACGACCACACCTTTTTCCTCCAGCTTTTCCACCAGTTGCGGCGAGTGGATGATCGGCCCCAGGGAGCAGATGCCGTCATGGGATTCGGCGGCCTCGAAGGCCATGCGGGTGGCGCGCTTGACGCCGAAACAGAAGCCCGCGCTGCGCGCCAGCAGAATTTGAATCGCCATCAGCCCGCCTCCTGCCCTTTGTCACAGGAGGCGACTACCGCCTCCATGCGGTCCACCACCTGCTCGATGCTCAGCCCCGTCGAGTCGATGAGCACCGCATCGGCCGCCTGAATTAAGGGCGAATGCCGGCGTGAGCTGTCGGCCGCATCGCGTTCTTCCACCTCGGCGATGGTGGTTTCCAGATCCACCTCAAGGCCCTTGTCCCTGAGCTCCAGATAGCGCCGCCGGCCCCGTTCGCGCGCCGAGGCGGTGAGAAAAAACTTGGCCTCGGCGCCGGGAAAGACCACGGTGCCGATATCACGGCCTTCCAGCACCACCCCGCCCCGCTCGCCCATGCGCCGTTGCAGTTCGACCAGATTTTCGCGCACCCGCGCCACCGATGAAACCTTGGAGGTGAGCAGGCTCACCTCGGGGGTGCGGATGGCGGCGCTGACATCCTCGCCGTCAAGGAAAACCCGCTGCTCACCGTCAACTCGTCGAAAGTCGATGTGCAGCGCCAGGCCCAGCGCCCCCAGGGCCCCTTCGTCGCCCGGGTCGATGCCGCGCCGCAGCGCCGCCAGCGCCACGCAGCGGTACATGGCACCCGTATCGATGTGGGCAAAACCAAGGCGCTGGGCCAACAGTTTGCTGATGGTGCTCTTGCCGGCCCCGGAAGGCCCGTCGATGGCGACGATAGGTCGTTTTCTCAACTTTTCACCTGCTCAAGCAGCTCCCAGAAATTGGGGAAGGAGGTCGCGGTGCAGGCCGTGTCCTCGATGGTCACCGGAGCAGCGGCTCGCAGGGCCGCCACCGCCATGCTCATGGCGATGCGATGATCGCCGTGGGAACGCACCCGCCCGCCCTGCAAGCCCGCCACCCCTTCGATGCGCATGCCGTCCTCCAGCGCCGCGACGCGCGCGCCGAGGCTGCCGAGCTCATTGACCATGGCGGCGATACGGTCGGTTTCCTTGACGCGCAGTTCCTGAGCGTCGCGGATGGTCGTGGTCCCTTCGGCCAGGGCCGCCGCCACGCTGATCACGGGGAATTCATCAATGGCGCGCGGCACCAGGTCGCCGCCGATCTCGATCCCGCGCAGGGAACTGCCGCGCACCAGCACATCGGCCACCGGCTCGCCCGACAGGGTGCGCTCGTCGAGCAGTTGCAAGTCACCCCCCATCCTCCGGAGAATATCGATGATGCCGCTACGGGTCGGATTGATGCCGACGTTGCGCACCAACAGTTCCGACCCTGGGGTGATGAGCGCCGCCACCAGGAAAAAGGCCGCCGAGGAGATATCCCCCGGCACCCGCACCTCGCGCCCTTGCAGGCGCGGCTGGGGCGCGATGGTCACGCCGCCGGCGAAGGAGCGCACCTCGGCGCCGAAAAATGCCAGCATGCGCTCGCTGTGGTCGCGGGACAGATGGGGCTCGTACACGGTGGTCTCACCCTCGGCGTAGAGGCCGGCCAGCAGCAGCGCCGACTTGACCTGGGCGCTGGCGATCTTCGAACGGAATTCAAGGCCCTTGAGGGGTGCCCCGTTGATCGCCAGCGGTGCCCGCTCGCCGCCGTCGCGGCCCCAGATGCGCGCGCCCATTTTCGCGAGGGGCTCGACCACCCGCTTCATGGGACGGCGGCGCAGATACTGATCACCGGTCAACACCGAAAAAAAGCGCTGCGCCGCGAGCAATCCGGTCATCAGCCGCATGGTCGTGCCCGAATTGCCGCAGTCGAGCACGTCGCCGGGCTCGCGCAGGCCGTGCAGGCCACGCCCTCGGATCTCCAGCACCCCGTCGGCCTGGCGGGTGATGTCCACGCCCATGGCCTGAAAAGCCTTGAGGGTCGAGAGATTGTCCTCGCCCTCGAGAAAGCCGTGCACACGGGTGGTGCCTTCGGCCAGGGAGCCGAGCATGATGGAGCGGTGGGAAATGGACTTGTCGCCGGGAACGGTGATTTCACCGCGCAGCCCGCCGGAGGGGCTGACAGTCAGGGATGGGGTCATGGTCGATGTCTCACCGGCGGCCCGTAAAGGCCCGCCTCACAGGATGTTGTCGCGCAGGTCCTTGGAACGCTGGAAGAATTCAAAAAGCTTCTCGCCCTCACCCTGACGCACGTCTTCCTTGAGTTCGGCGAAAAAACGCTCGAAGCGCTCCATCATCTCGATGAGAGCCGGGCGATTGGTCAGGGCGATATCGCGCCACATGGTCGGGTCGGAGGAGGCGATGCGGGTAAAATCGCGAAACCCTCCAGCGGAATATTCCAGGATGTTTTCCTCGTAGCGGTCGTAGGAACCCACGGCATTGACCAGGGAATAGGCGACCATGTGCGGCAGATGGCTGATGGCGGCGAGAATGCGGTCGTGCTTCTCGGCGTCCATCACCACCACCTCGCTGCCCACCAGCCGCCACATGCGCCGCACCAGGTCCAGGGCTTTTGCGTCGGTGCGCGCCGTCGGCGTGAGAATGCAGCGCCGTTTGCGGTAGAGGGTGGTGAAGGCCGCCTCGGCGCCGCTTTGCTCGGTGCCGGCGATGGGGTGACCGGGCACGAAGGCAACACCGGGGCGCAGCAGCGGTTCGATCTCGGCAATCACGCCGGCTTTCACGCTGCCGCCGTCGGTCAGCACCGCGCCCGCCTTGAGATGGGGCAGAATGGCCGCCGCCACCTCGCCCAACTTGCACACCGGCGTGGCGAGAAACACCAGATCGGCGTCGCGCGTGCCCTCAACCGGATCCTGGCTGATGCGGTCGACGATGCCCAACTCCAGGGCCTTTTCCAGATTGGCCAGGCCGCGGCCGATGCCGATGACTTCGCCCACCGCGCCCGCTTCGCGCAGGGCCAGGGCCAGGGAACCACCGATGAGGCCGACGCCGACCACCGCCAGGCGGGGAATATAAAGAGTGTTTTCCGTCACCGTCGACCTCAGGAGCGCGCTTTGGGGTAGGAGCCAAGGATCTTGAGGAACTGGCAGTAGCTACGCAATTCGCCGATGGCTTCGGCGACCGCCGGTTCAGCCACGTGCCCTTCCAGATCCAGAAAGAAGATGTATTCCCAGGCCTTGGACTTAAGCGGCCGGCTCTCGATCTTGCTCAGGTTGATCTGGCGCTTGCTGAAGGGTTCGAGCATGCGGTAGAGAATCCCCGGCTCGTCCTTGACGCTGAACATAATCGAGGTCTTGTCCTTGCCGCTGCGCTCCGGGTTATTGCGGCCCACCACCAGAAAGCGCGTGTAGTTGTTGGGGTTGTCGGCGATCTTCGCCTTGACCACCTGCAAACCGTAAAAGGACGCGGCCATCTCGCTGGCGATGGCCGCGGCGCTTTCGTCCTCGGTGGCCATCTGCGCGGCCAGGGCGGTACTCGCCACATCCACCAGGGGCACCTCGGGCAGGTTTTCTTCCAGCCAGCGCCGGCACTGAGCCAGCGCCTGGGGATGGGAGACCACCTTGCGCACGTCCTCCAGCCGGCCGCTGCGCGAAAGCAGGTCGTGGGAGATTTCCAGCAGGATCTCGGCGCTCACCTTGAGATCCGAACCCATGAACATATCGAGGGTGTGGGAGACGATGCCTTCGTTGGAATTCTCGACGGGCACCACCCCATAATGGGCGCGGCCGCGTTGCACTTCCTCGAAGACCGCCGAGATGCTCTTGAGGGGCACCAGACTGGCCGACAGCCCGAACTGCTGCATGGCGGCGACATGGGTGAAGGTCGCCTGGGGCCCCAGGAACGCCACCTTCATGGGTTCTTCCAGGGACAGGCAGGCGGAGATGATCTCGCGATAGACGCGCTTGATGGCCTCGGAGGGAAAAGGCCCCGGATTGGTGTCGCTCAGACGACGGTAGATGGCCTGCTCGCGACTGGGGACGTAGAATTCCTTTTTTTCCCCGGCCTTGGCGTGGCCCACCTCGATGACCACCTTGGCGCGCTCGTTGAGCAGATCCAGAATCCGGTCATCGATCTCGTCGATTTTCTGCCGCAACGGCCCAAGTTTATCCTCTGCCATCTCGCACCTCGTTTAAGGTCGGAAAGCAGGCAATTTAGCCCAATCGATGGCAAAATGCAACTTGTGCGGCGTAGGCAAGGACTTGGGGCAGCCAAACCTTGACCCGCCGGCGCGCCAAGGCTAAACTGCGCCGATTGCGGGCCGATGGGATTTGCGTCCGGCCCTCACCTACCCCAAGGAGTTGATTGACATGGCCATTGCCGACAAGGTTCAGGGATGCATCGAGCGTTCTTCGTGGATTCGCAAGATGTTCGAGGAAGGCGCGGCACTGCGGGAAAAGTACGGCGCCGATAATGTTTTTGATTTCACCCTGGGCAACCCCGCGGTGGAGCCCCCCGAGGCGTTTCGCGCCCAGTTGCTGGAACTGGCGCAGCGGCCCCTGATCGGCATGCACCGCTACATGAACAACGCCGGGCACGAACAGACCCGTGCCGCGGTGGCTGAAATCCTCGCCGAGAAAAGCGGCCTGCCGGTGGCGGCGCGCCACGTCATCATGACCTGCGGCGCGGGCGGCGCCCTCAACGTGATCCTCAAGACCATTCTCAACCCCGGCGAGGAGGTCATCATCCTCACCCCCTACTTCGTCGAGTACAAGTTCTACATCGACAATCACGGCGGGGTGCCGGTGGAAGTGTGGACCGATCGCGCTACCTTCCAGCCCGACATCGACGCCATCGCCGCGGCCATCGGCCCCAGGACCCGCGCCCTGATCCTCAATTCGCCCAACAACCCCACGGGCGTCATCTATCCGCGCGAAACCCTGGCCGCCTTGGGGCGCATGCTGGAGGAGAAGGAAAAGGAGCTGGGCCGACAGATCTACGTGATTTCCGACGAGCCCTACGCGCGCCTGAGCTACGACGGCAAGCAGGTGCCCGCCATCTTCGCCTGCATCCGCAACGCGGTGATCGCCACCTCCCACTCCAAGGATCTGGCCCTGCCCGGCGAGCGCATCGGTTATCTGGCGGCCAACCCCCTGATGCGCGAGGTCGAGCTGTTCATGGAGGGCGCGGTGTTCTGCAACCGGGTGCTGGGCTTCGTCAACGCCCCGGCGCTCATGCAGTTGCTGGTCGCGGGGTTGCAGCGCGCCAGCGTGGATATCACCGAGTACCAGCACAAGCGCGATGTGCTCTACGCCCACCTGAGCAAGCTGGGGTTCGAGATGGTCAAGCCCGACGGCGGCTTTTACCTGTTCCCCAAATCGCCCCTGGCCGATGACGTGGAATTCGTCAAGACGGCGCAACGGCACAACCTGCTGCTGGTGCCGGGTTCGGGCTTCGGCGCCCCGGGCTTTTTCCGCATCGCCTACTGCGTGGATCTGGCCATGATCGAGCGCAGCCTGCCGGCCTGGGACAAACTGGCCGCCGAAACCCTGCGCCCGTGAAAAACCAAGGGCCGGTCTTGCGAGGCCGGCCCTTTTTCCTACCCGTTTTCCCGTAAATCCTTCACCCGCAACTGGACGGATTCCCGTCCCTGCCAGCGATTGATCTGCGGCGTGCACAGCACGTCGACCCATCCGTTGATGCCCTGCCAGCGCGCCGCCGCGCCGAAGGCGATGCAGGGCAGACTCACATCTTCCTGACGCAACTGAAATTGCAGATGATCGCGCCCCACGCAGCGCGGCCGCTCAAAGACCGCGCCGTTGACGCGAAACAGGGGCTCGGGGTTGCCGGGGCCGAAGGGCGCGAGAGCAGCCAACTCCGCCACATCCGCCTGGGCAAAGGCCGCCAGGTCAACGACGCCGTCGTGCAGCAGTTGCGGAAGCAGATCGTCTTCGGTAAGCGCCGCGCACGCCAGGGCTTCGAACTGCTCGGTGAAATTGTCCAGTTCCTCGGCGGCGATGGACAGACCCGCCGCGTATTCATGGCCGCCGAATCCCAGCAAACGATCGCCGCAGGCAGACAGGGCCTGATAGAGATGCAAGCCGCGAATGGAGCGTCCCGATCCCTTGCCGCGTCCCTTGTCGAGGGCGATGAGCAGGGTCGGGCGATGGAAGCGCTCCACCAGACGGCTGGCGACGATGCCGATGACCCCGGGATGCCAGCGTTCGTCCGCGAGGACGATGGAGCGGCGCCACGGCTGGTCGAGGGCGTCCAGACGCTCCAGGGCCTGGTCAAAGGTTTCGGCCTCGATGCTCTGGCGTTCGCGGTTGCATTCGTCAAGCTGCCGGGCGATGTCACGCGCCTTCTCGGCGTCCCGGGTGAGCAGCAGCCGGACCGCCAGGGCGGCGTCCTCCAGGCGACCGGCGGCGTTAAGACGCGGCGCCAGCTGAAAGCCCACCGCGCCGCAGGTCACTTCGCGCACCCCCGCGATCTGCCGCAAGGCCGCGAGCCCCGGCCGCCGGTCCTGAGCGAGCAGATCGAGGCCGGCGCGCACCAGGATGCGATTAACGCCGGTGAGCGGCACGATGTCGGCGATGGTGCCCAGGGCGACGAAATCGAGCATGAGGCGCAGGTCGGGCTCGGGACGCGCGGCGAACCAGCCCTCGTCGCGCAACTGCCGCCGCACCGCGAGGAGCAGGAAAAACGCCACGCCCACCCCGGCCAGGTGCTTTTCGGGAAACTTATCGCCGGGCAGGTGCGGATTGATCAGGGCCAGGGCGGGGGGAAGCTGCTCGGGGGGTTGATGGTGATCGGTGATGATCAGGTCGAGGCCCAGCTCGCGGGCCAGGCGGGCCTCATCGAGAGCACTGATGCCGCAATCGACGGACACCACCAGGCGCTTGCCCTGGGCCTGGGCATCACGCAGGGCCGCCGCCGAGAGGCCGTATCCGTCGCGCAGTCGCAGGGGAATGTGAAAGTCCACCTGCGCGCCCAGGGCCCTAAGGCTTTCCACCAGCAGGGCCGCGCCGGTGATACCATCCACGTCGTAGTCGCCGTGCACGACGATTTCTTCCTGCCCGCGCACGGCCTGCGCCAAACGCCGCGCAGCCTGGTCCATGTTGCTCAAGAGCAGGGGATCGGGCAGGGCCGCGAGGCGTGCCGCGAGAAAATGCCGCGCCGCGGCGATCTCACCGAGGCCGCGTCCCAGCAAAATCCGCGCGCTGAGGGGAGAGAGCCCCAAGGCTTCCGCCAGGGCCCTTACACTGCCGGGATCAGTGGCCGCCCTGGCTTGCCAGTGACGGCGGGCTACCGGGTCCATGCCGGCCCCGCCTCGGGAACAGGCCTGTCCAGCAACGGCGCATAACGAACTCGCCCGAGATGCTCCAGACGTCGTCCATCGAAAAATTGGGTTTCGATGACTTGTGCATCCATGGTGCCCCAATAGTTTTCCGCCATCTGCACATCGTCAGGAACATCTTCCCCGAGGACCACCGCGTATTGGCGGCTGCCGAGAATATTGTTGCGCGTGATGCGGTAATCGCGGGGATCGGCGGTCAGAAAAAAACTCTTGTTATTGTCGCGCAGGTCATTGTTGATCACCACGGGCGCTCCCAGATGAAACCGGATGCCCGCGTCGTTGTCGCGGATCAGATTATGCGCGATGCGAATTTCGCTGGTGTTGAAGCGTACCGCCACCAGGTTGCGTTCGAACAGGCTCTGCTCGACAAGCACCTTGGAACCGAAGCTGTGAATGGCGCTGTCGGCCTGGGTGAAGATGCAATGGGAAAAAATCGCCTCGGGGCTCTCGCGCAGATTGATCGCCCCCCAGCTTCCCGGACCGGCTTGGGCGTCGGCGGCGCGAAACTCGATGGGCTTCTCGGGGGTGCCGCGCGCGATGATGCGGCCATGAACGATGAGTTCGCTGCCGGGGAAATAGGGGTGCAGGGTGAGCCTATCCTCGCCCTCGGCTGGAGGCAGGAAAAGCACCCGCGTCCCGGGGGCGATATGTAGATGGGCGCCCTCAGCGATCACCACGTCGCCGCGCAGCAGCACCCTGCCTTGCCAGTGCAGATCCCCTTCGAGCAGCCCTGTCAAGGGCCTTGGCGCAGCGCAGCCCGGCAGGATCCCAAGCACGAACGCGGCCAGCAGAATCAAACGAACCCAAATGCACATGCTGCCCAACACGGCCCCTTCCCTTGCAAAAAAGCCGGGGAAATCCCGGCTTTTTCTTCGATCGACGATTTATTGACCCGGCATGCCCGGCGGCATCTGGGGATGGGCGCGAAGGAATTCGAGTTCCGCGCGGAGCTGATCGGCGCCCTGCCCGGTGGGATGACGTTCGATGTACAGGGTCCAGGCTTCTCGCGCCTTGTCGTAGTCCTGCAGATCGTAGCGATAGACCACGCCCATGTTGTAGAGACTCTGCGGGTGCATGGGATTGATCTCGTTGGCCTTGCGGAAGTTGTCGATGGCCCGGTCGTACCAGCCCACCCGCCGAAACATCACACCCTGGTTGGTGATGACATCAGGATCGTTGGGATCCAGTTCCAGCGCCTTGTTGTAGGCTTCGATGGCCTTCATGGGCTGATTGCCGTCGAAGTAGTTGTGCCCCAGCTGCACCCAGGCGTTGCGGTTGGTGGGATCCTGGCGCACGATGTCCTCGAGCATCTGAATGTTCTGCTGCAGGTTGACCGGCGGCGCACCGGGCGGCGCGCTGCTCGTCGCGGGACGGCTCGGCGTCTTGTCGCCCGAGCCGGAGAAGATCACGCCCAACAGAATGCCGATAATCAGCGCGGCACCGGCCAGGATGTAGGTTTCCTTTTTCATGGCGTCGCCCCCTTCTCCGCCGC
>NZ_JAUVWH010000100.1 GCF_030604225.1 Geoalkalibacter sp.
GTGGCGCGCAGCTGCTCGCGGGTGTCGGCCATGGACACATGCAGGCCCAGCACGCCGAGGATGTCCTCCTCCGTGCCGTGACAGGCTATGCAGGCAGGCGCGGAATGGATCGGCAACAAAATGCTGATCCACTCGTCCTCGCCCTCGGTGAAAAGCGCCTCTGTGCGGCCGCCGCGAAACAGCGCAAGATCCTCGGCATCGACCAGCCGGCCGACTTCCTCGGGGCGCGAGGAGCGCTGCACCCGGCCATCGGGATGAAACAGCCGGACCCGCAGCAGATGGGGGCTGCTGCCCACCAGTTCGAGAACCGTCTGCACTTCCTGGGTGTTGCCCGTGCACATGGCGTTGGCGATGGAGCGCTCGATGGTCGAAAGCAGCACCCCGGCGTGCTGGCGAGAGACATCGAAGAGATGCTGACGCTCACGCTGCAAATGAAACAGGGTAAAGCCGCCGACACCGGTCACGAGGAGGACCATGTTGAAGAGGATCACTCGGGTGACCAGGCTGACGGCGGCGGGCTTCAAGGGTCGCGTGTCCTTTTCCGATCAGGGCATCTGCTTTTTGCGCACGACCCGCTGCGCCGCCTCGACCAGTTCGGCGGCGGTCAGACCGTAGTAGGCAAGCAGTTCCTCGGCGGTGCCCGACTGGCCGAAGACGTCCCGCAGGCCGACTCGTTCCACCGGCACCGGATAACCCTCGGCCACCACCTCGCACACCGCGCCGCCCAGCCCGCCGATGACCGAATGCTCCTCGGCGGTGACCAGGGCCCCCGTTTCCCGAGCGGCCTGGAGCACCAGATCCACGTCCAGGGGCTTGATCGTGCCCAGGTGCACGACCCGCGCGTCGATGCCGCCCTCGGCGAGAATCTCGGCCGCCGCCAAGGCCTGGGCGGTCATCAGGCCGGTGGTGACGAAGGTCAGATCCCGGCCGGGGCGCAGGCAACTGCCCTTGCCGATGACGAAGGGAGTGGGCTCGGCAAACACCGTCGGCACCTTGGAGCGGCCCAGGCGCATGTACACCGGACCCTCGTAGGCGGCCACGGCGCGCACCGCGGCGGCGGTTTCCGGGCCGTCGGCGGGGCAGAGCACCACCATGTTGGGCACGGCGCGCATGATGGCGAGATCCTCCACCGACTGGTGCGAACCGCCGTCCTCGCCGACGGTGATGCCGCCGTGGGTGGCCACCACCTTGACGTTGAGGCGCGGATAGGCCAGGGACTGGCGGATCTGCTCGAAGGCGCGCCCCGAGGCAAACACGGCGAAGGTCGACACGAAGGGAATCTGACCGCCGGCGGCAAGGCCGGCCGCCATGCCGAGCATGTTGGCCTCGGCGATGCCGGCATTGAAGAAGCGCTGGGGAAATTCCTTGGCGAACAGGGCGGTTTTCGTCGACCCGGAAAGGTCGGCATCCAAAACCACCACGGAGGGGTTTTCACGGCCGAGCTCCACCAGGGTCTGGCCGTAGGCGTCACGGGTTGCGATCATGAGAGCTGTTTTCCTTTAGTGAAGAGCTTCAGACCCATAGGACCTATAGGACCGATGAGAAAAACCTTAGGAGTGGCCCAGATGTTCGAGGGCGCGACTGAGTTCGTCGTCGCTGGGCGGCACGCCGTGGTAGCTGGCCTTGTGCTCGAAAAACGGCACGCCCTTGCCCTTGACGGTCCGAGCGATGATCAGGGTCGGCTTGCCGGTGCAGGCCGCGGCGTCGGCCAGGGCGCGGGCGATGGCGTTGAGATCGTGGCCATCGACTTCCAGCACATGCCAGCCGAAGGCCAGGAACTTGGGACCCAGGGGCGTCACGCGCATGACCTTGTCCACCTCGCCGTCGATCTGCAGGCCGTTCCAGTCGAGCAGGGCACAGAGATTGTCGACCCCGTAGTGCGCGGCGGCCATGGCGGCTTCCCAGATCTGGCCTTCCTGCACCTCGCCGTCGCCGAGCAGGCAATAGGTGCGACTGGCGCGCCCTTGCAGGCGGGCGGCCAGGGCTAGACCCACCGCCTGGGACAGGCCCTGGCCGAGGGAGCCGGTGCAGACCTCGACGCCGGGCGTCTTGCGCATGTCGGGGTGCCCCTGCAGATGGCTGCCGAGGCGCCGCAGGGTCTTGAGGTCGTCCAGGGGAAAATAGCCGGCATGGGCCAGGCAGGCGTAGAGCGCCGGCGCGGCATGGCCCTTGGAGAGGACGAAATGATCGCGATCGGCCCACTGGGGGTTGCTCGGATCATGGCGCATCTGGTGAAAAAACAGCACCGTCAGGGCGTCCAGGGCCGAGAGGCTGCCCCCGGTGTGCCCGGAGCGGGCGGCGTTGAGCATCTTGAGCACATCGACCCGCAGTTGGCGGGCCTTCTCCGTGAGTTCCTGCACCTGCAATTCATCAAGCATGGGGGGAGCATCTCCTTTGGTATGGCAACGGCCGTGCTGAACGGCCGCAAAATTCAGGGGTCTTCGCCGGTCAGGTAGGACAATATCAAGTCATCGAGACTTGGCTCTTTTTTCGTGACGGGGACGTCTTGCCGCACGGGCTTGGCGGCGTCGGGCGGCGGCGCGGGCGACGGGGGCTCCGCATTGGTGGGAGCCGGGGTCGCAGGCGCGGCGAAACGGCTGGCGATCAACTCATCGAAGGCCCCTTCCTTGAGGCGGCGCAGCATCTCCTTGTGCTGCTCCTTCATGAGGTCCTCGACGACTTTTTCCAGTTGTTCGGACTTGGTGATATCGGCGTAGGAGGTTTTACGGCTGGCGACGATGGTCCCGCCGCGATAGAGCAGGGTCAGGATGTGGGGATTCTTCAGGCCGCCGTCCTCGGTCTGGACATGATACAACTCGCCCTGGTGGCGAACATTGTGATTAAAGCCGACGACCATGCCATCTCTCTTGTAATTCAGCGGAAAACTTGTTTTTTGATAGCACGTTCCGCGAAATGGCGCAAGACCCTTTCCGCCATTTAACCAATTTTATTTAATAAGAAGTCTTTTTATTTTCTCCACCGCGGCCATGGCGTCGCCACCGTAGAGATCGGCGCCGATGCTGGCGGCGTAATCCTCGGTGACCACGGCGCCGCCGACCAGGGTAAAGGCCTTCACGCCTTCCTCGCGCAAGCGCTTGATGGTGTGCTCCATCTGCGCCAGGGTAGTGGTCATGAGGGCCGAGAGCCCCACCGCGTCGACCTGGCGTTCCCGCGCCACGTGGAGGATGCGCTCGGCGGGCACGTTCTTGCCCAGGTCGATGACCTCGAAACCGTGATTTTCCAGCAAGGTGCAGACGATATTCTTTCCGATGTCGTGGATGTCGCCCTCGACGGTCGCCATGAGGATGCGGCCCAGGGACGGGCCGGTTTCGCCCTGCATGCGCTCCTTGATGACGGCGAAGGCGGCGTGCATGGTTTCGGCGGAGAGCATGACCTGGGGCAGAAAGATCTGCTTGGCGCCAAAGCGCCGACCGACTTCCTCGAGACCCGGCAGCAAGCCTTCGTTGCTGATGGCCATGGCTTCGAGGCCCTGCGCGAAGGCTTGGCTCACCAAGGCCGGGACGCCCTCGCGATCCCCCTCGATGATCGCCGTCGCCAGCCGCTCGCGAATCCCCAGTTCGACACCCTGGGCCACGGGCAGCGCCGGCGGCGCGCCGACCCCGCCGTAATGCGCGACGAAGGCCGCGGCGCGCTCATCCTGGCCGAGCAGCACCAGGGCGGCGCGAAAGGCATCCATCATGCGCTCTTCCTTGGGATTGACGATGGCCGCGGCCAGACCGGCCTCCAGCGCCATGGCGAAAAAGGTCGCGGACAGGACCGGGCGGCTGGGCAGCCCGTAGGAGATATTGCTCACGCCGAGCACCGTCGCCAGGCCCAGCTCCGCCTTGACCAGCCGCAGGGTACGCAGGGTTTCCGGCGCCGCCTTCTGCTCGGCGGACACGGTCAGCACCAGCCCGTCGATGACCACATCCTGGTCGGGCAGACCCGTCTGCCGGGCGGCGGCGAGAATCTTGCGCGCCACCGCGACGCGCCCCTCGGCCGTGGCGGGAATGCCCTCGGCATCCAGGGCCAGGCCGATCACCGCCGCGCCGTATTTGCGCGCCAGGGGCAAAACGGCGCGCAGGCTCTTGTCCTCGCCCGACACGGAATTGATCAGCACCTTGCCGTCGGCCGCCTTGAGCCCGCGCTCCAAGGCCTGCGGATCGGAGGAATCAAGAACCAGGGGCGCGGTGGTCACCCCCGACACGGCAAACACCGCGCGTTCCAGGGCGGCCGGCTCGTCCACGCCGGGCGCGCCGCAGTTGACGTCGAGCAGCGCCGCGCCCGCCGCCGTCTGCTCCTGGGCTTCGCGGCGGATGTAGGCCGTCTTGCCCTCGCGCAACTCGGCGGAGTAGGCCTTCTTGCCCGTGGGATTGATGCGCTCGCCGATGATGGCGCAGGGCGCGCCGGAGCCCACGGGCACCGCCGCGCCGCGACTGGAGAGAAACAATCGGCGCTGAGGCGGCGACCAGGACAGGTCGCGCCCGTCCAGGGCGGCGCGGATGGCACGGATGTGCGCGGGGGTGGTGCCGCAACAGCCGCCGATGATGCGCACGCCCAGGGCGATCATGCGCCCGTGAAAGGCGGTCATGTCGTCCGGCGTACCGGGAAAGATCGTCTGACCGTCGATCAATTGCGGCAGGCCGGCGTTGGCCTGGGAGATCAGGGGCAAGCTGGTCACCGCGCGCATTTTTTCCAGCAGGGCGAAGATGCCGTCGGGGCCCAAACCGCAGTTGGTGCCGACCACGTCCACACCAAGGCCGTCAAGGGTCACGGCGGCCGCTTCGGGCGGCGTGCCGAGCACCGTGCGCCCGCCGTCGTCGAAGGTCATCTGGGCGATGATGGGCAACTGCGAGAACTCGCGACAGGCCACCACGGCGGCGCGCAGTTCGCGAATATCGAGGAAGGTTTCGCAGCTGAGCAGATCGGCGCCCGCGGCGGCCGCCGCGGCCACCTGCTCGCCGAACACCTCCACCATTTCGTCGAACCCGGCATCGCCCACCGGTTCGAGAAACCGCCCCGTCGGCCCGATGGACAGAGCGACAAAGCCCTGGCCCGCCGCGCCGCGCGCCAGGTCCACGGCGCGGGCGTTGATGTCGCGCACGCGCTTTTCCAGGCCGTAATGGCCAAGCTTGAGGCGATTGCCGCCGAAGGTGTTGGTGACGATGATGTCGGCCCCGGCGGCGGCGTATTCAGCATGAATGCCGGCCACCACCTCGGGAGCGACGAGATTCATTTCCTCGGGACAACCGCCCGGGGCCAGGCCGCGCTCCTGCAGCAGGGTGCCCATGGCGCCGTCGAGAACCAGCACGCGTTCGCGAAGCGCCTGACGAAAAGCGTTCATTGCCGTTCTCCCTCGGTTGGACGGCCATCCGCCCGCTGGGGCGGGCGGCCGTAACGAAAATCGGCCGGGATGGGCGCGCGCAGATCCACATGGCCCTTGAGGGACTCGACCACCTGGCCGGCCACAAGGATGCGCACCTGGCGCAGTTGCGGAAAGTTGGCCGCCAGGGTGTTGGCCAGCCCGTAAATGCTCAGCAGTTCGGAAATACTGCCCCCCGGGTGGCGCGTCACCAGATCGCGGCTCAAATCCAAAGTCACCGTTTCCCCCTCGAAAAACACGCCCAGCACCTGGGTTTGCGCCGGCAGCACCGGCACCAGATCGGTGCGAGGCCCCTGGATGAGGGCTTCCACCAGGGCGCGCACGCATGGTTCATCGAAGGGACAGTCGGCCATCTCGCGATGCTCGGCCACCAGATATTCCCCGCGCAGGTCGGCAAAATACAGCACCACCTCGCGCAGGCTCGGGGCCGGCGCCGGACCCTCCACCGGGGCCGGCGGAACGGGGGCGCGCCGAGCGGTGCCGACCCAGAAGGCGGCCACGGCGATCACCACCAGCAGTCCGAGCAGACCCAGCACCCAAGTAAGGGTACGCTCTGCTTTCTTGGCCTGTCTTTGGTCCCTGCGCGACATCAGCCGATCTCCACCTGTTTGACGCCCACCAGGGGCTCACCCCAGAATGCGCCGCCGACCCGCTCGAAACGCTCGGGCACGTCGGTCACGAAAAAGCGATGCGGCCCCGGCGGCGAGCGCCGCAGCAGATCACCTTCGGCGAGCACGCGGGCAACGGCGGCCGCCGTCTCCTCCGCCGAATCGACCAGGGCGACCTCGGGGCCGAAAACCTGCCCCAGAATGGTTTTAAACAAGGGATAATGGGTGCAGCCGAGCACCAGGGCATCGATGTCCCCCAGGCCCAGCCCCCCCAGATACTCCTGCGCGACCTGGAGGGCGATGGGATGCTCGGCCCAGCCTTCCTCGGCCAGGGGCACGAACAGGGGACAGGCGGTGGTGCGCACCTCGATGCGCGGATCCAGGGCCTGAATGGCCCGGGTGTAGGCACTGCTCTTGATGGTGCCCTCGGTGCCGATCACGCCGACCCGGCGGGTGCGGGTGAGCTGCACCGCGCGCGCGGCGCCGGGCTGGATGACGCCGAACACCGGCACGCCGAAGCGCGCCTCAAGCTGCGGCAGGGCCACCGCCGAGGCGGTATTGCAGGCCACCACCAGGGCCTTGACGCCCAGGGCGGTGAGAAAGGACGCCGCCTCCTGGGCATAGCGGCTCACCGTGGACGGGCTCTTGGTCCCGTAGGGCACGCGGGCCGTATCGCCCAGATAAATCAACTCCTCTCCCGGCAACTGGCGGCAGAGCTCCTTGAGCACCGTCAAGCCGCCCACCCCGGAATCGAAAACCCCGATGGCACGTTCGGAAACCAAATCTGATCCGTCCTCAAACCCTGAAAAATCGCCGGTCTCTGCAGAATTAAAGCCGACTGGGCATGGTAGAAAAGCCCCCCGGCAAAGTCAAGGGAAATGGCGGTTTGGGCTTTCGCCGCCAGGAGAAAACTGTTATAGTCAGGTTTTGCTTCATCACCGCCGAGAGGATCGCCATGGACTGGTCCCGCATCGCCGAACTGTTTCGTTACCTGCAGACGGAGCGCCTGCTCAACACCCTGCGCGAATGGAACCTCGGCGAGCTCATCGCCAACCCCTGGTTTCTCGGCGGCGCCGGCGCGCTGGCCCTGATCGCCTTTTTCCTGCGCTGGCGCATGGTGCTGGCCGGCATCCTCGGCGCCGTCGGCTTCGCCTGGCTGGTTTCTTACACCCTGGCGCGCGGCACCTCCCTGGAGGGCGGCGCCAACGAGGGCCTGCTGGTGTTCGTCGGCGGCGGCGTGGTGCTGGTGGGCGTCGTCCTCTACCTGATGTTCATTCGTTCCGACTGAAGACAAATGTCGTTGTCCGTTGTCCGTTGTGCGCGGACAATCTACCCTTCAAGATGTGCCACTGAAAGCCGATGATCGGATTTACCACGACAATCCCCCTTGAGATAATCGTTGCCGCCGGGCGGCCGCCCGCCGACCTCAACAATCTCTTCATCACCGACCCCGATCCCCAGGCCCTCATCGAGGAGGCCGAGATCGCCGGCTTCCCGCGCAACATCTGCGGCTGGATCAAGGGCCTCTACGGCACGGTACTGCGCCACGGCATCAAGGACGTGATCGCCGTCACCGAGGGCGACTGCTCCAATACCCAGGCGCTCATGGAAGTCCTGACCCTGCAGGGGGTCAAAACCATCCCCTTCGCCTACCCCTACGACCGCTCGCGGGAAACCCTGGCCCTGGAAATCCGCAAGCTGCGCGCGCATTTCGGCGTCACCGCCGACCAGGTCGCCGAGGCCCGCGCGCGCCTCGACGGAATCCGCGCCAAGGTCCATGAAATCGACCGCCTGACCTGGGAGGACAACCGGGTGAGCGGCGAGGAAAATCATCTGTTCCAGGTCTGCACCTCGGACATGAAGGGCGACCCCGCGGCCTTCGAGGAGGAAATCGACGCCTTCCTCGGCGCGGCGCGCGAGCGCGCGCCCCTTGCCGAGAGTCTGCGCCTGGCCTACATCGGCGTGCCGCCCATCATCACCAATCTCTATCCCTGCCTCGAAGAGATGGGCGCGCGCGTGGTGTTCAACGAAACTCAGCGCCAGTTTTCCATGCCCTACGCCACCGCCGACCTCGAGGAGCAGTACCGCCGCTACACCTATCCCTACGACATTTTCACCCGCCTCGACGATATCGAGGCGGAAATCGCGCGGCGGCGCGTCGACGGCGTCATCCACTACGTCCAGTCCTTCTGCTTTCGCCAGATCGAGGATCTCATCGTGCGCCGGCGCCTCAAGGTGCCCATCCTCACCCTGGAAGGCGACCGTCCCGGCCCCCTCGACGCCCGCAGCCGCATTCGCATCGAGGGCTTTCTCGAAATGCTCAAGGCGCGTAAACCATGCTGACCCTCGGCATCGATCTAGGCAGCCGCAAGGTGAAACTCGCCGCCTTGCGCGACAACCGCCTGCTGTGGCTGCGGGATTTCGACACCATCCCCTTTTACAAGCGCTACGGCGGCATGCACGAGGGACGGCTGACCATCGACTTCGCCGCCCTGGATCTCTTCGCCGGCGGCGAGCAGCCCGCGGCCATGGTCGTCACCGGCTACGGGCGCAACACCATCAACCTCGAGGGCGCGCGGGTGATTCCCGAAATCCAGGCCCATGTGGCCGGCGCGCGCTTTCAGACGGGCCGCGACACCTTCACCCTCATCGACCTCGGCGGCCAGGACACCAAGGTCGCCCGGGTCGAGGGCGGCATTTTGCAGGACTTCCTGATGAACGACAAATGCGCCGCCAGTTCGGGGCGCTACCTGGAGAACATGGCCCAGGTGCTCGATATCGGCCTTGACGAACTGGCCCGCCACACCGATAATCCCGTGGCCCTCGATGCCACCTGCGGCATCTTCGGCGAAAGCGAACTGATCGGCAAAATCGTCGAGGGCCACCCCCTGCCGCGACTGTGCGCCGGCATCAACGCCACCCTGGTCAAGCGGGTGCTGCCCATGCTGCGCCGTTTTCCCCAGGATCTGCTGCTGGTCACCGGCGGGGTGGCGCGCAACCAAGGTTTTTGCGAACTGCTGCGCCAAGCCGTCGGGGCGGAGCTGCTGGTTCCCGAGCACCCCCAGCACAACGGCGCCATCGGCTGTGCGGCGCGGGCCGCCGCGCAACCCTGAATCACCCATCCCCGTTCGACACGCGGGGCAGCGAAAGGATCAGCCATGAAAATCACCAAGCGCGATCTTCTGCTCATCGCCATCGGCGTGGCCATCGTCGTCTTTCTGCTCAGGGCGCCGCCGGAAACCACCCACCCCGTGCCCTACGACGACACCCACCGGGCCTATTACGACATGGCGCGCGACGAGGGCAAGAAAGCGGCGGAGCGCTTCTGCGAGGATTGCCACAACCAGGACATGATGCCCCTGCCCGAAGGCCATCCCCCCAAATACCGCTGCCTGTTTTGCCACAAGCTCAAGCGCGACTAGCCCGATGGGCGCCTTTTGCCGTCACTCCTTCCGTCATTTCGCGAAACCCCAGGGGCAATTCCTGGGGTTCTTTGTGCGCGCGCCTGACTGAAAAAAAATTAACGTTAGTTTTTTTCTTGTTTTTTTCATTTTTTTATTTTAGCCATACGTCAACAGAACCATCTCGCACACCTCCATCAAGACATGTTTTTTCATTTTTTTCCTTGACTTACCAAGACAAGAAGAAATTTTTGACGGCGCGAGCAAAGCCATGCCCTCCCCAGCGACTTTCAACCAGGCGCCGCCACCCCCCCCTTGCACCTTTTTCCCTGGCACATTAAATTCATACTCCTTAGCGCAAGTCCTTCGTCGACCCACAACCGCAGGTACCGATCGAGACATGACCCAGGTATGCCCAAAGCCGCTTCGCGGCCGAAACCTTCGCAGTTGCTCTTTCTCAATCCTTTTCAGTGTCGGGCTTTTGCTGGGCGGCTTATTGCCCTCCGTCACCATCGCGGCCGAGCCGGCCCGCGAGGTGGCGGCCCGCGTCAACGACGAACCCATTTACCTCGACCAGGTCGACCCCTTGGTGGATCGCCAGTTGCGCGGCAGCCGCGGCGTACGCCGCCAGGCCGGCGGGGACGAGCAAGTCGATCACCTGCGCCGCCGCGTTCTCGACCAGATCATCGACGTGGAACTGCTCGCCCAGGCCGGCCGGCGTCTGGAGGTGCCCGATACCGAGGCGCAGATCGAAAAATACGTCGTGCATTATCGCCAAACCGCCGAGCGCACCTCCGCGAACCTGAGCGAGGAACAGATGCGCGCGGCCGCCCGCCGCCAGGTGTATGTGGATGCCTACTACCGGCACCGCAAGATCGGCGAGGGAGAGGTGCCGGAGGAACGGATCCGCGCGTTCTACGAGCAGGGCAAGCACAGCTTTTCCGGCAACCCCTCGGCCGAGGTGCGCCACGTTCTCGTGGAAGTTTCCCCGGACGCCGGCGCGGAGGATTTGGACAGGGCGCGAAAGCGCATCGAGCAAGCCCGCGAACGACTGATCAAGGGCGAAGCCTTCGCGGCGGTGGCCGAGGAGATGTCCGATTGCGCCAGCGCCGCCAACGACGGAGAACTGGGCCGCATCGACCCCAGCTACATGCCGGAGGCCTTCAGCCAGGTTGCTTTCAGCCTGCCGGTGGGCGAGATCAGCCCCGTCGTGCAAACGCCCTTCGGCTTCCACGTGCTGCAGGTGCAGGAGCGCCATGAGGGCGGAGTGCCGACCTACGAGCAGATGCACGATTTCATTCAGCGCTATCTGCGGAAACAACTCAGGGACGAGCGCTTGGCACAGGAAATCGCCACCTTGCGTCGCGAGGCGCGCATCGAGATCCTGCTTCCCGAGGTTCAAGGCGAGGCACGCACCACGATTCTCGACCGGAGCGGTTCCCAGAGCAAATAGACTCGGAGGAAAGACCCCACAGCCTCTTGACAAGACTTCCGAGGGGAAGGATACTTCTTCATTAGTGCCCCTCTTCGCACCGACCGGACAAAGCCAAACCCACCGCGAGGCGGGGACGGAAAGCCACGGGTCTCCAGCAGACAGCCGGGTTGCCCAGATCGACCCGGGTCATCCGGCTTTTTTCGTGCTATTTTAATTTCTCGCGCCACAGGAAAGAATCGGCGGTTCAGGGCAAATCACTTAAAGGAAAGGGGGTGGGCCAGACCGATCGGCAACACGTTGCTTACCGGATTTTTCCGGAACTCTGCCATGCCATTCAGTGAATCAGTATCCAATTGTAATTTATTTCGTTTTTGGGTTTTTTGGTTTTCCTACCATCGAGTTCAACATTGCCTGTCCAAGGACAAAAGGGAGTAAAGGGTATGAAAAATCGCACGATCAAATTCCTGGCCTGCGCCGGCTTGCTGGCCCTGGGCCTGGCCGCCACCGCCCACGCCGCCGTTCCGGCGCCCCCCGTCAACCAGTTGCTCGGCATTCCCGACACGGTGTTCAGTGCCGTGACCGAAGCCGACTGCCGCGTCTGCCACGGGCCCAATCCGCCCGCCAACGTGCCGGTTGACCCCACTTATCTGCCCGACCGCCACCACAACCGCATCGGCGATCCCATCGGCCAAATCAACTCGGCGCCCTTCGGCAACCCCGGCGAAACCTACGAGTGCCTCAGCTGCCACCAGATGCAACTGGTAAACGGCGTGTTTCAGTTCACCACCTTCCGTGACTGCAACTTCTGCCACACCGGCGGCTCCCCGCACCACACCACCCAGCAAGCGGTCACCGGCGACTGCGTGAGCTGCCACGGCTCCTTCGTGGAAAACGGTCTGCTGCCGGAAAACCGTGAAACCCGCCCGGGCGTTGTCGGCACCGTGCCCGTGTGGCTGCCGACCTACCAGCCCAGCCTGATCACCCCTTGGGCGAGCCGTAAGACCAACGCCGGTCCCAACGGCGAGGGCTCCTGCTACTACTGCCATGCCTCGTCCAACGCCCCGGGCAACCCCTGGCCCGGCCAGACGCCCGCCGTTGATCCGGCAAGCGGCATCCTGGTCTACA
>NZ_JAUVWH010000014.1 GCF_030604225.1 Geoalkalibacter sp.
AAAAGGAGGAGACCGAGGCGATGTTCTCCGGAGATCGCAGCTTCCTGCAAGGGCTGGATCCCGGCACCCTGCTGGTGGACATGGGCACCCACAGCCTGGAAGTGACGATGGAACTGGCCAAGGCGGCCGCGGCTCGGCGCGCCATGTTCCTCGAAGCGCCGGTTTGGGGCACCAAGGAGCATGCCGTCAACGGCCTGCTGACGATTCTCGTCGGCGGCGATCCGACCCTGCTCAGCCGCTGCCGCGAGGCCTTTTCCTTCTTCGGCCTCAACATCATCCATGTCGGCGAGGTGGGGGCCGCCACGCGCATGAAGTTCGTGGTGAACCTGGTGCAGGCGGAGCTCATGCAGGCGTTGGCCGAGGGCCTGACCCTGGGTGAAAAGCTCGGTTTCAGCGCCGACAAGATCATCGAGGTGCTGGATTCCGGCGGAGTTGCCTCGCCCCTGTTCAATGCCAAGGGCCGCTCCATCGCCCGCGGCGATTTCTCGCGCAACCTGGCCCTTAAATACGTTTACGAAGGCTTGCAGTTGGCCCAGGATGCCGGGCACAAGGCGGGTCTCGACCTGCCCGCCGCCGAGGCGGTGAGCCGGGTCTATCGCCAGGCCATCGAGGACGGTCGCGGCGAGGAGGATTTTTCCGCGGTGGTCAAGGTTCTCTGGAAATAGCTGGACGTCCGGCCCAGGCCGGATGTTCGGTTCAAGGACAAGCAAAGCGGGATGGCCTCAGGGGGCTGTCCCGCTTTTTTTATCCTCGCAGGCATCCCGAGGGCGTGCTAATCTCCCCGTTCATTGTCCACGAGGTGCGCATGCTGTTTGTTCAGGTGGTCCTGCCCGTCTTCATCATCGTTTTTTCCGGCTACGTTCTGGAAAAATGCGCCAAACTCGACTTTCGCACCCTCACCCTGACCTCCCTCTACCTGCTGGCCCCGGCCCTGGTGTTCAGCGCCCTGATGAAACGGGAGTTCGACCTGGGCCTGGCCGGAAATCTTTTTTTGTTCATGTGCCTCTATACCGCGACGCTCCATGCCTTGTCGCGAGGCCTGGCGGCGCTGCTGCGTTTTGATGCGGAGAACCGCAGCGCCCTGCTCCTGACCACCGTCATGATGAACGTCGGCAATTTCGGCCTGCCCCTCACCTTTTTCGCCTTCGGCGAGGCGGCCCTGGAAATCTCGGTGCTGACGTTCGTCCTGTTCAACATTCCCCTGGGCACCCTGGCCATCGTCATCGCCCAGGGCTCAGGCGCCTCCCTGCCGACCGCCCTGGTCAACATGGGCAAGATTCCCATTTTTCATGGGGTGCTGCTGGCCTTTGCCTGCAAGGCGATGGGCTGGCAGCCGCCGGACTTCATCCTGCGGCCCCTGGATCTGCTCGGCCAGGCGGCCATTCCCCTCATGCTGGTCATGCTCGGCATGCAGCTTGCCCGTACTCAATGGCAAAGTCGCCTGGGATTTTTCTCCCTGGCGACCCTGGTGCGCCTGGGCGTGGCACCCCTGGTCGCCTGGGGACTGACGGCGCTTTTGGGCATCGAAGGATTGACCCGGGCGGTGGTCATTCTGCAGACCAGCACCCCGTCCGCGGTACTGCCCCTGCTCTACTCCCTGCGATTCGGCGGCCGCTCCGACCTGGTCGCCGGCACCATCCTGACGACGACGTTGCTCAGCGCGGTGACGCTGACGGTTTTGCTTTACCTTCTTCAGTAACCTATATTGGACGCAGATATACGCAGAAAATACCTGGATTTTAGGGATCAAGCCCAAAAATCCGTGTTCATCCTGCAAATCTGCGTCCTATTTGTAAGGTTCATACAAAATGTAGGTTGGGTTAGCGGTCTCATCGCGTAACCCAACAGTCCTAATTTGCCACATGCAAAAAGCCCCCCGGCGCGAACCGGAGGGCTTTTTTGTGGTGCGGAGGTGCCGGCGAAGGATCAGCAGTCGTAATACAGGGCGAATTCGAGGGGCACGGGGCGCATACGCACCGGGTTGACCTCGGCGTTCATCTTGTAGTCGATCCACATGTCGATGACGTCCTCGGTGAAGACATCGCCCTTGAGGAGGAATTCATGGTCGTTGCGCAGGGCTTCCAGGGCTTCATGCAGGGAGCCGGCCACGCCCGGGATGTCCTTGAGTTCCTCGGGGCTCAGACCGTAGATGTCCTTGTCGAGGGGATCGCCCGGATCGATCTTGTTCTCGATGCCGTCGAGGCCCGCCATGAGCAGCGCGGCAAAGGCCAGATAACCGTTGCAGGACGGGTCGGGCGTGCGGTACTCGACGCGCTTGCTCTTGGGATTGGTGGTCGCCGGGATACGGATCGAGGCCGAGCGGTTGCGGTTGGAGTAGGCCAGGTTGACGGGCGCTTCGTAGCCGGGCACCAGACGCTTGTAGGAGTTGGTGGTCGGATTGGTGAAGGCGCACAGGGCCTTGGCGTGCTTCATGATGCCGCCGATGTACCACAGGGCTTCCTTGGAGAGGCCGCCGTAACCATCGCCGTAGAACAGGTTCTTGCCGTCTTTCCAGATGGACTGATGGCAGTGCATTCCCGAGCCGTTGTCGCCGAACAGGGGCTTGGGCATGAAGGTCACGGTTTTCCCGTTGCGGAAGGCAACGTTCTTGATGACGTACTTGAACCACTGCAGGGTATCGCCCATGCGCAGCAGCGAATCGAAGCGCATGTCGATTTCGCACTGGCCGCCGGTGGCCACTTCGTGGTGAGCGGCCTCGATGCGAATGCCGACATTCTGCAGCACCTGCACCATTTCGTTACGCAGGTCGATGAGGGAATCCGTCGGCGCACAGGGGAAATAGCCTTCCTTGTGGCGGGGCTTGTAGCCGAGGTTGGGGAATTCCTCGCGGCCGGTGTTCCAGATGCCTTCCACCGAATCCAGGCAATAGAAGGACTCGTTGGCGCTGGAAGAGTAGCGGATATCGTCGAACACGAAGAACTCGGGCTCGGGGCCGAAATAGGCGGTATCACCAATGCCCGTGGATTTTAGGTAGGCTTCGGCCTTGGAGGCGATGAAGCGCGGGTCACGGCTGTAGCCTTCGCGGGTGAAGGGGTCGATGATGTTGCAGATCAGGCTCAGGGTCGGGATTTCGGGAAAAGGATCGATCTTGGCGGTGGTCGGGTCGGGCATGATCAGCATGTCGCTGTTGTGAATCGGCTGCCAGCCGCGGATGGAGGAGCCGTCAAAGCCGAGGCCTTCCTCGAAGATTTCTTCCCCGAATTCGCTGATCGGGGTGGTAAAGTGCTGCCAGACGCCAACGAAATCAAGAAATTTGTAGTCGACCATCTGACAGTTGTTTTCTTTGGCAAATCCAACGACTTCTCTCGGGGTCATGCGCGTCTCCTTTGAACGTTCATTCGGTTTTGAGCTGTCTTCCCCTGTGAAAAACAACTCAAAGCTGGGCTGATAATCGGACGGGGAGCCGGATCAGAGGGCGTCATCGCCCCTTTCGCCGGTCCGGATGCGAACCACTTCATCGACGGGAGTGACAAAAATCTTTCCATCACCGATGCGCCCGGTGCGCGCGGCTTCGGCAATGGCGTCGACCACCTTGGCGACCAGATCGTCGCGCACGATGATCTCCATTTTGATCTTCGGAATGAAATCCACGACGTATTCGGCGCCGCGGTAAAGTTCGGTGTGGCCCTTCTGGCGCCCAAAGCCCTTGACCTCGCTGACTGTCAAACCCTGGATGCCGATTTCGTTCAGGGCTTCCTTCACCTCGTCGAGTTTGAACGGCTTGATGATCGCTTCCACTTTTCTCATCTGCTGACCTCCAGGGCTATTTTTAAAACCATGTAAAATGCGCAAGGATTATAGGCTTCACATTTGGCGCGAGCAAGCGAATTCTCGGCAAGCATCCCGCGATGCTCTTGTCTTGCCCCAAGCATAGCAAGGACTTTGCCCAATTTTTCAAAGCACCGGCGAATTGATGCCATCATATTGATTTAAATAGACATTCTTGACGAAACCTCAAGCTTGAGCGCAGTTGGCCGAGAAATGACGAGATGAAATTTTATACAGACCCCTGGCCTGCTGCACCCAAAATGGGCAGAAAAACCAAACGCCAACAACACACAGGAGATGCTCCAGCAATAATTCTTTGACCTGCTTAAAAAGCTATTGTATAAAAATCACTAAACTTTCTCTTTCTTCGCCCCAAGGCATCATGAAAAATAGCCCCACCATTCTCGTGGTTGACGACAGCCCCACCCAAGTGGCCATTCTGCGTGATGCCCTTGAGGACCAGGGGTTTCTTGTCGAAACCGCCGCCGACGGCATCGAAGCGATGGAGAAAGTCTACCAGAATCCTCCTCATCTGGTGCTCTCGGACATCCTCATGCCCGAACTCAACGGCTATCATTTGTGCCGCCTGCTCAAAAACGATCCCGCCACCGCCCAGATTCCCATCATTCTACTGACTCACCTCAGCGAACAGCATGACCGCTTCTGGGGCCAGCATGCGGGAGCCGACCTCTATCTGGAAAAAGCCTCGCCGACCTCCCAGATCGTCGCCGCCATCAGTAATCTGCTGGCACGTCGCCCGGTGGTTGAGGGCCGCCGCAAGCGTATCGCCCTCGGCGTTAATCTTCCTCGCGAGGACATCCAGGCCCGCCTGACCGCGATCCTCGACCGCTTGCTTTACGAATCGACCATTTCCAACGAAATCCTCAAGCTCAACAGCCTGGCCCAGGATGTGCGTGCGCTGTGCGGTGAACTGCTTGGTTTTCTTGGAGCCATCTGCCGCCACGACGCCGCCGGGCTGCTGCTATGCCACTCACCGGAGCGGCAGACCCTGGCTTTCTCCATCAATGCACCCATGCCGCCTTCATTCATCCAGCAAGCGCAAGAGCTGATGATCGCTCGTTGCGGCCTGCCCGCCGAGGCTGCCGCACGGACTACGTTGCTGCTCTTTCCCGAGAATTCAGGACCTACCCAGGATGAACAGGCCACATTTCACCTGCTCCATGCCGTCGAAGTCAAAAACGGCGAGGATTTGCTGGCGTTGATCTGCCTGTTCACCCGCCATCCGCGGGTCGTCAGCGAAGGCATTGCCCAGGCCCTGCAACTTGTCGCCGACCGTTTTCGGATCGTTGCCGATTATTTGTGCAAACTGACGGAAATCGAGGAGGTCAAGGCGGATTTCATCTCCATGCTGGTGCACGATCTGCGCTCGCCCCTGACCAGCATCCGGGGGTTTTCCGACGTGTTGACCCAGGGCATGCTCGGCCCCCTCAGCGAGGACCAGAAAGGCGCCCTGGAAAACATCCAGGGAGGCAGCGACCGCCTGCTGTCGCTGATCGAGGACATCCTGCACCTTTCCAAGCTTGAAGCCGGGAAAATGGAAATCCATCCCGCGCCCTTTCATTTCGGCGCGATGGCGCGCCGCACCTTTCAGGACCTGGCCGCCCTCTTTCTGGAGAAGGATCTGCACCTGCGGTTCGATAATTGCGACGCGCTGCCGATCATCCAGGCGGATGAGCAGCAGTTGGGCCGGGTATTGACCAATCTGCTGACCAACGCGGCCAAATTCAGTCCACGCGGCGCCGAGATCATCCTGACCGCGCAACGTCTTGATCAAACGCCGGACAGTCCTGCGACCTTGCGCGTCGACATCAGCGATGCCGGTCCAGGCATCCCCGTTGATCAGCAAAAGGATCTCTTCGGCCGTTATCAGCAGGTGCGCGGTAAAAACGCCGGATCACGCAAGGGCACCGGCCTGGGGCTGGCCATTTGCAAGGAAATCGTGCATCTGCACGGCGGCCGCATCTGGGTCGAAAGCCCTCTCGCGAACGGCGCCGGAAGCCGCTTCAGTTTCACCATCCCCCTACCCGACCTGCACGCCTAGAAATCCCCCTTGCCGCCGCCCTTGGATGGTGCTATACCCTGGGCGTCAGCCGCCCATTCACTTCTAAAACGGAGAATTCCCGCCCATGTCCGCTCGGATACATCCCAGTGCCCATGTCGACCCGACGGCGCGCCTCGCCGACGGGGTTGAAATCGGTCCCCAGGCGTTCGTCGACGCCGATGTCGTCATCGGCGAGGGAACCTGCCTGATGCACGGCGCTCATGTGGGGCGCTGGACGACCCTGGGCAAGAACAACCGCCTGTTCCCCGGCGCGGTCCTCGGGCACGAGCCCCAGGATCTGGGCTACAAGGGCGAGGAGAGCCACACCCTCATCGGCGACGGCAATGTTTTTCGCGAGGGCGTGACCGTCCATCGCGGCAATCGACCCGGCACCCAGACCCTGGTGGGTAACAACAATTATCTGATGGTCAACAGCCATGTCGCCCACAACTGCATCCTCGGCAACCACATCATCCTGGTCAATGGCGCCCTGCTCGCCGGCCATGTCGAGGTGGGCGACCGCGCCATCATCTCGGGCAACTGCCAGGTGCATCAGTTCGTGCGCATCGGCGCCTTTGCCATGATGCGCGGCGGCTCGGGCGCGGCCAAGGACATTCCGCCTTTCTGCATCAATGACGGACTCAACTGGATCCGGGCGATCAACACCGTGGGGCTGAAACGCAATGGTTACAGCGCCGAACGGATTCGCGCCATCAAGGAAGCTTTCAAGGTCATTTTTCGCTCGGAGATGGGGCTCGAAGCCGCCCTGGAGAAAATCGAGGGAGAATTGAAGGTTACGGAGGATGTGGCGAGCATGCTCGCTTTCATCCGCGCCAGCAAGCGCGGCATCGGCAGCGGACGGGGATCAAGCCGGGAGTAGGCGAGGACGGAAAGCAGCCGCCAACGGTTGGTCTTTTAATTCTCGCGGCGCGTCAGAAAAATTTCCAGCAGGGAACTTTTCTCTCCCAGGAGGAATTTCTGGATTTCATCCCGCGCGATGTCGCGATCCCAGCCGCGCGCCACCAGCAGATCGAGAACTCTCTGAAACTTTTCGCGGCGCCGCCGACCTGGTTCGGTTTCATCGCGCCGGTCGCAGACATGCGCCAGCAGGGCGGACCCGCATCGGCAGTGACGGTAGAGTTGAACGAAGCTCAGGTCGTTGGGAGCGGGGATTGCCGGACGCGGGGCTCTGAAAAAGCGCCGGTTCTTGCGCAGGTAATCGTCGGGGGAATAAAACACCGCCCCGCATTGGCCGCAGATTTTTGGAAACGTATCCGCGTGCAGGGCCTTGAGGTTTTCCAGAATGTGCTGTCGCGAGATTCCCTCCGTGGCCATGCGCCACCTGCCTTTCCCGTCCGCTCCGCAGACTTAGAAAGATAAAATTAATTTAAACAAATATAACCAGGAAAAAACAAATTGCAAGGACTTTTTACGGCTCCGGCAATTTTTTCGGCTCCACCCTCACACTGCGGTAGGACCGCACCTGCACCAAGCCCGACGGCGCGCCTTTGGGCTTGCGCACCTCGGCGGCGCGCGTCACCATGACCTCCACCTTGCCGGCCTCGGCGCCCCGCGAATAACCGGCGGCCAAGGCCGCGGCATACAGCAGATCCTCTTCTGGAACGTCCTCGTCCTTACGCCACACCTTGAGCACCAGGTGACAGCCGGGCAGATCCTTGGCGTGAAACCACCAGTCGGCCGCCTCGGCCAGTTCGCGGCTGACATAATCGTTGGTGCGGTTGTTGCGCCCCCAGAAAATCCGGTAGCCTCCCGGGCTAAGGGTTGAACGCAGCCGGCTGCGCGGGTCCACCGGGGCTCGCTTGGCCAGGTTGCCCTGCGAAGGCAGCAGCCCGGCCTCTTCGAGTTCGCCGCGAATCATGACCACATCGACGGGTTCCTGCGCCTGGCGCAAGGCGTGCTGCACCGTTTCTAGCCAGGCCGTTTCCTCGGCGGTTTCCGCAAGGCGGCGCGCAATGTGTTCGGCGCCGCGCCGTCCTTTTTTATAGCGGCGAAAATACCGCTCGGCGTTTTCCGCGGGCGTCAGGCGCGGATCCAGTTCGATGCTGATGGGCCGTGGCGGCTCCTGATAGTAATCCTCCAACTGGATTTCGGCTTGCCCGCGTTTGATCCGGTAAAGGTTGGCCAACAGCAATTCCCCCAGTTCCCGCCAGCGGTCGGTCGCGGCCAAGGCCTGCTGCTCTGCGCGAATTTTTTCCAAACGCCCACGCACCCTGGTCAGACGGCGCTCCACCAGGCGCAGGAGTTGCTTTTGTTCACCAACCTCGTCGGCGTCGACCAACAGCTGTCGATAATAGCTTTCGGCGACCGTCGACGGCGAGCCGGCGTTGCCGGTTTCGGCCATGGGCCGGCCTTGACCCCCTTGAACCTGGCGCGGCGCAGGCAAGCCGTAGGGCTGGCCCGGACGCAAATCGCGCAGGGTGTTTTCGCATTTGTCGCGCTCCCAAAGATCGACGATCGTCCCTTGTTCATCGACCAGCAGCAGATTGGACCGTCGCCCAAGCAACTCCAAGGCAAGCAGGTAGGCTTCGCCCTGGGGGCCGGTGCAATGAAAATGTACAATGCGCTCCTCGGGCACCTGCTCGATACGGACCAGGCGGCTGAGTCGCGCGCGCAGCAACTGGGCGAACCGGGGCGGCGCGCCCGGATTGGGAAAGGCTTGCGTGGTCAGGTACAGCCGGGGAAAACGCGGCGAGGGCGAGACAAGCAAGCGCAGGCTGTCCCGCCCGTTCCACAGGCGAAAGATGAAGAGATCAGCCTCGGGCTGATAAATCTTGTCAAAACGGGCACCGGTGAGACACTGCTGCAATTCAGCCGTCACCGCTCGCAGGAGATCGATATCCATGAAGGCTCCGGGAGCATCTAAAAACCGGTTGATCTTTTTCGCGGATTTGATATAGGTACAACGTTTGTTTCTTTACAACTTTACTTAGTTTTTCGAGAAAAATTTCCCTCAATCAACGGAGTCATCCCATGAGCGACGAGAGAAACACCGGCCTTGGCACCAAAGCCCTGCACGCCGGCCAAACCCCCGATCCCACCACCGGTTCGCGCGCCGTTCCCATCTATCAGACATCTTCTTACGCTTTCCGCTCTTCGGAACATGCCGCCAACCTCTTCGCCCTCAAGGAAATGGGCAATATCTATACCCGCATCATGAACCCGACCACCGATGTGCTGGAAAAACGCCTCGCCGAGCTCGACGGCGGCGTGGGCGCCCTGGCCCTGGCCTCGGGTTCCTCGGCCATCACCCTGGCGGTGCTCAACATTGCTCGCGCCGGCGACAACATCATCTCCACCAGCTATCTCTACGGCGGTACCTACAACCTGTTTCGCCACACCCTGGCGCGCATGGGCATCACCGTCAAGTTTGTCGACTCATCCAACCCGTCCAACCTCGCCGCGGCCATCGACGAGCGGACCAGGGCGGTGTTTCTGGAAACCATCGGCAATCCGAAGAACAACGTCGATGATTTCCGCGCCATCGCCGACATCGCCCACGCCCAGGGCGTGCCGGTGATCGTCGACAATACCGTGGCCACGCCGATGCTTTTCAGGCCCATCGAGCACGGCGCCGACATCGTCTGCTACAGCCTCACCAAGTTCATCGGCGGCCATGGCACCAGCATCGGCGGCGCGGTGGTCGACAGCGGTCGCTTCGACTGGTCGAGCGGGCGCTTTGCCGAATTCACCACCCCCGACCCCAGCTACCACGGTCTGGTTTACCATGAGGCCCTGGGCGCGCTGGCCTACATTCTCAAAATGCGCGTGACCCTGCTGCGCGACATGGGTCCCTGCCTCTCGCCCTTCAACAGTTTCCTGTTCCTGCAGGGGCTGGAAACCCTCCATGTACGCATGCCCCGCCATTGCGAAAACGCTTTGGGCGTGGCGCGTTTTCTGGAAAAGCATCCGCAGGTTTCCTGGGTCAATTATCCGGGGTTGGAAAGCCACCCCGATTTTGCCCGGGCCAAGTCTTATCTGCCCAAGGGCCAGGGGGCGATCCTCGGCTTCGGCATCAAGGGCGGCGTGACGGCGGGGGCGCGCTTCATCGACAGCGTCAAGCTCGCCAGCCACCTGGCCAACATCGGCGACGCCAAGACCCTGGTGATTCATCCGGCTTCCACCACCCACCAGCAGCTCTCCCCCGAGGCTCAGCTGGCCGCCGGCGTCACTCCCGACTTCATCCGGGTATCCGTGGGTCTGGAGGATCTCGACGACATTCTCGCCGATCTCGATCAAGCCCTGCGCGCCGCCGCGCCCTAAGCGACCAGGCGAGCGGCTGCCGTCGCGCTGGGATGTTTACCTTGCCGGGGCGGGGTTTCCCCGCCCCTTTTCAGCGCCCGGACGCGTCAGCCTTTCCAACTCGGCCAATCGGGCCAGGGCCTCGGCCGCGTTCTCTCCGCACATATCCGGATGCGGCTGGAGGCTCAGGCATACCGCCGGACGCTGCGGCAGGCCGAAAAGCTCGCAGCGATTCTCGGCCGTGAGTTGCGCGCAGGGCATGCCGGCCGGCTTTCCCTGGGGCATTCCCGGAATGGATGACGAGATGGATGGCGCGATGCAGCAGGCGGCGCAGCCTGGCCGGCATTGCACGGCCGCGGACTTTTCTCTCCTCTTGGTCATCCCTTCCTCCTTTGCACCCCGCGAAAAGCGGGCAAAAACCCGTTTGCCAATCGCCTGATTATCGGTAATATTACCCCCGTACACCCCTTATTTCACGCCGCCGCACAAGGAACGAAACGCCATGAAAAACCCCTTTATCTGGGCTGGAATTCTGGTCGCCGGCGCCCTTGCCGTGTTTTTCTGGCAGGGCAGCCGCCCAGAAAAGCGAATCGCCGTGAGCGAGGTGGAACGTCAGGCGATGCCGCAACCTCCCGCGCCGCCAAAGGTGCTCTATCCCATTCCGCTTCCTGTCCCGCCCGCGGAAACCCCGAAGGAAGAGGCTCCCGTGGAACCGCCGCCGCCTCTGCCCGATCTGGAGGAAAGCGATCCCCTCATGATTGAGACGCTTACGCGTTTTTTCCCGGTGCCGCGCCTTGAAGAGCTGTTTGTGCTCAACAATCTGATCAAGCGCATCGTGGTCACCATCGACAACCTGCCGCGCAAGGAAGTGCCCCTGCGCCTGCTGCCCACCCGGCCGACGCCTGGATCCTTTCTGGTGGAGGGCGAAGGCGAAAATGCCATCCTCAGCCCGAAAAACTATCAGCGCTACACCCCGCTGGTCAATCTCTTCGCGGCGATCGACACCTCCCAGGCGGTTGACGTCTACGTCCGGCTCTATCCCCTGTTTCAGGAAGCCTATCGCGACCTGGGCTATCCCGACGGTTATTTCAATGATCGCCTAGTGCAGGTTATCGATCACCTCCTGGCCACGCCCATGGTTGATGAACCCATCCGCCTCAAGCCCCATATCCAGCGCTATCGCTATGCCGACCCGCAACTGGAGTCCCTGTCCGCCGGACAGAAGCTGATGATTCGCCTCGGCCCCGAAAACGCCGGGAAAATCAAGGAAAGGCTTGGGGATTGGCGACAAAAGCTCACGCGTTGATTTCCCTTCGTTGGCCAGGGACCAGAGTCCTGCCGATTCGTCCCCCACATACCTGAAGCCGGATAAAACCGGCGAACTGGGCGCGTGCGCGCCAGGCCCTGTAACCCTGCCAACCGCGCTTTCCGCTCGCGACGGCCAGATCCACTGCCTGTCGGGTACGCGCGGCGCCGTCTGCCACACCGATGAACCAGAGCGCGTCCAAAGAGATTGCATCGTCCGGATTCTGGTTGGCTTTTGATCTTTATTATTTTTTCATTTGCCGGTTGACTTGGAAATTAATAAACGCTATTTTTTAAATCTATTTTATTGTCCTGTCTCATTTCACGGTGAATACTGATTAGGGCACCCCTTCGATGTCTGAAGATCTGCATATTCTGCTCGTCAACAATGCCTCGGAAACCCGCCTTCAGCTGCGATCCCTGCTGGAAAAAGCCGGGCACCCGAATATCTCGGAAGCCGCGTGCAGCCGCAGCGCTTCCCAAATTCTGCGCAGCCTTCCCGTCGACCTGCTGATCACCGAAATTGATATCCCCGGCCTCGATGGCTGGCGCCTGTCACGCCTGGTGCGCTCCGGGGTCTTCAAGTGCAAAAGCGACATTCCCATCATCGTCGTGGCCAAAACCTGGTGCGAACGCATTGCCGAAACCACCGCCCGCGAATTCGGCGTCAATGCCATGCTTGCCATGGATCATCTGCCGAAACTGGGACAGGTGGTGCGCAATTGCCTCTCCCTTCCCGAGGAAACCCTGCGCAGACCACGCGCGCTGGTCGTCGAGGACAACCCCGACACGGCGGAAATCGCCCGACGCGTGCTGCGTCATCGCTTTGAGGTGGAAATCGCCGTCGACGGATCGGCGGGCTTGGCGGCCTGGACGGCACGCCGCCATGATCTGGTGCTACTCGACACCATGCTGCCCGAAATGTCGGGGCCCGAGGTGCTGCGGGAAATCCTCAGAATCGACCCTTCCCAACCGGTGGTGGTCATGACCGCCTTCAGTTCCGTGGATCTCGCCGAGGATCTCATGCTCGAAGGAGCGGCGGATTTCATCGCCAAGCCGTTTCTCGCCGATCAATTGCGCCGCGTTTGCGAACTCGCCACCCGCCGCGAGGACTATCTGGTGAGCAATGCCCAGTTCGCCTCGCGTGTCAACCAGGTCAAGGAGCGCACCGAGGCCTACCGCAAGATCTCCGAGGATCACCAGCGCCTGCTGGACAACCTCAACACCATTGTCCTCGAGCTCGATCAAAACGGCGAAATTCAGTTTCTCAACCGCGCCTGGACCAAACTGACGGGGTTTTCCCTCGCCTACTCCCTGAACAAACCCCTGGCGGCCTTCCTGCCCCAGGATGTCGAAGGCGTCGCCAAATGGCTCCAGCCGCTGCTGGAGGGGAAAATTCATGAATCCCAGGGCGAATTGCGTCTGCTCGACAAGCAGGGAGAAGCCCTGTGGGTCGAATACCGCCTCGGCGCCGTGCCATCCGCGGACCGCGGCCGCGCAATCTTTGGCTGCCTCGATGATATTTCCGAGCGCAAGCGCACCCAGAAGCAGGTCGAATACCTGAGCATGCATGATTCCCTGACCGGCCTGCACAACCGCCATTATTTCGAGAATGAACTGCGCCGCCTGGCCGCCACCAGCGCCCGAGGCAAGGGCAGTCATGCCCTGGTGTTTCTCGACCTCGACCATTTCAAGGTGATCAACGACAACTTCGGCCATCAGCACGGCGATGCCCTCTTGCGCGAACTTGGCCAACTGCTCAAATCGCGCTTGCGCCTCTCCGATACCCTGTGCAGGCTGGGCGGCGACGAATTCGGCATCCTCATCCCCGCCGCCGACAAGGCCCAGGCCCGCCTGGTGGCCGAGGAAATGACGCAGCTCATCCTCGGACATCGCGTTGAAATCGACGGCCAGGAAACCGGCCTGAGCTGCAGCGTCGGCATCAGTGAAGTCAACGGCAAATTCGCCAACCCCGAGGAATATTTCAAGCAAGCCGACATTGCCCTCTACGTGGCCAAGCGCCGGGGCCGCAACCGCATTCAGATCTACGACCCCAAGGACAAGGAAAACGACGAGTTGCGCACCAGCCTCGATTGGGTGCGCCGCTTGCGGCGCGCGGTGGATGAGGACCGCCTCAAGCTCTATTTTCAGCCGGTCATGCACATCGCCAGCGGGAAGATCGTGCACTACGAGGCCCTGGTGCGCCTCGACCTGCCGGAGACAGGGATTGCGCTGCCGCAGGAATTCATTCCCGCCCTGGAACGGGCCGGAGAAATGGCGCTCCTTGACCATAGCGTGATCAGGAAAGCGATTCTTCACCTCAAGGAAACCCCCGAACTGCAGCGCGTCGCCGTCAATCTCTCCGCGCAGGCCTTCGGCGACGAGGAGCTCGTCCCCCTCATCGAAAAACAATTGCGTGACCAGGGTGTGGAACCTCGGCGCCTGATGTTCGAGCTGACCGAAAGCGCCAGCATTGCCAATATCGCCGCCACCCAGCGCATGATCAAGCAACTCAACGAGCTGGGCTGCGAATTCGCCGTGGATGATTTCGGCACCGGCTTCAGCACCTTCGGTTTTCTCAAGCAGTTTCCCGCCGAATACGTCAAGGTCGACGGCAGCTTCATCACCCATCTCGACCGTGATCCCATCGACCAGGTTCTGGTCCGTTCCATGAGCGAGGTGGCGCGCGCCCTCAACAAGAAAACCGTTGCCGAATTCGTTCACAATGAAAATATCCTCAATTTGGTACAGAGTCTCGGCATCGACTATGCCCAAGGCTTTCATATCGGCAAACCTCTGCCCCTGGCCGAGCTCCAATTCCCTCCAGCCCCCCTTCTCCAAATTAATTAGATCTTGCCGAATTCCGCACATCTCAATACGCAATTAAGACGTTTTTTTTAATAAAAAAATATGCTTTAATGCCAGGACTGTCTCACCTGACCTGCAACCGTTTCCTGGTTTCGGAGGAGATCTCCATGGCGGAATCCAACCCCCTGAGCACGGCATCCAGCCAACTCGACGCGGCCCTGGCCAAGAAGCCTGAATTGGGCGATCTGGTCGTGGAATATTTGGAAAGCATCGGCGTCGAATACATTTTCGGCGTGCCCGGTGGGGCGATTGAACCCCTTTACAACGCCATGGCCCGAAGCGCGCGGCGTGGCGGGTTGCGCCCCATCGTCGCCCGCCATGAAGCCGGCGCGGCCTTCATGGCGGACGGCTACGCCCGGGAAACCGGCAAACTCGGCGTGTGCTGCGCCACCACCGGACCGGGCGCGACCAACCTCATCACCGGGGTTGCCTCGGCATACGCCGACAACGTTCCCATGCTGGTCATTACGGCGCAGACCGCCCTGCCCCAATTCGGCAAGCGAACCTTGCAGGAAAGTTCTTGCACCGCCGTCAATACCGTGGCCATGTTTCAGAACTGCACGCGATACAGCAGCCTCATATCCCATCGCGGGCAACTCGAAGGCAAACTGCTGTCGGCGATTCTCGCCACCCAAGGGCCGCCGGCCGGTCCCGCCCACCTGAGCATCCCCATGGACGTGCTGGCTTCGCCGCGCCGCCTGCGTCCCGATGAATACAAGCCCCTGTTTCACAGCCTGCTCAATGTTCACGACATGACCAATCCGCAGGCCATCGATGCCCTTTTCGATGAAATCGAAAAATCTCACCACATCCTCATTGTGCTGGGCGAAGACTGTGGCGACGCCATCAAGCCGATCATGGAATTCGCGGAATTGATCAATGCCCTCATTGTCAGCGGCCCAAGCGGCAAGCGCTGGGCTCCCCATGGGCACTGGCTCTATCGCGGCGTGTTGGGATTTGGCGGCCATGCAAGTGCCTTTCAAGCTCTCAATGACGAACGCACCGACTTGGTGCTGGCGGTGGGCACCCGCATGGATGACCTGACCTTCGGCAGCCTGAATCGCAACAAGAGCTTGCAGGAAAAACTGATTCAGATCGATCTCACCTCCGAGAACTTTCATTTGGCCCCCCTGGCGCGCCTGCATGTCTGCGGCACCATACAAACTATTTTTCGCACCCTGAAAGAACGACTTCCCAAGGAGCATCGGCAGCGCTTTCGCCTGGTCCATGACCGAGGTTCCCAGCCCCGCAAGGATGAAATGATTTCAGATACCTGGGAAAGGGATAGCCTTGCCCATCTCGCTCTCAACGAACCGGAGAAATATCGCGCGAACACCACCCCCATCAAGCCACAGCGATTGATGCGGGAGCTATCGGTTAGATTTCCCGCATCGACCCGCTTCATCATCGACGCAGGCAACAGCTGGGCCTGGTCGCTTCATTACCTGCTGCCAAAAAGCCAGGGATTGTATCGGAATGCCATGGGTTTTGGCGCCATGGGCTGGGCCATCGGCGCCTCCGTGGGCACTGCCTTCGGCTGCCCCGCAACTCCCGTGGTCTGCTTGACGGGGGACGGTAGCTGGTTGATGAGCGGACAGGAATTGACGGTGGCGGTGGCGGAAAAACTGCCGGTCATTTTTGTGGTGCTCAATGACGGCGCCCTGGGGATGGTCAAACACGGTCAGCGTTTGGGAGGTGCCGAACCCGTTGCCTTTGAACTACCGCCGGTCGATTATGCTCAGATGGCCCATGCCATGGGGGCTGCCGGAGAGGATATCGCCGCGGTTACGGATCTTGAACGCCTCGACTTCGAGGCCATCTGCCGCCGAGCAGGGCCGACACTTCTGAATATCCGGATCGACCCGGAAGAGGTGCCCCCCATGGGACTACGCATGAAAACCTTGGGGAGGTAAAAGGAAATATCGCACAGACGAGAAACGGCCAGGAAGGATCCCTGGCCGTTTCTCGTTGAAACTGGATTAAGGTTCCCCCGGCAAGGGAACGGGACGGGCAGATGGACCCTGATAGTCGATGTCATCGCAGCGCATTGGAAGAAAGGATTCGGGAGGGCGCTCGAAGGTATCGACGTAACAGGCGGTGACACCGCTGGTCACCAGCACCGCGCATATTTGGTAGGCTTCCTGAGCGGTCAGCCCCTGGTCGGCAAGAAAGGCGCTGACATAGCCATTGAAATTCATGGCCTCGTCGAAATCCTCCAGCAGGACCTTCTCGATTTCCAGGGCCAAGGCAAGGTGTTCCCCAATGGAAAAACCCAAGCGCTTCTGGATGTTGTAAAATTCCGCCAACCGCTCATCGCCCTTGGCGATGGGCCGGGAATAGCCCATGAACTTCGGCTTTCCGCCATGCCGGGCACACTCTTGCGCCACGATATCCTTCGCGCTCTGGCCTTTTCTCGCCTCGGCGAGTGCTCGTTCAATAAATGCAAATCCTTCCAACAATGTCCCTTGGCCATAGGCACGGGAATCCGCGGCCAGTATCCCGGCGACCGTCGCTGCAACGACCGAGGAGCGCAGGGTGCCGCCGAGGGCGCCGATTTGGTTGCACCAGATGCGCGCGTCGGGCCAGCTCAAGCCGACGTGCATGGCCTCGAACCAGTCAGCCAGGGGTTTTTCCACGAGGCGGCCGGTGGCATTAAGAATCAGCACCTGAAAGAAGGAAACTCTGCCCATGAGATCCTTGTTCATCTCGAACCCATGGCAGAAAACCCCCTTGCCCATGACCCATCCCCCCTTGCGGGAGAAAATGCGGCCACGGCGTTCGTCCCAGTAGCGGGTATCAGCAGGCATCGGCATCCCCCTCGATGACATAGTTCGCGTCGGAGGGAAACGGTAAGGCGGTCAAGGGCTTGTTGACCATTTCCAGGCCGTGGGCGAGCAGGCCGGGCGCTTGAAAATACTGAAAAAGCCCCGCCCCGGCCCGCGGTTGAAAACCCATGTCCGCCAAGACCGCTGCCGCCACGCCGGGAAACAACCAGCCGATTCCATGCTCGCGAAGAGCTTCGGCGAAGGAACAGCCCCACCGCAACGCCTTGCCCGCGCCGGGAAGCCGGCTCAACTCGGTCGCCAGTTTGCCCGGCACCTCATCCACGCTGCCGAAGCGACTGCCGAACCCAGGAACGGGATGCCAATCACCCTGAGCCGGGCGCTGTTGTTCTTGAATCGCTTCGCGGCAAACGAGTCGCGGATCGCGCTTGGCCGCCTGGCGGAAAAACCGCATGGCATCCTCGACACAGCCGGCTCCCAGGTGAGTGCCGCCCAGGATGCTCAGGGCAATGGGCAGAATATGGGCGGGATTGGTTTTTCCGACACCGGCATGCATGGCCGCGCGGGTCGCCGGATGCCGGGGGCCGGGGTTGATCAGGCCGATCATCAACTTTTCCAGCATTCGGGATTGATCGGTGGTGGGCAAATCACCCCTGAAGAGTAAAAACAGCACATCGACAAAGCTGCGTTTCCCCATCAACTCAAACAGGTCGTAACCATGGCAGCGAACCTCGGCTGCGATGTAGGGATTGTCCTCGCTGGGCCGTTCTTCCCAGATTCGGGTCGCGGGACGCTGAACGAAGGACTGCTCGCGACTGGTAATGTTCTCATGTTTGGATTTCATGCTCAGAACCTGTAGCTGATTTCTGCCCAAACCTGGCGACCTTCGAGGGGATAGTCGCCGGGAATGACCGGGTTGCTCGGCTCACGCGCATCCTCGTCAAAAAGGTTGCGCACCGCCAAAGCAACATCAAACATGCCAAAAGCCTGATTTCTTCTAAAAGTCACATCCACCAGGGAATAATTACCGATGGGACCGCGCGGGTCATCCGCGGCACGTTTGCGGCTGCCGAGCCATCGATATTGCGGACAAATGGACCAATCCGGAAGGAATTCCCAGTTTGCAGCAAGATATATTTTTTGACCGGGCGCGTCCGGAATTCTTTGCTTGCTATCCACGTCCTCGGAACGTTGCCAGGCGTAATGACCACGCAACCGCAAGGTTTCCAACAGTCGCCAATCGGCCTCGAATTCAAATCCGTGCCCATCCTGATCGCGGGCATTCCGCGCCGTCCGGGTTCCACCAGACGCGTCAGGCATAAATTCAATTAAATCCCGGGCGCGATAGGCAAACAGGGAAAGGCTCGTTTGCAAATCGAACGTGGGCCGATAAGCAAAAGCGACTTCGAAGGTATCAATCGTTTCAGGGTTGAGATCGGGATTGCCGAGCGCCACCGGATTGTTCGTGGAGAATTGTTCAATGAATGACGGCGCGCGAAATGCCCGGCCATAGAGAATTTTGGTGGTCAGATCGTGCCGCGTTGCCCAAACCAGGGCAAGCCGCGGATTGACCGTATCGCCAAAATCCGAATAGTGATCATAGCGAACGCCAGCGGTCAGTTCCCAATTCCTCGCGAATTGCCATTCGTCCTGCAACGACAGGTACCAAACCGTTCGCGATGCATTGCGCAAGAAAACAAACCCGGTATTCGTAATGTCGGTCAACGTGCCGTCAACTTCGGGGGCTGTGCCGTCGATGACACCGGGACCAAAATTTTTTTCCTCTTTCGCCAAACTGAATTCGTACCATTTCATGCCGGCGCCCATGCGCCAGCGATGATCCGGCATGCCGGTATAAACCGCAGCGAAATCAACTCCGGCACCCGCTTCTTCCCCGGAAGGTTTGCCGATCATGCCCTCTGTGAACAACACGGGATTGGCGGACTCGGAAAAACTGATATTGCCGTCGCTTCCGATGGGAAGCCTGGCGCCCGGGGGAAAGGCGACAAACAGACTGTCGCTGTCCCGGTACAGGTAATGGACATTGGCGCTCAGATCCCAATCCTGGGCCAGATCCGAGGTCGCGTAAGTCAGGTCGATGAGATGCTGGGTCAGGTCTTCCTCGCCCACGGGGTCCAGGGCCAGCGCGCTGCCCGCCCCCAGCTCCGCATCCTGCTGCAGCCAGAGCCAATAACGCAGACGCCAGTTGTCGCGACTGAGGTTCACATGGGTATCGAGCAACTCATAACGGGTGTTCAAGGGGCCGGGTGCCAGGGACGCATTGGTGGCGAAGGCGCTATCGAACAGGGTCTGCTGATCCGCGTCAATGCGCCGGTCACGGTCGCCGTCGCTGGTTTGCCACTCCAGGGAAAAGGCGATATCCCAGGCGCCATAGTGTTTGCCATGCTGCAGCCACAGATCCTGGGTATCGAAGGAGCCGACGCGCCCCCCGACCTCGGTGCCCTGAACGTCGGTCGCGTCCTTGGTAATGATGTTGACCACGCCGGCGAAGGCATCGGCGCCATAAACCGCCGAGCCGGGACCGCGGATGACTTCCACCCGGGCGATGGAACTTACCGGTAGACGAAATTGAAAAGGCCGACCTCCGGAAAAATGCGGGAAGGGAATGCCGTTCATCAGCACCAGCACCTGGGGATTGAAACTGGTGTGGATCCCGCGGATGGAGTAGATGGAATCCAGCCGCCCCTGGGTGGATGGCACCACATGCAGACCGGCCACGGTTTCGAGCACCTCGTCGAGATTGCGCGCCCCCATGGCCTTGATCTCGTCGGCGGTGATCACGGTGGCCACCGCCGGCGCCTTGTAAATCGGCTTGCGGCTGCCCGTGGCGATGGTAATGAACGCCTCGTCGCCGTAGAGATCCCGCATTTCCTTGATCGTCTGGGATTCGGCTTCCAACTCCTGCGCACCAGCCCACCAGGGCAAGGCCAGAGCCGCCATCAGCCCGAGATACATCAATCCCTTACGCATCCACCACCTCCTGACCCAAGGGCCGCATCACTCCCCTTCTCCGTCCGGTGACGCGAACCGACTTTCACCTGTCCCCTCCTGAAGAAATGTCCCGCAAGGCACATCAAAAACTACCGCTCTTTTCCACCGAATCCTCGAAACACAGCTGTCCGTCATCCTCAATAGCCGCCTCCACAGGCACTTGGGCGACAACGGGCAGAGGGATGCGGATGCTGAACACGGAGCCTTGATTGAGCCGGCTCTGGACCTCGATGTGACCGCCCATCATTTCACAGAAACGCTTGGTGATGGTGAGACCGAGCCCCGTGCCCTCGAACTTGCGTGTATAGCTGCCGTCGACCTGACGAAATTCCTCGAAGATGATGCGTTGCTGCTCGGGCGAAAGCCCAATCCCCGTGTCGGTCACCTTGATGGTCAGGAGACGGGACGTTTGCATCACCTCCAGGCCGATCCGGCCGTCGCTGGTAAACTTGGCCGCATTGCTGAGAAGATTCAGGGTCGCCTGCAACAGTTTCTCCCGATCGATCTCAATTTTTCCTTCCGCCTTGACGGAGGTCTCAAGGGAGTTGCCGTTTTGCCGCAGGAGGGGTTGCACCGTATCGGCCGCCTCGCGCGCCAGTTCATGCAGATTGACGTTTTGCAATTGCAGTTCCATGCGTCCGGCTTCGGCCTTGGCCAGGCGCAGAATATTGTTGATCAGGGAGAGCAGCCGCTCGGCATTGTGAATGACCCGCCGCAACTCTTCGGCATGCTCGTCCAGTCCCTCCATTTCAAGATCTTCCCGGACCACGTCGGCATACCCGATGATGGCTTGCAGAGGGGTGCGCAATTCGTGGCTGATGTTGGCGAGAAACTCCGACTTGTGCCGGTTTGCCGAGAGCGCGGCGTCGCGGGCTTGAACCAGTTCCTGGGTGCGGATGGCGACCTCGGTCTGCAGGATGTCCTTGTGCTCGCGCAAGCGGCGGTCGCGCTCCTCGAGGCTGGCCATCATGCGATTGTAGACCCCAGCCATGTGGGTGATTTCCGCCGGCCCGCTGAGATTGGCGAACACATAGGCGTTTTCCTCCTCGGACTTGCGCATCAGGTCGGAGAGTTGGGAAATCGGCTTGGTCAGCCGCTTGATACCGAGATTGAGGACCAGCAAAAGAACCAGGGAAAACGAGAATCCGATCAGCAGATTGTTGAAAAGGATTTGGAAATTGAGGGCATGGAGCGCTCGCTTGTTCATGCTGACATAGGCGTATCCGAGCAATTCCCGGGGCAGCGGCGCCGGCTCGAAAGGCGAATCCAGGGCCTCGCGAAGCTCGGTGCCGGCGCCCGCGTACACGGGGGAAACGAAATACCAGGCAAAGGGCGTCTCCGCGGCGATGACCGATTGCAGGGCGGCTTTGTCCCGTCTTTCTCGCGCCAACTCCAGGTTTTTCTCACCGAAAATCAGCAAGGGCCGGCCCTGATTGTCGAACACCCCGGCGCTGTCGACATTGGGAAAGGCCAGGATCGCCAGGAGCGGCTTTTCGGCATTTTCCGCGCTGCCGAACAGCAAGGCCAGGGCACTTTGGCCCGCCAGATGGCCGGTGATCTGCAATCCCTGGGCGATCATCTGATCCCGCGCCTGGGTGCTGCTGACCCAGGAGGTGGTCAAGGCCGAGGTCAGCGCCAGACAGAAAATCCCCAGCGTCACGATGCCGAGCAGGCGCGTGCGGAAACTGGTGAATTTTCTCATGGCGAAATGAAACAGGCTCATCGGTCCTCAACTCTCAACGGCTCGGAAAAACCAGATCGAAACGTTCCTGCTGACGCGGGGTGAAGCGCAGTCCAAGGTGAAAGGCGGTACGCAGGTTAACGGCCAGTTGCAGGTTGGCCAAGGGCAGAACCGACGCATTGGCCTGGCCTTGGGTCTTGGTTGATGCCAGGCGCGCCAGGCTCTGCCCCATGGCGAAATGGTCGGGAAACATGGAAAACAGGGTGCCGCGCTGGGCATGGGAGGGTTTGCTGGAAAACACCACCAACCCTCGATCCAGGGCGCCCTGCAGAACCAGGGGCAAGACCACCTCGTCATCCGCGGTGAGATTGTCGAGAGGCAGCCAGATCGCGTCGCTCAGCCCGCGCAGGGATTGCAGCAGCCTGCGGTATTCCAGCACCGCCTCGCGCAGCTCGGTAACGGGATAGGCCTGAAGCTTAAGGCCCCTTGCGCGGGCGGCGGCCTCGGCCAAGGGAATCAGCCAGGCCGTGGTCTCGGAATAGACCACATGGACACGTTGCGCGCGCGGAACCAGATCCCTGAGGTGCTGAAAGAGCACCGCCGGATCGGGAGACAGGCTGATGCCGGAGAAGCCCTCGGGGGCCGTGGGCACCGCGCCGACAATGAGCGCGCGGTTGTTGTTGAGACTCTGGGCGGCCAGCGCCCCCTGCCGTCCCAAAGCAATAACCGTGTCAATCTTTTCCTGGGCAAGCCAACCCTCGAGGGTTCCAGGTTCCACCTGATCAGGCAAGGCGTTGGGGATGACGGGGCCGGAGGATTCGGATTCGATGCCGAGCAGAATGTTTTGAAAAACCCCCAGGAAGGGTTCCTTGACATCGGGATAAAGCACGCCGATGCGGTTTTGCGCCACCGCGCCGCCGACCATGGGGATCAACAGCAACAGCAGGGAAAGTACGAGCCGGGGGCCCGAAATTCGATGACGCAGGAACATGGATCTGCTCAATGGGCGGGTCTGGAGTTGGAAAGAAATTTCAATGAAAAAACAGATTTCTTAATCTCTCACAATGAAGGTTGTCTCGTCAATCATTGAAATGCCGTTCTTGCCCACCTCCTGAAAAAATATCCGAATTTTATGGTATGGTTTTGCAAATCACTTCCAGTCGAGGAGCCTCTTATGAAAAAATTTATCTTTTTTGGACTCATGTTTCTCTTTCTGCTGCCCCTGTCCACCATGGCCGAGGTCTATGAAGCGCGGCCCGGCTTGAAAGTGGTTCTTCCGCCGCTTCCCGAACCCTGGATCGTGAGCCGCGAAGCCAGCCCGGCCCTGGTCGCGCACCTGGCGGAACATCTCAAGGAAGATGCCGAGAAACAGGGTCGCACCGTCACCGAGGAACAGGTGCTCAGTGCCGCCCGCCAGCGCCTGGCAAGCAATGAGCTGATGATTTTCAACGAAAAATCCGAAGCCCATTTGTTGATCAGCTTTTCCCCCATTGGGGAAAAAGAGAAGGATCCCAACGCCAAGTCCGTTGCGATTTCCGCCCAATACGCGGCGGAAGGGGTGACGGATGAGGGCTGGACGGATGTCCAGGATCGTCACGAACCCATCGCGATCAAGGGCGCCATGCACGCCCAATGGTTCGAAATCAACTATAAGGAAGATGGAGCCTCCCACCTGTTCATGGGCGTGGTCGGGTACGCTCGTCCCTATTGGTTCTGGCTCTATGCCAACGATCATCTCAAGGATCCCGGTGACCGCGCGGTTCTGGAAAATATCCTGCGCAACATCGAGATCCGCGTGGAACCCTGACTCTTCCATACCCTCGCTTCCCAACGCCCCTGAGCGTCCATCGCTTAGGGGCGTTGCCCGTTGATCAGCCAAAAAAACAGGCATCCTGCTCACTTTTTCTTCATTGCCCTGGCGTAAACCCCGCCAAACCCGCCATTCTCACGCCCGGCAATCCTGGCGAAGCTCTTGCAAAGGATGAATCCGATCCTCTTTTCTGCCGTATACCCCATGGGCACCATCTAGGTTCGGAAAGGATGAGGCGGTGGCGAAAAAACCCAAAATCAGTGAACTGCTCGACGAGCGGGCCTGTGCCCACAGCGCGACGAAAAAAAGCGCCTGCAACACCCAGACACCGGGGGCGACCACCGGCGGCTGCGCCTTCGAGGGCGCCCAGATCGCCCTGTTTCCCTTCGCGGACGCCGCGCATCTGGTGCACGGGCCCATCACCTGTCTCGGCGCTTCCTGGGAAACCCGTGCCACCCCCACCAGCCACACCGGTCGTGACCTTACTCAGATGGGCTTCACCACCGCCGTGACCACCAACGATGTGGTCTTCGGCGGCGAAGACAAGCTGCGCGAGGCCATCGACTACCTCATGGAGCATTACGCACCCGCCGCCATTTTCGTCTACGCCACCTGCGTGACGGCGCTCATCGGCGACGACATCGACGCGGTCTGCCGGCAGGCGCAAGCCAAGTACGGCATTCCCATGGTGCCGGTGCATGCCCCCGGTTTTGTCGGCAGCAAGAACCTGGGCAGCCGCCTGGGCGGCGAAGCGGCCTTGGCGAGCCTGGTCGGCACCCTGGAGCCGGAGACGACCACGCCCTTCGACATCAACCTGATCGGCGAATACAACGTCACCGGCGATATGTGGCAGTACACGCCGCTGCTCGAGGAACTCGGCATTCGCGTGCTAGCGACCCTGAGTGGCGACGGCCGCATCCCCGCCATTCGCAGCGCCCATCGCGCCAAACTCAACGTCATCGTCTGCGCCAAGTCGCTGATCTCCCTCACGCGCAAGATGCAGGAGCAATTCGGCATTCCGTTCATCTCCCTGTCCTTCTACGGCAAACGCGACACCAGCAGCGGCCTGCTGGCCATTGCCGAGGCGTTGGGCGATACCGAACTGCTCGCGCGCACGCGCCGGCTCATCGCCCGCGAGGAGGCCGCCCTAGACGAAAAACTCCGGCCCTACCGCGCTCTGTTCCAGGGGAAGAAGGCGATTCTCAACACCGGGGGCAACAAGTCCTGGTCCATCGCCTCGGCGCTTCAGGATCTGGGCATCGAGGTGGTCGCGACCTCTGTGCGCAAGGCCACCGAGGCGGATCGGGAAAAAGCGCGGGAATATCTCGGGGAGAAGGGGATTTTGATGACCAATCCGGGCGCGGAGCAGGCGCGCATCATCGACCAGACCCGTGCCGACCTGCTCCTCGCTGGCGGCCGCAGCCTGTACACCGCCATCAAGAAGCGCATCGCCTTTATCGACGTCAACCAGGAAAAAAAGAAAAGCTACGGCGGCTACCAGGGCCTGCTCAACCTGGCCGAGGATGTGAAGAATGCCCTGGAGAATCCCGTTTTCCGGATTGTCGCAACGAGGGCGCCATGGGAGAAATAATTCGCAAGCCGCGCAAGCCCCTGCAGGTCAACCCCATCAAGCTCTCCCAGCCCATGGGCGCGGCCCTCGCATTTCTCGGCGTCAATCAGTGCATGCCGCTGATGCACGGCGCCCTGGGCTGCGCTTCCTTCACCAAGGTTTTTTTGACCCGACATTTCTGCGAACCCATCGCCATTCAGACCACGGCGGTGACCGATGTGACGGCGATTCTCGACGGCGGCGACTACAACATCGCCGAATCCGTCAAGAACATCACCACCAAGGTCACCCCCCAACTCATCGGCCTGCATACCACCGGGCTTACGGAAACCAAGGGCGACGACATCCGCGGCGTGGCCTCACGCATCGACGTTCCCCTGGTGTACGTCAACACCCCTGATTTCGAGGGCGGCCTGGAGAGCGGTTGGGCCCTGGCGGTGAAGGCCATGATTCGTCAGCTGACGGCTCCCGCGAGCCAGGTCCAGCCACGCCGGTTGACCCTTCTGCCCCATGTGAGCCTTCAGCCCATCGAGGTGGAAAAACTCAAGGAATTCGTCGCGCTGTTCGGTTTCGAGGCCTGGGCCCTGCCCGACCTCTCCACCTCCCTGGACGGCTATCTCGGCGAGAAACAAGGCTCGCTGAGCAGTGGCGGCATCGAGGTCGCGGACATCCGCTCCCTGGCGCAAAGCCAAATCGTTGTGAGTATCGGCGAATCCATGCGCGGCTGCGCCGAGGCCCTGCGGGAGAAAAATCCCGCCATGCGCCATCATCATTTCCCGCACCTGCAGGGCCTGGCGGCCACGGATGCCCTGGTGGCCATGCTGCTTGAGGAAAGCGGCCTGGAGCAACCACCGGCATCCGTCGTACGCTGGCGCAAACGTCTTCAGGACGCGCTCCTCGATACCCATTTCGCTCTCGGTCAAACGCGCTTTCTCGTCGCCGGAGAACCCGATCAGCTGGCCGGTGTCTGCCAGGCCCTGGGCGAAGCCGGCGGCCGGGTGCGCGTCGCCATCGCCACCGTTGAGTCCCCCCTGCTTGAGCAGGTGGTAGCGGAGAACATCCTCGTTGGCGACCTGGAGGATGCCGAACACCTGGTGGACGACTACGACCTGATGATCTGTAATTTTCACGGCGAGGCCCTGGCGCGCCGCCATCACAAGGGGTTGATGACGCGGGGATTTCCCAACTGGGAGCAGATCGGCAACCAACTGAAGAATGACCTGCTCTACGAAGGAAGCTGCTATTTTCTTTTCGAGGCGGCCAATGCGGCCGAGGAGATGAGAAGGCACCGAAAGGACTGAATCCATGGCGGGCTATACGGATTGCATCCGCCGCTGGGCGGCCGACGCGCGCTACGCGGGCCACCTCGCCAATCCCGACGGCGTCGGTGAGGTGGGACTAGGCGAGGAAGAAGCGGGGCGACGCCTGGCCGTGCGCTTTGCGCTGCGCCTTCGCCAGAACCGCATCGAACAGGTGCGCTACCAGGTCTTCGGCTGCGGCTTTACCCTCGCCACCTGTGCCGTGATGGCCCACCTGGCGGAAGGCAGCCGCTTGGAGGACGCCCAAGGCCTGAACGCGGCCCAGATTGACGCCGTCCTGGAGGGATTGCCCGACGAACGAGGTTACTGCGCCACGCTGGCCGTCGAGGCCTTTCAAGCCGCCCTCGCCGCCGCCCGCACCAAAACCGGAACCCTCACGCGCAACCTACCCCAGGCCCCGGAGCATGGCGCCCGCGTTACGCTCTCCGATCCCCTCTATCAGACGCTTATGGCCGGCGAAGCGCCGCGATCGGTTCCGCCTGAGGATCGTCACCTCTTTGCCTGCCTGCTGGCCGTCGCGGCGCAGGAAACATCCCGGCCGTTCGTCGCCCTCGGCTGGACCGAAATCAACATGCAAGAGGTTTTGGACACCTTTTTCCCGAGGTTTGACTCGGCCCATTTTCGCGACCGGAGCGCTCCCGCCGAACGCCCGCTGCCTCAACCCAACGAGGCGGTGCTGCCCCTGCTGATGAACTACCTGCCGCAGGACGGCGACCGGCAACAGACCGCGCCGGCCGTGTGGCTCGCCAAAGCCATGGCCGCGCGCAGCGCCCATCCCGGCCACCTGTGGGTGGCCATGGGTTTGTTCGAGCGACCCGAGTTGACCGCCGCCATTCGCCGTCACCTGCCGGCCCTGGCCGCGGCCAACCACCAGGGCATGCGCTGGAAGCGCTTTGTCTTCAAGCAACTCTGCGATCTTCAGGGGGGCCTGCTGTGTCCCTCGCCGGATTGCGGGGTGTGCAGCGACTATCCCCTGTGCTTTCCTACTGAAGAGCCTCCGCGAAGCGCCGATTGACCTCGTTCCAGTTCACCACGTCCCACCAGAAATTGAGATAGGCGCCGCGGCGATTCTGATAGCTCAAATAGTAGGCGTGTTCCCACACATCCACCCCCAGAATCGGCGTGCCCTTCACTTCGGCCACATCCATCAGGGGGTTGTCCTGATTGGCGGTCGAGGTCACCGCAAGCTTCTTCTCCGCCGTAACGATCACCCAGGCCCATCCCGAGCCAAACCGCGCGGCCGCCGCCTGATTGAACTGTTTTTTCATCTCCTCCAGCGAACCGAATGCCCCGGTGATCGCTTTCAACAGTTCGGCGGACGGTTCCCCACCCTGCCCCGCCGGCGCCATGATTTTCCAGAACAGATCATGATTGTAATGTCCGCCGCCGTTGTTGCGCACCGCGGCATTGAAGGTGGAAATCCGCGCCATCAGGCTTTCCAGGGACATGCCCTCCAATTCCGGAAAGTTTTTCACCTGGGCGTTGAGGTTGTTGACATAGGCCTGATGATGCATGCCGTGATGGATTTCCATGGTCATCTTGTCGATGTAGGGCTCAAGGGCATCGCTGGCGTAGGGCAGCGGTTCAAGGGTAAAAGGCTGCGCCTGAGCCGTGACGGCAAAGACGCCCAGGGCACAAAGCATCGTAACCAGAATCTTGAGACTGCGCATCAGCATGGAAGTTCTCCTTGAAAGATGGGGGCTTTTCCGCCCCGTTACTTTTGCCCCTTCATTAAAGCAAAAACAACCCAGCTTTCAAGCGCAGCGGTCATATCTGGGAAGCTGATCAGACAATTCAAGGATTTAGGGCGGGAGGAAAGTGCCCCAGCATCAATAGTGCGACACGATTTATTTAAGTCACAATTCGTGTTACAACTCGCCGAAGCGAGGCTGGTGACGAATTTTTATCATGCGCCTTATGAGCCCTGGACCTGTTTTTTTTGCTTGCTTGACTTTGGTAATCCATTGGATTAGTTTTTATACAAGGCGCTTTTATGATGACCATTGCCGAAACCGGGGAGTTTTCCAGACACTGCAAAAATTTGCTCAATGAGGGAGAACGCAATGCCCTGATTGACTACCTAGCGGAACACCCGGAAGCTGGTGACCTGATAGAGGGCACCGGCGGAATTCGGAAATTAAGATGGGCCAGAGAGGGGCGAGGCAAAAGCGGCGGTGTGCGCGTCATCTATTATTTTCATAGCCAGCGAATGCCGCTTTACCTGCTGACGGTTTATGGCAAAAACCAAAAAGCCAATCTGACCGCCAATGAAAAATCCGCACTACGGGGACTGGTGGATCTTCTCAAAGCGGCTAATGGGCTATAGGAGACTCGTGAATGAGTGAACTTTTCGAAAGCATTAAACGCGGGTTGGAAGAAGCTATCGCGCACACCAAGGGTGAGAAATCAGGCGTCAGAGTTTTTACGCCGCGAGAAGTAGACGTCAAAGACGTGCGACAAAAAACTGGGCTAACCCAAGACCAGTTCGCGGCCACATTCGGCATCAGCGTGGCCACCCTGCGCCACTGGGAACGCGGAGACCGCAAGCCCCACGGCCCAGCCCTGGTATTGCTCAACGCCGCCGCCAACGACCCCGAAGGATTGTTGAAGATACTTTTGCCAAGTAAACGTACTAGGCGAAGAAGACAGGAAAGTAACCGGGAGTTCCGAGGCAACAGTCAATGCTAACACCCTGGGAATAGCTGAAGAACACCTTTTTCACCGAGGAACCGCAAATTAATTTGAGAATAAAAACAGGGACTTAGCAACATAGCTAAGTCCCTGTTTTTATTGGCGGCCCCGGCGCGATTCGAACGCACGACCTACCGCTTAGGAGGCGGTTGCTCTATCCTGCTGAGCTACGGGGCCCGAGGGTGAAAACTTATACACCAAAGGGGGGAAAGGAACAACCCCCGAAAACCTTTCTCAGTCGAACTGCAGCAGACTGAACACCTTGCCCTCGGGCAGCCGTTGCCGGCCGTTGAGGAACTTCAGCTCGGTCATGAACGCGCATTCGATCACCTCGGCACCCAGGCTGGTCACGAGCTGGTAAACCGCCGCGACGGTTCCGCCGGTGGCCAGAAGATCGTCGGCTATGATCACCCGCGTGCCGGGCTGGAGAGCATCCTCGTGAATCTCCAGGGAATCCTCGCCGTATTCGAGCTGATAGCTTTGCTTGCGCGTGCGGTAGGGCAGCTTGCCGGGCTTGCGCACCAACGTGACCCCCGCGCCGAGTTTGTAGGCCAGGGCCGCTCCGAGAATGAAGCCGCGCGCCTCGACGCCCACCACCTGCGCGATATTCTGCCCGATGTAACGATGGGCGATCAGATCGATCATGCGGTGAAAACTCTTGGCATCGGCAAGTAAGGTGGTGATGTCCTTGAACAGTATTCCCTTTTTCGGGAAATCGGGAATATCGCGAATGATGGTTTTGAGATCTTCCACGGTGAAGGGCTCCTCTCGGGTGGATCGAAAAGGCTGCTGGCGGTTTAAAAATCTTCCCGGAGGGCACGGGCGTTTTCTTCCCCCTCCTCCATGATGCGGCGCAGTTTCTCAAGGCTCTTCGCCTCGATCTGGCGAATACGCTCGCGGGTCACCCCAAACTTGCGCCCGATGGTATCCAGGGTCTGCGGTTCGCGGTCTTCCAGCCCGAAGCGCAGAGTCAGGATTTCCCGCTCGCTCTCGCTCAGGGTCGCGAGCCATTCCTCAACGCGCGTGAATTTTTCGAGATCCTCCACCAGCCCGGCCGGATCGACGGCCGTGGCATCCTCAATGGTATCCATGAGGCTGTAGTCACTGTTTTCGCCCATGGGGTGCTCGATGGAGTAGGTTTTCTTGACCAGCACCATGAGGCGACGGACATAGGCCGGATCCACGCTCATCGCCTCGGCCACTTCCTTGACCTGCGGCTCGCGATTGAGCTTCTGCTGCAATTCGCGGCTGATTTTGATGAGCTTGTTGATGTCGTCGGACACATGCACGGGCAGGCGGATGGTACGGCTCTGATTGACCAGCGCGCGCTCGATGGACTGCCGGATCCACCAGGTGGCGTAGGTGGAAAAGCGGCATTCCTTGCTCAGCTTGAAACGCTCCACCGCCTTAATCAAGCCCATGTTGCCCTCCTCGATCAGATCGAGAAAAGGCAAGCCGCGATTCATGTAACGCTTGGCGATTTTCACCACGAGGCGCAGGTTGGATTCAATCATGCGGTCCCGCGCCGCCATCTCGCCCTTGGCAATGCGACGGGCGAGTTCGCGCTCCTCCTCGGCGGTCAGCAGCTTGGTCTTCTGTATCTCTTTGAGATAGAGCTTGATCGCGTCATCGGAATGGTCACTGAAATCGCTCTTGGCTTCGACCTCTTCGCTTTCCTCTTCCAGATCTTCCTCGGCATCGACGGCGTCATCCTCAAGCTCGTCGGCCTCTTCCTCATCGATGTCGAGATCTTCGAGATCACTGAGCTCATCGTTCATAAAACTGATCCTTTGCTGTTGTAACTACCGAAAATTTATGAATATTGAAGAGTCTAGGCAAGCCCCGTCCCTATGGCAAGTAAAAAAGAGGATCAACCGTCTCCTTGCCTTGACGAACCTCGAAATACAGGCGCGGCGCCCCGCCTCCGGGCGGAGTACCGACCGCGGCGATTTGCTCACCCTTGCCGACAAAGGTACCGTCCTTGACCAGATTGCGCTCATTGTACGCATAGACCGTGAAAAAATTGTCGTCATGGCGCAGGATGATCAGATTGCCATAGCCGCGCACCCCATCGCCGCTGTAAATGACCCGCCCGGCGGCCGCCGAGCGCACCGGGGTTCCCTTGCCTGCGGCAATTTCAATCCCCTGCCCAGGCCCGCTGTTTTTTTGTCCGAACCGCCGCACTACCTGCCCTTGCAGAGGCCAAGAAAAGTGGCCTTTGCCGATGCTTGATGCTGACGGAGGAGTCCGCGGCGCGGCGGAGACGGAAGGGGGGGAACTTGTTGGCGGCGGGGACGTCTTGGGCGGCGAAGTTGTCGGCCGAGGCGCGCTCGCGGGAGGAGCAGACGGAGGCGGGGTAACGGGAGATGGGGGTCTGGCGGTCGTCACGGGGGACGCGGCCGGCGGCGCGGTTGTCGCCGCCACTTTTTTTTCCTGGGAGACTCCGGGAATGAAAATGCGCTGGCCGACACGCAACTGGGTGGGATCGTCGATGCCGTTGAGGCGCGCCAGATTTTTTTCATCGACGCCGTAAGCCCGGCTAATGCGATAAAGAGTCTGCCCCGGTTCAACCGTATGATAAACCCCGCGATGGGGCGTGCATCCCCACAGGTTGATCCAGATAAAAAAAGCTGCAAAGACTCCCACCCAGGTTCGCATCTCGTCCTTCCGCCGGGCGTATCCGCCCGGATCATCGAGGTCACCTCGCGATTCACCGGTATTAGAAGGCGTATTTTACCACCCAGACCCCGGCGACCAGAAGAATAAAAAACACCAATGCCAACAGATTGAAGTATTTTTCAATCAGAACGCGCACCGGCGGACCGAACCGGTAGAGAAACCAGGCCACCAGGAAAAATCTCAGAGAACGTCCCACGGCGGAGGCCAGCACGAAAACCGGCAGGTTGATATGAAAAGCTCCGGCGCCGATGGTGATGATCTTATAGGGAATCGGGGTGAATCCGGCGGAAAAGACCACCCAGAAATTGTAGCGTTCGAACAGTTCCTGAACCCGCACGAAACCTTCGGGAGAAAACCCGGGGACATAGGCGTAAAAATAGGAATCCAGGACATGCCATAAACCAAACCCGAGCAGGTAGCCAAAAAGCCCGCCCAACACGGACCCACAGGCCGCGATCAGGGCGAAGCGAAACGCGCGGGTCGGGACGGACAGCGCCAGGGCGATCAGCAGGACATCGGGAGGAACGGGAAAAACGGAAGATTCCGCGAAGGCGAGCAGAAACAGGGCGACTCCCCCATAGGGAGTCCCTGCCCAGGACAAGACCCAATCGTAAAGACGCCGCAGGCCGAACACGAATCAATAATCCTCGTTCTGCCAGCCGTTACGGCCGATCAGGGGCACAAACCGGCAGTCCAGCAGCCGTTCCTCGTCAAAACGTCCCGGCGACGCATGCGTCACGCGCATCAGGGTCTGGCTGCCCAGGCTGCCCACGGGGATGACGAGGCGGCCGCCCGGAGCGAGCTGCCGCAGATAGCTCTGGGGTATCGAGGGGGCTCCGGCCGTCACCAGGATGCCGTCGAAGGGTTGTTCTTCCTCCCAGCCGAAGGTGCCGTCCGTCACCTTGATGTTGACGTTGGTGCAACCGATCTGGTCGAGAACGCGCCGGGCGCGGCGAGCCAATTCCGCGATCCGCTCCACCGTATAGACACGCCCGGCGATGCGCGACAGCACGGCGGCCTGATACCCCGATCCCGTGCCGATCTCCAGAACCTTCTCGCCGCCCTTGAGGCGCAGGGCCTCGGTCATGACGGCCACCATGTAGGGCTGGGAAATGGTCTGGCGATGTCCGATGGGAAGGGGAAAATCGCTGTAGGCCTGATCGCGCAGGGCTTCTTCGACAAACAGATGCCGCGGCACCTGGAGCATGGCGTCAAGGACCTGCGGGTCCCGAACGCCGCGCGATTTGATGTGCTGCTCCACCATGCGCCGGCGGGAAATAGAAAAATCCATGGCTTGTCCCTGCATGCGCCTCAGGTTTCGTTGGCAAAGAGATCCCAGGTGGACAGTGCGTCAAAGGACGAATAATTGGTCAGGTCAAGATGAAGGGGCGTCAGGGAGACAAACCCTCGATGGACGGCATGAAAATCGGTGCCTTCAATATCCTTGAAATCCAGATCTCCGGCGCCGATCCAATAATATTTGCGCCCACGCGGATCGGTGTTTTCGATCACCAGGTCGCCATAGATCCGCTTGCCTTGTCGCGTCAGGCGCGCGCCCCTTAATTGTTCGTCCTTCAGGCAGGGGACATTGACGTTGAAAAACGTATCGCGCGGTAATCCACGTTCGAGCAGGGCTTGGGCAAGATGCGCGGAGAAGCGTGCCGCTGGTCGATAATCGGCCTGCTGCTCCGAAACTACCGCCAGGGAAACGGCAAAGGCCGGAACCCCCATGAGGGTGGCTTCCATGGCCGCGGCCACGGTGCCTGAATAGGTGATGTCGTCGCCCATGTTGGACCCACGGTTGATGCCGGAAACCACTAGGGCCGGACGTTCGCGAAACAGACCATGGATGCCCAGGTTGACGCAATCCGTCGGCGTGCCGTCGATGGCGAACCACTGGGGACGGATTTCCTCGGCGCGCAGGGGCGAGTGCAGCGTGAGGGAATGACCGGTGGCGCTACGCTCGCGATCCGGAGCAACCACCGCGACCTGCCCCAGTCGGCCGAGTTCCTCGGCCAGGGCCGCCAGGCCGGGGGCATGGATACCATCATCGTTGGTGACGAGAATGAGCAAGTTCAGGTGTCCGAGCGCAGGTTTGTAGAATGGTTGTGCGCGTTGGCGGCGCGGCGCAGCGAATCCCGCAGTTTTATGAGATCCAGACGGATTTCGCCGAGAAGATCGGGGGCGGAATCAAAAAGCGGCAGGGGAGCTTGCGCTGCCTCCGGCCGCTCTTCCTTGAGTTTCTTGCGGGCACCGGCAATGGTGTACCCCTCGTGATAGAGAAGTTGCTTGAGACGCAGCACCAACTCTATGTCCTTGCGTTGATAGAGTCGCTGTCGGCTGCGACTTTTTACGGGGGAGAAAGCCCCGAACTCCTCTTCCCAGTATCGCAGGACATGGGGTTTGATCCCCGTGATCCGGGAAACTTCTCCAATTTTGAAATAAAGCTTATCGGGTATCATGTCATCCTTAACGGAGGCCCGACAGCAGAGATTCGCTCTCAGTCAGCGTCGTTGATGCAGGACTTGAGCACCTGGCTGGGCTTGAACGTCAGAATGCGACGCGAGGTAATTTCAATCTCATCACCCGTCTGGGGATTTCTGCCCCGGCGCGAATCTTTTTCCTTCACCACGAAATTGCCGAAACCGGCAATTTTGATCTTTTCACCCTTCTCAAGAGTCCCCTTGATCAAGTCAAAGACCATCTCGACAATTTCGGCTGATTCCTTTTTGGAAAAGCCGGTTTTCAAATAAACGCTCTCGATAAGATCCGCCTTGGTCATAGCACCTCCAGAAATCAAAACCCATGTCCTTGAATTTGCTGGTTTTATAACACAGGAATCGGGGTACCGCAACCGATTTTTTCAGCGAATTTCAGCACCTAACTCATTTT
>NZ_JAUVWH010000068.1 GCF_030604225.1 Geoalkalibacter sp.
AGATGGATTTGCTTGACCGGTCGGGCCAGCAGACGGGTAAACAGAAACACCAGCAGCAGCGTCAGCAGCACCAGCCCCAGGGAGGTCCACAACAGCAGGATCTGCATGCGGTCGGCATGGGCCTGCATGACCTCGACCTCCTGCACGATCAGATCGTAGCTGTTGAAGTACACCGACCTGGCCAGGTCATTGAGGGCGGCAAAAGGCGTGAGATCGGCCTGGGTGCCCCGCGGCTGTTCCAGTTCCGCGACGAGGGCCTCCGTATCGACGCGCAAGCGATCCAGGATCTGCTGCTGTTCGGCCACGGCCACCAGAGTGCGCAGATGGCGCAAGGACAGGACGAATTCGTCGCGTTTCTCCAGAACCTCGGCCAGCAGTTGGGGATCCTTGAGCACCTGGTAGTGCCGGGATTTGCGCTCCAGGTCGACCAGCCGCTCCAGCAGGATGCGTCCGCCGTCCGTGGCCGCCACGGAGCGATAGATGGCCTCGGTGCCCCTGTCCACCAGGCGCGTCACGGAAATTTCCGCGGCGATCATGGTCACCAGCAGCGGCATGAGCACCACGGCAAAGCCGATCAGAATCAGCACCTGGAAGGATTTGGGGCGCAGCAGGCTCATGTCTCGATCCTTGCCCAACGGGGGTCGTTTCAGGCGCCCAGGGGCCAATCCTGTTCAAAACCCGGCGGGTAGAACGTCTCCCGCGTGCGATTGAAATAGCCGTACTGCAAACGCGGAACGCGCTGCTTGACCTGATCCATCATGGCCTTCATGCCCAGCCCCGGTCCTGGTTCGCCCATGGCCTGCCAATAGAGCTGCGGATCGATGCTGAGATTGCGCAACTGGACCAGATCGACGTCGAGTTTATCCACCAGGCGCACCAAGGCCTCGATTTCCTCGGGTTGATCGCTCACCCCGGGAAACACCAGGTAGTTGATCATGGTGAACAGCCCCCCGGCCTTGGCGCGGCGCAGGGATTCGATCACGTCGGCAAAGCCGTAGCCGCGCGGGCGGTGATAGGCTTCGTAGAGGGCCGGTCGCACCGAGTTGAGGGAGATGCGGATGGAATCGAGACCGGCGTCGGCGAGCGCCGCCACGGCGTCGGGCAAGGACCCGTTGGTGTTGAGGTGAATGGTGCCGCGCGCGGTTTCGCGCCGCATGTGGCGCACCGCCTCGCCGATGCGTTCGGCCTGCAGGATGGGATCGCCCTCGCAGCCCTGCCCGAAGGAAACGATGGCATGTTGCGCCTGCTCCAGATGCGGCACGGCCACGCCGCGGATTTCCTCGACGGTCGGCACGAAGGCGATGCGCTCCTGGCTCGACGGACAGCATTCACTGGCCTCGGGCTGCAGGGACAGACAGCCGAGGCAGGAGGAATTGCACACCGGGGAGGTCGGCAGGGGCGCTTCCCAACGGCCGAAAAACAGATTCTTGGCCGCAAAACAGTGGTAGTCGATGGCGCAGCGCGCCAACTGCTCGAGCAGGCGGTTGCCCGGTTGCTCCGCCAGGCGCCTGCGCACCAGCGGGTCGAGCTTGCGGTCGTCGAAATGGCGCGGCTGCCACTGGGTGTTGCGGTCGACACGAGCCGCCGCAACGTAGAAGCGCTCTTCCTCCACGCACCAGCCTACCGCGGTATAGGCCCACAGGGGCAGGGTCATCTGCTTGCCGCCATAGTCGGCCGCGGGCAACAGCGTTCGGGTATAGGCCGGCGCCATGAAGGCGCACACCGCCTGGATGGTTCCGCCGCCCCAGTTGCGCGGCAGGCGCGTGGCCGGAGCAAACGCGTTTTGCCGCGGGTCATAACCCACCGGCGGCAACCCCGGCAGGGTGAACAAGCGACTGCCCTCGGGCAGGGGGATGAGCTCATCGACGCGCGGCAGACAGGGCGTCATGCCGTTCATGCCCGCCATGCGCAGAAAGGGATGTTCGAAAACCTCACCTTTTTCGTCGGCCACCACGGCGAGAAACGTCTTGCCGTTTTTCATGAATACTACCTCACGATTCAGCGAACTTCAAACCTCTTGTAAAACATTCTATAGTACCTGCGTTCGCGCCCCCAAGTTAAGAGGTAATTTTTCCCTTCACCCTCGCCTCGGCCTTCGCTATGCTTGCCGGTATGCGCACCCTGCTTGTCACTCTGCACAGTAAATTCATCCACGCCAGCCTCGCCCTGCCCTATCTGGCCGCCTATTGCGGCACGACCCGCGGTGAACCGCGGATCCGCGAACACACCGTCCACGAGCCGCGCGAGCAGGTGCTGGCCGCCCTGCTGGCCGAGGAACCTGAGGTCATTGCCTTTTCCGTCTACCTGTGGAATCGGCGCGAAACCCTCGATCTCATCGATGCCCTGCATGCGGCCCGCCCCGAGGTGCGCTGCGTTGTCGGCGGCCCGGAAATCTCCTTCGACGGCCCAGAGCTCTTCGCCGCGCACCCCGGCCTCGCCGCCCTGGTGCGGGGCGAGGGGGAAATTCCCCTGCGCGGCCTGCTCGCAGCCTGGCAGCAAAAAGTCCGTCCCTTGGGAGTGCCGCGCCTGGCCTGGCGCGACGGCGAAAGCGTCGTGGAAGGTCCAGATGGGCCACCCCTGGCGGATCTCGACGCCATCCCCTCGCCTTTTGCCGCCGGATTGGTCGATCTGTCCCGCGGCCTGGTCTACTACGAAACCAGCCGCGGCTGTCCCTACACCTGCGCCTTCTGCATGAGTGCCCTGGACGCGAGCGTGCGCTCCTTCTCGCGAGAGCGCATCGCGGCCGACCTCGGCCTGCTCATGGCGCGCGAAGTCGCCACCATCAAGCTCGTCGATCGCACCTTCAATTACGATGCGGCACGCGCGCGGGAGATCTTCCGTTTTATTCTGAGGCACAACCGCGCCAGCCGGTTTCACTTTGAAATCGGCGCGCACTTGCTCGACGAGGACACTCTGCGCCTGCTGGAGCAGGTGCCGCCCGGGCTGTTCCAGTTCGAAATCGGCGTTCAGTCGACCCTGCCCGCCACCCTGGCGGCCGTGAACCGCCGCGCCGACCTGCGGCGCCTGGCCGCCAACGTCGCGCGCCTGCGCCGCGCGGGCAACATCCATCTACACCTCGATCTGATCGCGGGCTTGCCCGGCGAGAGTTACCACGAGTTCCTCGCCTCCCTCGACCAGGTGGCCGCCCTGCGCCCCCATCACCTGCAGGTGGAAGCGGTGAAGCTGTTGCCCGGCTCGCCCCTGCGCGCCCAGGCGCGCGACCTGGGCCTGCGCCATGATCCCAATCCGCCCTATCGCGTGCTCGAGACCCCGCACCTGAGCTTTGCCGAACTGGAAAAGTTGCGCGGCCTCGGCCGCCTGCTGGATCTCACCTGGAATAGCGGCCGCATGCCGGGCTTTCTGGAGGGCCTCGCCCAGGCCCACGGAACCCTCGGCGCCGCCCTGGACCATCTCGACAGCTACTGGCGGCAACAGGGCCTGCACGGTCAGCCCCTCTCCCTGCGCGGGCTCTTCGAGGCCCTGGACGCCTATCTGCAAAACACCTGCGCGCCCCCCCTGGGGTTGCAGCTGCGCGACCTGCTGGCCCGCGATTACGCGCGCCGCGAACGCGTCGTCGCGACCAGTGCGCCGCCCTTTTTCGACCTGAGCCTCGATGCCGCGGAACTTGCCGAAATCAGCCGGCGGGTGCGCGACGCCGGCGCCGCGCTGCGCGGCCAAGGCGTCAAGCTGCAATATTTTGCCGCGGTCTTTCACCACCTGCCCGACTCCCCCGGCCGCACCCCCCTGCTGTTTCTCTACGAAACCCGCACCGGCGCGGGCCTAAGCGTCAAAGAGCAGCCCCTTTACCGACCCGCCTGAAAAAAATTTCCGATCCGAAAAAACAATGTTTGATTTTTGGCTTTAGCGATGCTAGAGTCTGATAATTAGACTTTCCACATCTTGCGGCCCACACTTGCTTCCATCTCGCCGAGGCAAAAGGCGCCGCCAGGGAGCAATCCTCATGAACAGCCTGAAAACCCTTTATCAGTTTCTGGAAGAGTGCTTCTTCAACTCCGTGGGCAAAAAGCTTGCCGGCAATCTGGCATTTTTGTTCCTCCTGCAGGCGGCGAGCCTGGGCGTGGTTCTTTTCTGGCTGCAGGCCGGTCTCGGCGCCCTGCCCCCCGGCGAGGCGGCAACCGCCCTCGCCGGCCTGCTCGACGGCGGCACCCGCCTGGCGCTGCTGCTGCTGGGCGGCTCCCTGGTGTTGTTCTTTCTCAACTTCTTGTTTTTGCGCTATCTCATTCGTCAGCCGGTGCGCGAGATCAACAAGGTGTTGGTGCAGATCGCCAGTGCCCAGGGCAATCTCTCCGCGCAGCTCAAAGCCACCAGCCGCGACGAGATCGGCGAGCTGGCCGACAACTGCAACGCGGCGCTGAAAAAATTGCGCGGCATGTTTCTGGAGGTGCGGCAGATGGGGGTGGGCATCGCGGTCAATGCCGCGCAGCTCGGCACCCGGGTGGACTCCGCGACGGGCAACGCCCGCCGTCAGGAGGAACTGGCCCAGGACATTTTCGCCAGCAGCAACGAATCCAAGGCCGCCCACGACGAGATCGCCGACCGCACCCAGCGCATCTGCACCTCGACCTCCCACAACCTCGAGGCGGCGCGCGGCACCGCCGCCGAACTGGCCGAGGTGGCGGACAACATCCATCGCATGGGCGAGCAGGTCAGCGACAATCTGCAAACCGTGGCGCGGCTCGACGAGGAATCCCAGCAGATCCAGAAAATCATCGCCCTGATCCGCTCCATTTCCGCCCAGACTTCCCTGTTGGCCCTCAATGCGGCCATCGAGGCGGCGCGCGCCGGACAGGCGGGCAAAGGATTCTCCATCGTCGCCGACGAGGTCAAGAAGCTGGCCGGGCAGGTCGACAAGGCCAGCACCGAGATCGAGGAGAAAGTCGGCGGCATGCTCGAACAGATCCGCATTTCCCTGGAGCAGTCGCGCGCCATCGGCACCTTTGCCCACCAGAGCCGCGCGGTGGTGAGCCGCGCCTGCGCGGGTTTTGAAACCATGGTGCGCGATTTCGAGGAAAACGATGCCCAGTTGCAGGGCATCAGCGCCTCGGTCGAGGAATTGTCGGCGGCCAACGAGGAAATCCACGCCAAGGTGGGCGCCATCAACCAGGCCAGTCGCGAGGTCGGCGGGCTCATGGGCGCGGCGGAGCGCGCCACGGCATCCCTTAAGCACACCACGGAGAATCTGCTTGAAGCCGTGGCCGGCTACCAGACTGGTGAAGGCGCCCTGGAAGGGGTGATCAGCCAGGCCGGCGCTTTTCGCGACCAGATCCGCAAACATCTGGAACAAATGCTCGACCAGGGCTACGACCTGTTCGATACCCGTTACCAGGCGGTGCCGGGCACCAACCCGCAGAAATATCGCACCAACTATGACGAGGCCTTCGCCCTGGCCCTGCAGCCCCTTTTCGACCAGGCGCTAGGCGCGCTGCCCGGCGGGGCCTTTGCCATCTGCGTCGACCGCAACGGCTACGCGCCCACCCACAACAGCCGCTATGCCCGGCCCCTCACCGGCGATCCCAAAACCGACCTCGCCAACAGCCGCGACAAGCGCTTGTTCAAGGACCCCACCGGCCTACGCGCCGCGCAGAACGACAAGCCGCTGCTGCTGCAGACCTATATGCGCGATACCGGCGAGGTGCTCTGTGATCTGTCCTTGCCCGTCCTGCTCGGCGGTCGTCCCTGGGGCAGCGTGCGCCTGGGCTTCAGCCCCAAGGTGCTGGTCGATTGATCTGAGCCGGCACCGGAGCCCGGCAATGTGCCGGCATCTTGTCAAGAAACGCGATTGCTTCTATAGTTGCCCCTGCGGCCTACCTGCCGCCGGAGTTGCCTGGCATGCGTTTGCAAACCCGGATCATCCTGCTGATGATCTTTTTTTTCCTGGTCTTCGTCCTGCTCGGCTCCGGCGCCACGCGCCTTTTGCTCGGGCCGATGCTGCTGGCCGCCGAGGAGGAAGTGGCGCGGGTGAATCTCATGCGCGTGGCCTCGGCGCTGCAGCGCGAATCGGAACACCTCGCCATCCTCATCAACGACTGGGCGCATTGGGACGAGACCTACCGCTTCGTGCAGGACCGCAACCGCAGCTTTCAGGTGACCAGCCTCTCGGACGTCACCCTGGCGAAAGCGCGCCTCGACCTGCTACTGTTCATCAACAACCAGGGTGAGGTCATCTGGGCGCGCCAGCGCGACCATATCACCGGCAGCGAGCTTGACTTGCCGCGCCTACCCACCAGCCGCTGGCCGGCGAATCACCCCCTGCTCGATTTCAACGACCTGCAGGACATCCATGCCGGGATTCTCGCCACCCGCCTCGGGCCCCTGCAGATCGCCGCCGCGCCGATTCTCACCAGCATGGGACATGGCCCGCGCCAGGGCACGGTCATTCTCGGCCGCCTGCTCGGCAGCGGCGAGATCAGCCGCCTGGTGGAACAGACCCGCGTCAACTTTCAGCTCTGGCGCGCCGAGGACCGGCCCTTGCCCGCCGACGCCCTGCTCCTGGCCAACCACCTCGACAGCGGACTGGCCTTTCCCGAACTGCGCGCCCTGCACCAGAGCCCCGAATTCAGCGGCATCCTCGCCGGCAACGCCAGCCTGGGCGAGCCGTCCTTCTACCGCGACCCCGAATATCCGCGGATGCTCAGCGTCCTCGCCCATTACCCGGACATCTACGGCGAACCGAGCCTGCTGCTCGAAATGCGCTTTCCGCGCCTGCTGCAACAGCTCAGCGAGCGCATCTCGCTGTTGGTCTTCACCTGCCTGGCCCTGGTCGGCGCCCTGTTCTCCCTGGCCCATCTCGGCATTATCCGCCGGCTGGTGACCCGCCCCATCGCCCGCCTGCAGGAGCACATCACCGAAATTCACGCCGGCGAGAGCCTCTCGGCGCGCATCCATCTCCAAGGAAGCGATGAACTGGGTCAGTTGGCGCAAGCCTACAACCGCATGCTGGAGCGCCTGGAAATCGATCGCGAAAAGCTCGTGCAAACCGAGGCCGAATTGCGCCGCAGCGAGAAAAAATTTCGCGCCCTGTCCATCCGCGACGACCTCACTGGTCTCTACAACGCCCGTTATCTCTACCAGGGGCTGCGCCGGCACTTCGAGAAATGCGCCGCGGACGGGCGCCCCCTGGCCCTGCTCTTCATCGACATCGACCGCTTCAAGCAGGTGGTCGACAAGCATGGGCATATCCTGGGAAGTCAGGCGATTCGCGAGGTGGCGCAGACACTGGCGTCCTGCCTGGACAAACCGGCCTTTGCCGTCGCCTACGGGGGGGATGAATACGTGGTGGTGCTGCCCGGAGCGGATCGGCGCGCGGCCATGGCCAAGGCCGAGGAAATGCGCGCGCGCATGGCCCAGACCAGCTACCTGACCGAGCACGGCGCCGACGTGCGCCTGACCTGCAGCTTCGGTGTCGCCAGCTATCCCGAGGACGCCAAGGACCTCGAAGGGCTGCTGGCCATCGCCGACAGTTCCCTATTCTACGTCAAAAGCCGCGGCCGCGACGGCGTGGCCTGACGCCCAGCGCCGCCGCGCGCCGCAAGGCCCCGGTTAATCATCCAACCGCAGAATCAGCCCGCCGACAAAGCGCGGATCGAGCGCCGCGCGTCCCAGGGCACAGAATCCTTCCGCCCACAGGTCAAGACAATACCCGGCAAAATCCCCGCCGCCCGCAACCAGGGCTTGCGCCCAGGCCAGGGTTTCGTCTCGCAGTCGGGGACGCACCCCGCCGCCCTCGGCCACCAGTTCCCAGAGACGTTCCAGTTCCTTCGCCGGAAATGCCGCGGGCGTGAAATCGCGCCCCAGCAGCTGATTGGCGAGAGCCGTGAGAAACAGATCGGAGAGGGCCAGGTCCTCGGCCCGAGCGGGGATGCACCCCTCCAGATCCCAGCTTCCCGGATCGGGCAGGGCAAAACCCAGACGGCCGTCGAACAGCAGAACCTGCGCTTCGAGCCGCGCCAGCCAGCGGTCGCAGGCGCGCACTTCTTCCAGGGTGGCGAAGGGCCGCTCCCCGGCACGCGCCGCGTCCACCGCCCCGATATAGAGCCGGGGCCGTTTGCGGCAGAGAGCATCGACCAGGGCGCGAAAAGGCGCATCCAGATAAAAGGCCTGGGGAGTGGCGCGGATGGTCTCGGCGCGTTTTTTCAAGTCGAGGGTCAGACTCAGCCCCAGACGGAACAAGTACTCGAAATAGCAGGTGTCGAAACAGTGGAGGGCTTTTTCAAAATCCGGCCCCGCCAGGTATTCCAGGGCGATATTGAGATAACGGTAGACTTCGCCCATGGCCTCGCTCACCTGCTCGACATCGCCCACGTCGACGCGCTCGGCGATCATCGTCTTGTTGATCAGGTAGGTGAGCTCCCAACAGGCATCGGGCTCCAGACCGCGGGACAGGATCTCTCCCAGCAGCCGCCCGGGCGCCCGGGCGAGGAAAAAACCCGGTGCCGCCACGCCCTCCTCGCCGGGCTGGAAAGGCACCTTGGCGCGACTCTCCGGGGAAAAACGCGCGGGATCGAGGTAGGCATATACCCCCAGGGCCTCGAAAGGCTCGGGAAAGCCGCGGTCCTGCAGCCGCGCGCCGCGCGCCGTGAAGGCCGCCTCCTCGATTTCGGCACCGGTCTCGTTGCGCACCGCTTCCATGAGCAGCAGGTAGAAATCGCGCTCGCGGCGATAGAGAATATCGAGAAAGTAGCCGACGATCTTGGCGCTTTCCGAGTCGGCGAAATCCATCTCATAGATGCGATCCGAGCGCCCGTCGGCGAGGGCGTCCTCGTCGGTGAGCGATTCGAGTCCGCGGGTGATGGTGATGAACTGGCGCATCATCAGGGTCAACAGCTCGAAGTCCATCTCCGTCGCGGTGGCGGCGACCTTCTCCTCCCCCGTTTCGAGCAACATGGCCAGCCATTCCAGGGTAGGCCGCGCCGCCAGGCTTTGCCCCCGCCACAAATCCAGATCGAAGAAGGTGGTCATCTGCTCGGTGGTCGCCAGGGCCAGCAGCTCGATGCAGTCCTCGATGCCCAGCTCCTTGATGAGCAGATAGACCTCCTGGGAGGGCAACCGGCGAACCAGTTCCTCAGCGTCGCGCGCGGCGAGAATCAGACGGTATTTTTGCTTGCCGACGGCCTGGCGCACGTCGCGCAGGCGCTCCTCGAAAGTCAAGGCGTTGCCGGCCTCGGAAGCGCGCCGAGGCGCCGGGGAAACCAGGGAAAGGGACGGTTTTTCAGGACGGCCGGAGGGATCCTTGGGAGTCATCGAGACATACCTTTGCTTTGGGATGGATAAAACCGGATTTGCCACTTTAATGCAGGCGGGTGGGGCGGACAAGCCCCGGCGCGGGGCACTAGCGCTCCCCGGAACTTTTGACCAGGGCGAGAAACTCCGTCAGGTTGCTGACCTCCAGGGCCGCCTGACGAAACTCCCGCCGGCGGAAGGTGCGGGCAATGTCGGCGAGGATCTCGACCTGGGCGCCATTATCCTCCTCGGGAGTCAGGATTAGCACAATGAACTGGGCCGGCTTGCTGTCCGGGGCGTCGAAATCGATGCCCCCGGCGCTAAGCCCCAGGGCCACCACCGGATGGCTCAAGCCGGGCAAGCGCGCGTGGGGCACCGCGACGCCGTTGCCCAGGCCCGTGGGCATGAGTCGCTCGCGGGCCAGCACCGCTTCGATGATGCTCTCGGGGCGAATCCCGTCCAGAGTGCCGAGGGTGGTGGCCAGTTCCACGATGGCCTGGTCCCGCACGCGGCCCTCAAGGCGCACCAGGGCGCGCGCCGGCAAATAATTGATGAAGCGGCGGGGCTTTTTCAGGCGCAGGATGTGCTGCATGGCCGGCCCGCTCATCAGCGAGGTGAGGATCGCCATGATGACCAGCGCCACGAACAGCGGCTCGCTGATGAGCCCGACACGCAGCGCCAGCAGCCCGAGAATGATTTCCATCGCGCCGCGCGCGTTCATGCCGAAGCCGATGGCCCAGGATTCGCGGTGGGAGAGCCCCGCCAGGCGGCCGCCGAAACCGCAGCCCAGCACCTTGCCGAGACAGGCGATGACCAGCACCACCACGACCAGCAGCGGATCGAAATGGTCGATGAAATTGACCTTCAGGCCGATGGAGGCAAAAAACAGGGGCGCAAAGAAAAAGGACACGAACTGGTCAATGACGCCGCGGATGCGCTCACGAAAATGGGGGGTGTCGCCCATGGCCACGCCCACCAGGAAACTGCCGAAAATGGCGTGCACCCCGATCCACTCCGTGAAGGCGGCCCCGAGCAGCGCCACGGACAGGGTAAAGCCCAGCTGCCCGCCGGGCCAGCTGGCATGCGCCTGAATCCAGGGCAGCATGCGATGGATGGACCAGCGCGCCACCGTGAGCATCAGCACCGTGAAGAGCAGGGTCAGGCCAATGGTGGTGCCGATGGAAAAGGCGGCGCTGCCCGTCACCCCCAGCATGCCCAGGATGACGGCGAAGATGATCCAGCCGATGAGATCGTTGAAAACCGCCGCCGCCACGATCATCATACCCAAGTCGCTGCGGTAGAGATCCAGGTCCATGAGGGTTTTGGCGATGACCGGCAGGGCCGAAATGGAGAGGGCGGTGGCGATGAACAAGGCGAAGATCAAGGGCGGGGTGGCGCTGTCGCGACCCATGAGTTCGGGAAGGTACCAGGCGGCGGCAAAGCCCGTGGCGAAGGGAAAGATGATGCCGCCCAGACCCACGGTGGTCACCGCCCGCCCCTGGCGCCAGACCGTGGAGATGTCGGCTTCCATGCCCGCCACCAGCAAAAACAGGACGATGGCCAGGGTGACGATGCCGTCGAGCAACAACGCGCCGCCGCCGCTGCGCGGAAACAGCAGGCTGCTCAGTTCCGGCGCGAGGGTTCCCAGCACCGTCGGGCCAAGCAGGATGCCGGCGGAAATCTCGCCGAACACGGCGGGCAGTTGAAAGCGCCGCGCCACCTCGCCGAGCAGGCGCGCGGCGGCAAGCAGCACGCCGAGCCCGGCCAGCAGGACCGTGACTTCCTGGTGACTCAGCCCTTCCATGCCCTACCCTCCCCAAAGTGCCGCAGGCCTTTAAGGCCAAAGAAAATGTCCGTCTTCCGTCGCAAACCCGCTTCCTGCCTCCGCCAGATTCAATCCGCCTCCCAGGGTTGACAGCCCCCCCGCTCCCCACGTAAAAATGACACAATCCACGGAGAAAATAAAACATGGAAATGCAGCAACCCGGCACCTGCCATGCGCCGAGCGAACGCGCCGGCCACCATCAAATCGCCAGTGAGGCCGCGCTCTTCGCCCAGCGCTCCCTCACCCGTGAGCTGCTCGACGCCGTTCCCACCCTCCTTGCCGTTCTCAACCCGCAACGGCAGATCGTCTTCAGCAACCGTGCCCTGCTCACCTTTCTCGCCGCCACCGACGAGACGACGGGACTTGGCCTGCGCCCGGGCGAACTGTTCGGTTGTGTCAATGCCCGGATCATGCCCGGCGGCTGCGGGACAGCCGAGGCCTGCCGTCATTGCGGAGCGGTCAACGCCATCCTCGCCGGCCTGGCCGGCCGGGGCGACGCGCAGGAATACCGCCTGACCAGCGAGCACCAGGGGCGGCACGAGGCCCTTGACCTGCGCATTCATACCACCCCCTTCGTTCACCAGGAACAGCAATTCGTTCTTTTCGCCATTGAAAATCTCAGCCACCAGAAGCGCCGCGCCGCCCTGGAGCATATATTCTTTCACGACATCCTCAATCTGGCGGGAAGCGTCAAAAGCTTCTCCGAACTCCTTGCCCAACATCCCGCCGATCCCGAACTGCCGGAAATTCTTCAGCTCATCAATTCCGCCGCATCGCAGATCGTCGATGAGATCCACGCCCAGCGCATGCTGCTCGCCGCCGAGAACCGCGAACTGCAGATCGCTCCCAGCACCCTCAACGCCCGCGCTCTGATCCGCCAGGCGGCCGAGATCTATCAGCGCCACCCCGTGGCCATGGATAAAGACATTCGCATCGATGATGGTCCTGAAGACCTGTGGTTCGTCAGCGATGCCGCGCTGCTCGGCCGGGTGCTGGGCAACATGACGAAAAATGCCCTGGAGGCCTGCCGGGCCCGGCAAACCGTGACCCTCGGCTGCCGCCGCCAGGACGAGGGGATGCTGTTTTGGGTCCACAATCCCGGGGTCATTCCCCAACAGGTTCAGCCGCACCTGTTTCAGCGCTCCTTTTCCACCAAGGGCCAGGGGCGAGGCCTGGGCACCTACAGCATGCGCCTGCTGACCGAGGATTACCTGGCCGGCGCCCTGACCTTTACCTCCTCCGCCGAAAACGGCACGACCTTCCAAGCCTTTTTCCCTCTTTCTCTTTCCGACACCTAAGAAACCACTCCTGTTTTTCACCTCCCCTTCGGCGAAGCCGCCTGCCAAGAAATTTTTCCCATTAAATTGAAAAACGGCTTGCAGGTGATATAACTTGCCTATAATATTCGTGTCCGGCTTTTCATGAGGCCGGATCCCAAACATCGGCATGACGTTTTTCATCCAGGAGGTCAAACATGAGAAAAACAACCCTCACCACGCTCGGGCTCTTCCTGATCGCCGGCCTTTTCGCCGGCTGCGCGGGACTCAAGGCCGACAAGCAACCCACGGAATTCACCCCCGCCAACTTCGCCGCCGGCCAGTATGACGCCAAGGTGAACAACTTTCAGGTGATCCTGGATGCCTCCATGACCATGGGCACCCCCGCCCAGCGCGACCTGCAAAGCGCCAAAAACCTGGCATCCGCCATCAACCGCAGCATTCCCGCCGACCTGGCCCTCAACGGCGGCCTGCGCAGCTTCGGTCACAGCGACCGCCAGTCCCCGAATCTCACCGACCTGGTCTACGGCATGACCAGCCATACCCAAAGCGGTTTCCAGCAGGGCCTGGACAAAATCAAATACGCCGGCGGCAACAGCCCGCTGGGCGCCGCCCTGCTCGCCGCCGGCCAGGATCTCGCCGGCACCCAGGGCAAATCGGCGATCATCGTCATCAGCGATGGTCTGCAGATGGAAGACGCCCCCGCCGCCGCCAAGAAAATCAAGGCCGAAATGGGTGATCGCCTGTGCATCTACACCATCGCCATCGGCGACAGCGCCGCCGGCCGTCAGCTGCTGGAAAAAGTCGCTCAGGCCGGTGAGTGCGGCTCCGCCACCACCGATGCCGCGCTGATCTCCCAGGCCGGCATGGCCTCCTTCGTCGAAACCGTGTTCCTCACGCCCAAGGCTGTCGCCGCCCCGGCTCCGGCCCCCGCCGTGGCCATTATCGACAGCGACGGCGACGGCGTGCCCGATCACCTCGACCAGTGCCCCGACACCCCGCGCGGCGTGATCGTCGATGAGCGTGGTTGCCCCATCGAACTCAAGCTCCACATCGAATTCGACTTCGACAAGGCCGACATCCGTCCGCGGCACAAGGCCGACATCGACCGCGCCGCTGCATTCATCCGGCAGTATCCCCAGGTGCCCTACATCCTCATCGCCGGGCACACCGACAGCATCGGCACCGACGCCTACAACCAGAAACTCTCCGAGCGCCGCGCCAATGCGGTGCGCGACGCCCTGATCAAGCAGCACGGCATCGACGCCAAGCGCCTGGTGGCCCGCGGCTACGGCGAAAGCCAGCCCATCGCCACCAATGACACCCCCGAAGGGCGCCAGCACAACCGCCGCGTTGAACTGATTTGCTGCGTGGTGATTCCCCAGTAGTCCAGATTTATTGACCTACCGACCAAAAACAGCAAGGGCCGGAGAATTTCCGGCCCTTGCTGTTTGGTGCCCACATTATTTTTTCATGCGCCCCGCTTGTGCGCCACCCAGAGGCGCGGCGCCTCGCGGTAATTGGCCGCGGACAGAGCCAGCACCTCAAAGTCATTGGGCGGCAACGCCGCCAGCAGGCTCGCCACGGCCTGCGTTTCCTCGCGACCGCCGGCATGGCCGGGATAGGCGATGACCGCCAGTCGCCCGCCAGGCAAAAGCTGAGCGAGGCTTGCGTCCAGGGCCGCCAGGGTCGTTTCGCGCCGCGTGACCAGACTCCGGTCGCCACCCGGCAGATACCCCAGATTGGCTACCACCGCGCGAGGTCCCTCGGCCAGACAACGCCCTACCTGCTCGTGGCCGGCCTCGACAAGCCGGACACCGGGATCCGCGCCAAGGGTCTCCACCTTGGAAAAAAACACCGGTGCACCCTCCTCCCTGAGCCGTTTTGCCGTATTGTTGAGCGCCGCCGCCTGCACATCGAAGGCCAAAACCCGTCCCAACGGCGCCACCCGGCGCCAGAGAAAAAGGCTGTCCCAACCGTTGCCGGCGGTCAGATCCACCGCCAAATCGCCGCTCACGAGCACCTCCGCGAGCAGCCGATGGGCCCAAGCCGTCAGGCTGGTGAAAGGGACGCTGCTCAAAGGCCCGCGCCGTCGGGTTCCGATCGCTCTCGCTGCACCCGCAGCTTGGCCTCGATCATCTGCCGGTGAGAGAGACGCAGCAGACTGGTCAACTGGCGCATCAGCGCTTCCTCATGGCTGTCCAGGTGTCCATCGGCATAAATCACCCGCCACAGATTTTCCAGAACCGCAAGCTTTTGTTCCCCGCTGAAATTCTCGTTAACTTCTCGGGTGAACTGATAGAGATCGAAGCTCTCGCGCCTGACCCGTTCTGCAAGATCCATCAATTCGGCGGTCGCTTGGGGCGAGAGGGCGAACTTGTCCGAGAGGATGTTCTCCACCAGGCGCAACTCCACCTCGCGCAGCCTTTCATCGGCATGAGCCGCCTCCAGCAGCAGCACGCAGGTGGCCACCTGCACGGGCTCGCCCACATTCCTTGCCTCGCCCTGCTCCACCGCGGCAGGCCGCAGAAGTTTTTTCAGCACATCAAAAACCATGGGTCCGTCCTTTCCTCAAACATGCCCGTCGAAAAATCGCGCCATTATCGGAGTCCCCGGCGCCGCCTGTCAACCAGGGTATCTTTTCCTTCGCAAACGGTGTACTATGCATTCATATTCTTTTCTTCTCGACCTTCCGCAAACACCATCGTCCTTCACGCCACACGGAGATGCAGCTACGGCGTGGGGATATCTTTCTTGTCCGTCGACCTCACGCCTGTCCCTGGATTCCAGCGATCTCCCTGGCTATCTTCGGCTCGCCCATCCATTTAGGGAGCACGTCCATGGAAAATCTCGCCATTTCGGTTGGGGATGCGATCGAAGCCCGTTGCACCAAGTGCCAAAAAAATACCCTTCATGTTATTCTCAGCCTGGCTGAAAAGGCGCCGGAAAATGTGCGGTGCCCGAAATGCGGACGTGAGCACAAATATCGTCCTCCCACGAAGACCAAGGATCCCGAGAGTCGCAGGGTCATATCCCAGCAAAAAGCCGAGCACCGGGAATGGGAAGACCTGCGGGAAAGCATGAACAGCGACGCCGCCAGGGACTATTCCATGACCGGAGCTTACAAGGTCAAATCCCTGATCAACCACCCCGTCTTCGGTGTCGGCCTGGTGCAGCGCCTGGTCGGGTCGCAAAAGATGGAAGTTCTCTTTGAAGGCGGCAAGAAGATGATGCGCTGCAAATGAGATCGGTAGTTCCGCCGTTGCTGGCAGGGGGCTACTCTTCCGGATTCGGTTCCGCTGTTTCCTGGGACGCGTCGAGAGGGGGCTCGAGTTTGCGCTTTTTCTTTTCGTCTTGTTTCGCCTTCTTGGCGATTTCTTTCTGGCGTTTCTCGAAACCGTAGTTGGGTTTTCTGGCCATTCGACCGTCCTTTCCGTTTTTCGCGAAAGAAAAAGAGCCCCGCAAGAATTCGCGGGGCTCTTTCGCATGCGCTCTGAAAATCTAGAGTATTAGATTTTACGCACGTTGGCCGACTGCGGACCTTTTTGGCCTTGCGTGACCTCAAAGTTCACACGGTCGCCCTCGGCGAGGGATTTAAAGCCGTTGCCTTGAATTTCGGAAAAGTGGACGAACACGTCAGGTCCGCTGTCCTGCTCAATAAAACCAAAACCCTTCGCGTCGTTGAACCACTTCACTGTACCTTCAGCCATCTTTGTCTCCATGTTCCTTGGTTGGAACTTTTGGGTGTGTAACTTTC
>NZ_JAUVWH010000138.1 GCF_030604225.1 Geoalkalibacter sp.
GCCGCATCCGCTATCGTCATGAGGAGGTGCCCGCCACCATCAGCGCCTTGCCCGACGGCCGCGCCGAGGTGCGCTTCGACGCCCCGCAAATGGGCGTGACGCCCGGTCAGGCGGCGGTGTTCTATGAGGGGGACCGGGTTCTGGGAGGAGGTTGGATCGCTTGAAGACGACGGTTAGTGTGACCACCCTGGGCTGCAAGACCAACCAGTACGAATCCGCCGCCATGGAAGAGCGCCTGCTGGGCGCCGGCTATGAACTTCTGCCTTTCGAGGAGGGCGCGGATCTGGTCATTGTCAACACCTGCACCGTGACCGCCGCCACCGACCGCCAGTCACGCAATCTCATCCGCCGCGCCCGGCGCCTCAACCCCGCCGCGCGCGTGGTGGTGACGGGCTGCTATGCCCAGGTGGCGCCCGACAAACTGGTTAATTTACCCGGCGTCGCCCTGGTCATCGGCAACGCCGAGAAAAAGGAGTTTCTCGACCTCTTGCAGGACGTGGCCGAAACGCCCCAGGTCAAGGTCTCGGACATCGGTCGCGCGCGCGAGGCGGTGCCTTTGCGCCTGTCGCGCTTTTCCGAGCGCAGCCGCGCCTTTGTGCAGATCCAGAACGGCTGCGATGCCTTCTGCAGCTACTGCATCATTCCCCATGCCCGCGGCCGCAGCCGTTCCCTGCCGCCCGACGAGGCCCTGGCGCAGGTGCGGCAACTGGTGGAGGCCGGCTATCCGGAAATCGTCCTCACCGGCATTCACATCGGCGGCTACGGCGCCGATCTCTCCCCGGCCTGCTCCCTGCGCGAGTTGGTGGCCCGCATCGAGGACGAAACGCCGGTGCGGCGCCTGCGCCTGGGCTCCATCGAGCCGACGGAGATTCCCGCCGCCCTGGTGAATCTGATGGCCGAATCCCCGGTGATCTGCCCCCACTTCCATATTCCCCTGCAATCCGGCGACGATCAGGTTCTCCAGCGCATGAACCGGATTTACGACACGGTATTTTTCCGGCGCATGATCGAGGGCATTCACAACCGTTTGCCCGAGGCGGCCATCGGTTTGGATGTGATCGTCGGCTTCCCCGGCGAAACGGAGCAGCAATTCGCCAGCACCCTGCGCTTCATCGAGAGTCTCCCCGCGACCCATCTGCACGTCTTTCCCTTCAGCAAGCGTCCCGGCACCCCCGCCGCGACCATGCCCGATCAGGTGCCGGGGGAGATCATCAAGGAACGCGCGGCCCGGGTTCGCGCCCTGGGCGAAGACAAAACCCAGGCCTATGCCCGGCGCTTCATCGGGCACGAACTGGAGGTGGTGGTGGAAGGCGGCATCAGCGCCGGGGTGCGCAAGGGATTGACGCGCAACTACCTGCAGGTGTTCTTCCCCGGCTCCGCGGACCTGGTGGGTCGGGCCGTGGTGGTGAAAATCACCGATCTGAGCCCGCGCGGGCTTGAGGGGATGGTCGGGTAAGGTGCCATGACCGAGCAGGCGGCTCGACCCTTGCCCCATCGCCTCAGCGTTGCCGCGAGTGCCGCCGGCGAACGCCTCGACCTGTTTCTCGCGCGCAGCATCGCCGGAACCTCGCGAAAAAAGGTCAAGCAGGCCTTGGATGAAGGCCGGGTGCGGGTCGATGGCCAGGTGAGGCGCCGTGCCGGCCATCTGCTGCGCGGCGGGGAGAAAATCCTGGCGCTGGTCGCGGTCGATGAGCCCCAAGCGCTGCCGCGTCTCGCCGTTCTCTACCAGGATGACTGGCTGCTGGCGGTCAACAAGCCCGCCGGCCTACCTTCCCATCGCACCAGCGGTGGCGGTCCCAATGCCCAGGATCTGGCCGCGGCGGTGCTCGGACGTCACGACAATCCCCCGATTCTGCTGCACCGTCTCGATCAGGACACCAGCGGCGTGCTTCTTCTGGCGCTCACCGCCGAGGCCAACCGCGAGCTGGCCCGTCAGTTCAGTGCCCGCGAAGTGGAAAAGTTCTACCTTGCCCTGGTGGCCGGCCATCCCCCGGCGACCTTCGCCGTCTCCAACCATCTCAAGGCCAAAAGTCGCGGCCGCACCATCGCCGTGCGCAGCGGCGGACTGGCCGCGCAAACCAGCTTCAGCACCCGTGAGAGGGGCGATAATTTTGCCCTTGTCGAAGCTCGCCCCCGCACCGGTCGCACCCACCAGATTCGCGCCCACCTGGCTGGCGAAGGCTATCCCCTGCTTGGCGACGTGCTCTATGGCGGCCCCGCCTTTGTGGAGATCGGCGGGCGGTGCGTCGCCGTCGCCCGCCACCTCCTGCACGCCTGGAAACTCAATGTCAGGCATCCCGTCAGCGGTTTGGAGTTGGCCTTGGAAGCGCCCATTCCCCTGGATTTCAAGTTGTTTCTCTCTGAGTAGTTTCAGCCTGCAACCGGCTTGCGCGCCACCAGGATGATTTTGCTTCTGGGTCGCAGCAGCGGCGGGCGCAGGCCCAGCAGCTCATCGTAACCGGCCCCCTGGGTGAGGATTTGAAAACCGGCCTGCGCGACCAAGCGCGTTAATTGTCGGGGGGTGAAGATCTGCTTGTGCCCGTAGGGCAAGGCGGAATAGTAGCTGGACAGAAACAGCGGCACGCGGCCGCCGCTCAGGCGAGCGGCGACTAGGCTGAGGCGGTAGGGCAGGACCGTGCGCGAGGGGGTGTCGATCAGCAGGGCGCCCCCGGGCTTGAGCAGTTGGAAGGCGCAGCTAAGGGTTTCGGCGGGAAAGTTGACGTGCTCGATGACATCCCAGAGGGTGATGACATCGAAATATTCGCTGTATTTCTCCCGCCATTGCGGCGCCTCGATGGTTTGCTCCTCCAGGTGCAGATCGAATTCACGCCGGGCGAACAGCCGGCGCAGGCGGCTTGGCTCGATGCCGGTGCCGTTGGCCTTGGCGGCGCGCAAGAGCAGGAGAAACTGCCCGACGCCCGCCCCGATATCCAGGCACTGAGCGCCGGGCAGGCGGCAATATTTTTCCACCAGGCGCAGGCGCCAGGGAAGTTCGCCCTCGCCGGTGCCCAGGCGTTCGGAAATGTATTTCCAGGATTTCTCGTCCAACTCCCGGGGCTGCTCCTCGTTGCCCGAAGGCAGGGGATCGAGGTGGTCGAGGAAATGAAAATCGCAGTGCCGGCAGACCTGAAGGGTTCCCCCTGTCAGGCGGCAGAAGGGCTCCGCGGCCTGCTGCCCGCACAGCTTGCAGCGCCGGAAATCGTAGCCTTGAGGATCTTGCCGTGCTTCACTTTGCATTTTTTCGCCAGGGACGCTCAAGGCCGAATTTGATGCCGAGCACCATGGCGGGCAGGCTGTGAAAGAACAGGTCGAAAATATCCAGGGGGCGAGAGAGGCTGCCCTCCCTGAGCATGCGCAGCTTTTCCATGAGATGGGGTTCGGGAACAAAGGGCGAGAGTCCCAGCAGGAGGGTCAGCAGGATGAGCACCGGATAGCTGATTTTGGCAAGGAAGGGTCGCATGGTCGTCTCTTTGTGTGGATAAAGTAAAGAAATGCGAAAAATGTGCGCGACTGCTTTTGTTATGTCAATATTTTCGACATTTTCGATGATTTGTCGGTTTCGTTGTGTCAGCGATTAAGGCATTGTTTTCTAAACGCTTTTGTCTTTTATTGGCTGTTTTGTTGTGGCGTGTTTTGTCGAAAATCTTTACAGTGAATGTTTTGAGTATTTTGAAAAAGTTATAAAATTCAATGCCTTGTTGGATGGTTTGGTTTTTGCATGAAAAAATTCGGCGATAACGATATCTTAATTTTTTGTTTATTTCAAACAAGGAGCGGACCCATGCAAAAATCCTTTTTAACGCTGGCGGTGCTGGCGTTTATTGCTTTTTTCAGCGCTTCGTCGAGCCATGCCGTTCTCATCGCTCATTATACCTTCGACAATTTTACCTTGGCTGACACGAGCGGTTTCTCAACGAGCTACGACCTCTCTGCGGTAGGCGGTACGCCGGACCTGTCGAAACAAGCCTACTTTTCAGATGGCTTGTCGGCCAATTACCTTCAGGTCTCGGGCCCCGGCGGCATGCCGGACTGGACCCTGTCTCTGTGGGTCAACACGGCCGTGCTTGATCAGGGAACCTTTAAGGCGCTGTTCAGCAACAATACCTCTTCAACGGCTGATTTTTCCTGGCAGATCGACAGCCATAACGGCTCTTATCGCTTCGTTTCTCGTACGACAACTGACAATCCGGTGCTAACCATAGGAGCTCCGACTCTTGATGTCTGGCAAAACATTGTCGTACAGAAATTTAATGCAAGCAACGTGCGCTTATATTTCAATGGCGATTTGGTGAATACGGCTGCCTTCAATCCCGGTGGTTTGCAGAACTTCCGCCTCGGTATTAATCGAAATTCCAATCAGTCCTTTTTGGGCTATCTCGACAATATCCAGATCTGGAATGACAGCCAGCAAAATGCCGCTGACATTTTCCGCGCGGGTGCTGGTATTAACGGTGTTGGGGCCTCGGTTGATCCCATTCCAGAGCCTTCGACCCTGATTCTTCTCGGGGGGGGGCTGGTCGCTGTCGCGGCGTTTCGTCGCCGAAAAAATTGAGTCACCAAGCCTCATTTTCCGTATTGACCAATCAATAAGGCCGCGAGCATTTCTGTTCGCGGCCTTATTGATTGGAGCGGACGGCTATTGGCTTCAACGCTTGCGTGCTCTAGGGCAAGAAAAACTATTGTGGACCGTCCGCGAGGAAGGGCTCCAGCAGCCTCAGATGCGCTTCCTCGTAACGGGCAAAGCGGCTGAACATGGTTTTCAGGCGCTCTTCGGGGAAATGCGCGACGGCAAAGAGGTGCATGCGCCGGAAATCCTGTTCCAGATCCATGGCGACGCCCACTGCATCCGCTTGTGACTTGGGATGCTCGCGGACGTCAGCCAAAATGGCTTTGGCCCGTTGCAAGAGGTCAAGGGCCAGATTGTTCGCTTCGGGGATTTCGACGCAGGGGGAAAATCTGTCGTCGGGGATCTCAAGGGCGCATTCAATCTGCACCGCATGATCTTCCTCGTCGAGAGCCAGTTCGCCGAAGACCCCTCTGATTTCGGGAGGCAATCCTTCCATTGTCGCCAGCAGACGGTAGATTTTAGCTATCGTCCTCTCCACCTCGCAACACTGCGTCATCAGGTTTCTCATGGCATCCGTCCCTGGCGGAAACATTTCCGGTCCATCAAGAATACGGCAACAAATCCAGGCTATTAGACTCGCATAAAAGAGCCGTGTGTACAAGTGGGCATTGCGTGCTCCGTGGTGACACTGATTTGCTATGGGATGCACCTAGAGATGAATGAGGGGCAGCGATTGCATTCGAAAAAAATGGCGCTATAGTGAGCCCGGTGGCCTTGTGCCCATCACACCAACCAAGCATGGAGGAGAGGTTATGGGAACGCATTACATTACCGAAGACTGCACAACCTGTGGAGCCTGCGAATCGGCTTGCCCGGTGGAAGCCATCAGCCCCGGCGACCCCATGTATGTCATCGACAAGCAAGCCTGCACGGATTGCGGAGCCTGCGATGACGTCTGCCCGGTGGAGGCCATCAAGCATTAGTCCGCTAAAAAGTTAATCAACAGATCGAGCGGCCCGCCCTGTGACGGGCCGCGTATTTTTTCATTACCTTCAACCACCCCCTGCCGCGCCCGACCGGGATGCGGCGCGGGGTGGTTTTTTCAAAACCCTCAACGCCGGTTTTTAGGAACGAGTCCGGCGAATGCCATACCCCGCCGAAATTTCGCCGTCGCCACGCCGCTGGGCGAGGTGCAAGTCCCCCTCGGCAGGTCCGGTGACCGCGACCAGCAAGGGCACGTACTGGTTGCCGGCCAGACGCAAGGGGACTTCGATGCGGCCATGCAATCCCACCAGTTCCACCGCCTCCAGATTCTGATGCTTGATGAAATTGACCTTCGCGGGTTCGCCGGGGCGACTGCCGCAGGTGAGGATCCTTGATCCGGGCGCCGCTTCGATGACCGTCTCGCAGGGCCCGCAGACGATTCTCAGGCGGGTGTGCTGTTCGATGATCACCGCGCACGGATCATCTTTTTTGTCCCGCGGCGCCGGAACCAGTTGCTCGGCCACGGCCTGGCGGATGCCCGCCGTCAGTTGTTTCATGGCCCGCGCGTCGGCCAGGTGCAGACGGATGGAGGTGGCGCCGCGCAGCAGGCCGGCGTCGAGGATCAGGGTCGCCACGCCGAAGACACTGCGCGTGCCGGCGATCATGCCCACGAAGAGGTCGGCATCCGCGTCGCCGGCGTCGACGATGCTGATGTTGCGCTGAGCGATGTTGTTGTTGCCCTGCACCGGCACCGCGAGCCCGCCGACAGGCGCGGGGCCGTCGTGGGGCGAGGCTTCCACCAGCAGGCAGGGATGCCAGTGAACGGTGGCTCCGCCGACCATCACCGTGGCCGGGGGAATCAACGCCTGGGGCCAGGTGAACTTGACGATCTGATCGGCGCCGACGCCGAGATTGTCGATGCGCGCTTCACCGATCAGGTAGGTGCCCGGCACCAGGGGATTGGGAACCGGCGCGCCGACATTGTTCGAGGGTTGGAAATCGGCCGGGTAGACGAACTCCAGGCCGGCCCAATGGGTCAGCATGGCCCGGACATAGACGGTTGTCGCCACCGCCGTGCCGCGGTTGCGCACCCGACAGAACACTGCATTGTTTTGCCCGCGCCGCGCATTCTGATGGGGCGGCGGATCGCTCCAGGCCAGGGCCGGAATGGGTGTCGCGGCATCCTGGCGCACCCAGATGTCCGGGCTCGCCCACCAGTTGCCGGCGGAGGGCACGGTACCCGTGTCGGCGAGATTCTCGCGCACGTGGACGTCCGCCAGGGGCAGGGTTCCGTCCAGGGCCAGGCCCACGGCGGCCTGCACGTCAAGGCGCCCGGCGCCGTACCAGCGGCTGTAATCGATCAGTCCATCGCCGTCGAGATCCTGCCATTGCCCGATGGCGTTGGCCTGGCCTGCGTCGATGCGCGCGCAGGATTGGCGCAGAATGTCGCGCACTTGCACCCAGTTCAAGGTGGGGCGCGCCGAAAGGATGAGGGCCACGGCACCCGCTACGGTCGGGGTGGAATGACTGGTGCCGCCGAAGGAGACGGCGTAGTCGTTACAGGTGGCAGGGCCCGGGCAGCCGTCCACGTTGCCCGTGCCGACCCGCACCGCCGACAGGATCGGGTCGATGAGATTGCCCGCGCCGTTGTAGGCGGTGTGCGAGGGCGAAACCAGGTCGGGCTTGCGCAGGGCGGTGGCGCCGAAGGGGCTGAACAGGGCGCGCCGGTCGACGGCCGTGGCGATATTGTTCACGTTGCCGTTGGGGTCGGCATGAAAAGACACGGGAATGGGATTGGTGGGGTTGACGTTGATGCTTGAACCCACCGCGATGGTTTTCTGGTAGGTCGGCCAGGCGCGAAACAGTGCTCCCGCGGCGTTGGTGAAATCGAGATAGCCGGTGTTGCCCAGGGAAAAGCACAGCACGCAGCCGCGGCCGCCGCGCCCGTAGGTGGTGAGGAAATCAAAGCAGTCGCGGATGGTGTTGGAAAGGGCCAGGCCGTTGGACCCCCAGGAACTCGAAATCACATCGGCGGCGCGGGCCGGAGGCGCGGCCGGAAAGCCCGCCGCCGTGGAGCCGTTGAGGAAGCCGCCGACCCACAGGTAGATATCGGCCATGAGCACCGTGTTGGCGGCGCCGCCGATGCGCGCGCCGATGAGGTGGCAGTTGGGCGCGACGCCCGGCATGCCGCGATTGTCATCGAAGGCGGCGGTGGCCGAGGCGGCGCACTGGGTGCCGTGGTTGCCGCCCAGACCGGCCGCGGTCTGCGCGACGATGGGCGCGACCGCGAAGTTCATGGACGTCACCAACTTGCTGGTGCCGTCGGTCAGATTGGCCGTCAGATCCGGGTGGTTGGGGGCCACCCCGTCGAGATCGATGACGCCGATGGTGATGTCGGGCGACCCGCCGCGCAGGGCGACGGC
>NZ_JAUVWH010000027.1 GCF_030604225.1 Geoalkalibacter sp.
AGGGTTCTGGCGACATCTTCCCCAATCTTGCCGATCAGGCTGAGGTAGCGCGTCTGGTTGGGGACTTTGATGTCCACCTCGATTTTTTCGTCGATCATTAGGCCCCCCGAAAGACCCCTCAGAAACTGGCCAGCGCTTCCTCGATTCCCGAGAAAATTTCAAATACCCGGTGCAGGCGGGTCAACTCGAACATGGACTTGACCTGAGGCTGCAGACCGCAGAGTTTAAGATTGCCGTTGCGCGCACTGGCGTTCTTGAACCCCGAAACCAACGCCCCCAAACCTGATGAATCAACAAAGCGTACTTCCTGAAGATCAATGATGATGTGATTTTTTCCCTCCTCGAAGAGACTCAGCATCTGGCTCTTGAGCTCTCCGCTGTTGTGGGCGTCCAGCCGTTCTTCCTTGACCTGGATCGTCACCACGTTGCCTTTTTCTTCCACCTTCAGAATCATCGCAGTCTCCTTTGCATATGGACATGACCCGGCGTGTTCACGCGCGGCCGAAAAAAACAGCGGGAAAGCGGCAATCAAAATGTTTTGAATCAATCATAACAATAGCATAAGTCGTCAAGGTCCGCCATGTCTGTTTTCCGCGCACCTGCTCAGGGCTCGACCCGCAAGGCGATCATGGAGACATCGTCGGCAAAATTCTGCACGCCGGTAAACAACCTGACCTGGTCGAGAATGCACGGAATCAGCATCTCCGGATCCAAGGCATGATGCTCCTGGAGCAGGGCGCAAAGGCGTTCGGTGCCGAAGAGCTCATCGCGATCATTGTGAGCCTCGATGATGCCGTCGGTATAGAGCAGAACCACGTCGCCGGGGTTGAGGGTGGTGCGTTCTTCCTGGAAGCTGACCTCTTTTTTCACGCCGAGAATCAGGCCTTCGGCGTCGAGCCATTCGCAGCAGCGCTTGCCGTACCGCCAGACCAGGGGCGGGTTGTGGCCGGCGTTGGCATAGGTGACCCGGCGGGTTTCGGTGTTGTAGTTGATGTAAAACAAGGTGATGAACAATTCGGCACGGGTCAGATCGTCGTAGAAAAAGCGGTTGAGTTCGGCCAGGAGTTGCGAGGGCGTGTGGATGCCCCGGGCGCGGGCCTGGATGAAGGTCCGCGTTTCGGCCATGAGCAGGGCCGCCCCGACGTTGTGGCCGGAAACATCGGCAATCACCAGGTCGATGCTCTGATCGTCGCGCACCAGATAGTCGTAGTAATCGCCACCGACCTGGCTGGCCGGTACGCAGATGCCCCCCAGGGATAAGCCCCTGAGCTTGGGCGTGCTGGCCGGCAGCAGGCTCATCTGGATGTTCATGGCGATTTCCAGTTCCCGTTCGCGGCCGCGGGCTTCGATGAGCTTGTCGGTCTGGATGGCGTTACGCCAGGCGATGCCGATCTGGCCGGCGATGCTGCGGAACAGGGCGATGAATTCATCGGTGAAAATGCCCTTGACCGAGCGTGAGAAGGCCGAGAGCACGCCCACCGGCTGGCCTTCCATGGTGATCGGCGCGTGGGCGAAGGATTTGATGCCTTCGCGATGAATGATCTGGGCCGAATGGGGCTTGTCGAGAAAATCCGTGTCATTGGCCTTGAGCACCGAATTGGTGAGGAAGGCTTCGCCGATGTAGGTGTTCAGGGTGATCTCGCGCTCCGACTCGCCCAGGTGCTCGGAAGTCATGCCTTTTTGGCAGCGCACCACCAGGGTGTTCTTATCCTCTTCGAGCATGCGGATGACGCACAGGTCGAATTTGAACTGCTGAAAGAGCAAGTCGAGGATCTGCTCGAAAATGGCATCGAGTTTTTCTCCGCCGGCGACGATGCGCGCCGATTCGTAAAGCACGCCGAGCTGTTCGCGGCTGGTGGTGCGGCTCAGGGTCACCGAGCCGAAGATGTCGAAGACATCCTCCATCTTGCTGCCCCGCGCCGAGAGGTAGTTCTCGATGATGATGCGCGCCGGCGCGGCGCCCACCGAGCCGGCCAGAGTGCGTTCGGTGAAGCGTTTGAGATTGGGCAGCTCATATTCCGACAGACTGCCGCGCTCGTCGATTTCGCGGTTGCCCAGATATTCGGTGATGGAGGCATGGGCCTGCTTTTCGCCGATGAACTTGGCCATGAGATCGACGAATTCCATAACCGTGGGCGCCTTGCTGATGCGCTTGCGGGTCTGTTCCTCCTCCTGATAGCCGTAGGCGTTGACGAATTTTTCGGCCTGCTCCTGCTCGATGCGGCTGGGCGAGGTGAACAGCGAAAAGACCAGATAGGCCGAAAGGTTGAAAAACAGGCTCCAGAACAGGGAGTGGCTCCACAGGTCAAAGCCCGAAAGGCCGAAAAGTTCGGTGGGCCGAAGGATGCTCAGGCCGAAGAGGCCTTTTTCGAGGATCTCGCTTTTCAGCCAGCCCGAGCGTACGAAGGAGGGCACCATCAGGGTGTAGAACCATACCAGGAAACCGAGCAGGATGCCGTAGGTGGCGCCGCGCCGGTTGCCGCGCTGCCAATACAGTCCGCCGATGGCCGCCGGCGCGAACTGGGTGGCGGCGACAAAGGAGATCAGGCCGATGTTCACCAGCGCCAGGGAATCGCCGATGATCTTGTAGTAAAGGTACCCCTGAAAAATCACGGCGACGATGGCCAGGCGCTTGATGTTGATGAGCAGATCGGAGAGACCGACGCTCTTGTCGATGTGCAGGCGGATGATGATGGGCATGACCAGGTGGTTGAGGATCATGGTCGCCAGGGCGACCGATTCGACCATCACCATGCCCGCGGCGGCGGAAAAACCGCCGAGAAACACCAGCAGGGCGAGCCAGGTGTGGCCGGCATCGAGGGGCAGGTGGATGACGAAGTAATCGGCGTTGGTCGTGTCGCCGCCGCTCAGCAGCAGTCCCCCCAGGGCGATGGGCAGCACGAAGAGGTTGATGAGAAACATGTAGAGGGGAAAACGCCACATCGCGCTGCGGATGTGGTTCTCGTCGGAATTTTCGATCACCATGATGTGAAACTGGCGGGGCAGGAACATGACCGCCATCATGGAAATGAAGGTCAGGGTGAACCATTTGGCGTAGGGGATCTGCTCGGTGCCGAGCATGACCAGGCTTTTGCGGTCGGGGAAGGTCTCCAGAAAGCGGGTGAAGATATCGGAAAAGCCGTTGAACATGCCGTAGGTGACGAAGATCCCCACCGCCAGAAAGGCCACGACCTTGATCAGTGATTCCAGGGCGATGGCGGCGACCAGGCCTTCGTGGCGCGCCGCGGCGTCGAGGCGGCGGGCGCCGAAGAGTACGCCGAACAGGGCCAGGACGGCGGCGATGATGAAGGCCGTGTCGAGATAGGGCGGCAGGCCGGCCAGGATGCCGCGGGCCGCTCCCTGATTCGCTCCGGCCGCCATCATGAGCTCAAAGGTGTGGGAGACCGCCTTGAGCTGCAGGGCGATGTAGGGCATGATGCCGACCACCGCGAAGACCGTGACGATGGCGCCCAGGGGCGCCGATTTGCCGTAGCGACTCGAAATGAAGTCGGCGATGCTGACGATGTTCTGTTCCTTGCTGATGTGCACCATCTTGCGCAGCAGAAACCACCAGGCAAAGGCGATGAGGGTCGGGCCGAGATAGACGGGCAGGAAATCCAGTCCCGAGGTGGCGGCGCGGCCGACACTGCCGTAGAAGGTCCAGGTGGTGAAATAGACGGCGAGGGACAGGGAATAGATGTGGGGATTGGAGATGATGCTGCGGCCCAGTTCGCGGCGCCGGTCGGCATAGTAGGCCACCGCGAAGAGCAGGGCGAAATAGCCCAGGGTAATGAAGATGACGAATTCGATGGTTATCATGCCGTCGCTTTACCGGGATTTTTCCGTTTTTTCGAGCATGCGCGCGAATATGTAGACCACCAGAATCGACAGGGGCCAGCCCACCAGAAAGTACAGCACCAGCAGGGGAATGCCGAAGATCAGGATATCCTTGTTGAAAATATGGATGAAGGGAAAATTGATCATGATGACGCCCAAAACAAAAAACAGAACCCAGGCATCGCGAAGGTGAGGGTGCGGCGAATTGCTCATAGGATCGTTCCTGCCCTTTGAAGGATGGTGCACAGCGTGCGATCCGCCTGCTCAGGAAGCGGCAGGTGCGCATCGAGCCTCAGCGGCTTTTCGCCGGGGTCGGGAGGTTCGAAGGCGCGCTGCTGGGCCGGCAGCAACTCAGCACGGCCATCCGAGGCGTCCGTCCCGGCGGCGGTGCGCTCTCGTAGACGCTGCGCCAGGGTCGCCTCCTCGCCGTGCAGATGGACGAGCAGTACGGGGCGACCCGTCCGTTGCGCCAGATCGTAAAAACGTTGCCGGTCCTCGGCGCGGACGAAGGATGCATCGACGATGACGCCGCGCCCCGGCCGCAGGGCCTGCTCCGCCAGTTCGGCAAGCCGCGCATAGGTTCGGCCCGACCAGGAAGGCGCATAGATGCCTTGCTCGTAGGGTGCGGAGGCTCCTTCCGTTGCCCGTTCTCCGGCCAATTCCTTGCGTACCAGATCCGAGCGCAGCAACTCGGCCCCCGTGACTCGCGCCAGGCTTTGGGCGAGGGTGGTTTTCCCCGATCCCATGAGGCCGCAGGTCAGAATCAGCGTGCAGGGGGTGAGGTAGCCCAGCGCCAGGAGAAAATAGCTTCGCGCCAGATCCACGGCCTCCTGGCGTACCTCCGCTGCGGCCTTGGCGTCCGCGCCGAGAAAGGAATCGACCTTGCCGCGCACGAACGCCCGGTAGACTTTGTAGAAAGGCAGCAGGGTTTCGAAATCGGGGTCGGGCTCGGCGGCGTTTGCATAGGCCGCGAGCAGGATCGCAGCCAGATCCCTGCGCCCGCGAAAATCCAGATCCATCAGCAGGAACGCCAGGTCGGCCACCACATCGGCCACGCGAAAGCGCCGGTTGAATTCAATGCAGTCATAAATGCGGATCGGCTCGGTGAGGCAAATATGCTCGGCATGCAGATCGCCGTGCCCGTCGCGGACAAAGCCCTGCTCCTCGCGCTGTTGCAGCAGGGTTTCCTGCTTCTCGATAAAGGTTGCGACAGCGTCGCGAATCAACTTGAGAGCATCGGCGGAGAGGCTTTGCCCGCAAAAGGGCGTGACCTGCTCGAAGTTCTCTCGCCAATTGCGCCGGATCGCTTCCAGGTTGCTCATGCCGCCATTCTGCCGACAGACTTCCGCTTCCTGCTCGATTCTTGCCAGCAGCCCCCCCAGGGCCTCCATTGCCTGGGGTAATTCCGGGGCGTCGCGCGCGATGAGGTTATCGAGCATGCGCTCGGCGGGAAGACGTTTCATCCACACGGCGAAATCGAGCACCTCGCCCTGGCCGTCGATGTGGACGCCGGTCGCGTCCCGGCGGATTTCCCGCACCCCGAGATAGGTGTCCGGGGCGAAGCGGCGGTTGAGGCGCACTTCCTCCTCACAGTAGAAGCGGCGCCGGTCGAGGGTGGTAAAGTTGAGAAAGCCGAAGTCGACGGGTTTCTTGACCTTGTAGACAAACTCGTCGGTGAAATACAGTCGTGAGACATGGGTTTCCTTGAATTCGATGCGCCCCGGAGCAATCGGGTACGCCCGCGCGTGCATCAGTGCCTTGTGAACGATATCGGAATTCATCCGGACCCCATGGCTAAATCCTAGAATTTACACACAACTTTAGCACAATCAAGAGGTCTGTAAAGAATGGGGAGCGCAGGGGAAACAATTTGACCCCCTTGCGCCCCCTGACGTATGATGGGCGCAATTTTCCGGCGGCCGGCAGCGTCTCGGCGACCGCCGGCGCGGCCCTGCAAGGTGTTTTCCTCGATGATCAAAATTGCTTCCCTTTTCTTTCTGGGCCTGTTGCTTGGCGGATGCCTGCCTGCGGTCGGCCCGGCGAGCGGCGAGGTGGCCTCGCCGCCCGCGGAACAGTCTTTTGTCTACCAACCCAAGATCCATGATGCGGAAACCCGCGCCCTGGCCGCCTATGCCAAGGGACGTCTGGCGGCGAAAATGGGGGATCTCGAGGCCGCCGAGGTTTTCCTGCGCGAGGCGGCGGATGCCGGTCCCGCGCGCGGGGCGATTCTTCTCGACCTCGCCCACCTCTATCTGCGTCAGGGCCAGTTGGACAAGGCGGTGCGGGCTTCGGAAGATGCCCTCATCGAAGACCCAGATCTGCTCCTGGCCCATCTCTTCCTCGGCGATGTGCGCCTGCGCAGCGGAGATCTCGATCAGGCCGTCGCGCATTTCGAGCGGGTCATCGAAATCGACCCCGACCATGAAGAAGCCTATCTCAATCTGGCGGTCGCTCTGGCGCGCGGCGGGGAAACCCAGCGCGCCGTTGAAGTTCTCAGGGATCTTCTGGAACGCGTGCCTGAGTCCATCAACGGCCGGCTCATGCTGGCGCGGCTGTATCGGGAAATCGGCCTGACGGTGTTTGCCGAGGAGGTTTATCGAAATCTGATCGCCCAATTCCCCGATTTCGAGAATGCCTATCTGGAATTGAGCGGCCTTCTGGAAGCCCAGGGCGACTGGCAGGAAGCCGTCAACGTCTATCGCCTGGGATTGGAGTCATTCCCCGATAATCCGCAGTTGCGCCACCTGCTGGTCGGCGTGCTGGTGCGCGAGGGGCGGCTGCCCGAAGCCCAGGAGGAATTGCGAATTTTGTTGGCGCAGGATGAGGCCGATTTGGAAGCCTGGCGCAAACTGGGTCTCATTGCCATGGAACAAGGCGACTGGGAACTGGCCGCGAGCGGCTTTCGGCGCATCCTCGCGGAGCAGCCCAATCACCATCAGGCCCGCTATTACCTGGGGTCGGCCCTGGAGCAGATGCAAGAGGATGACGCAGCGCTGGCTGCCTTCGCCGCGGTGCCGCCGCAAACGCCCTTTTACGGCGAGGCTTTGGTGCATCAGAGTTTTCTGCGGCAGCGGCGGGGTGACGCCGAGCAGGCCCGCGCGCTGATGGAAACCGCTCTGGCCCTGGAGCCCGAAAGGCTTCAGTACCATTTCTACCTGGCGGCCCTCCTCGATGAGCAGGGTGACTTCGACGCGGCGTTGCGCACCCTCGCGGATGCCCGGCGCCTGGACCCGCGAAATCAGGATCTGCTCTATCGCAAGGGGGTGCTGTTCGGCAAACTCGAGCGCTGGGACGAGGCGGTGCAGGCCATGCGTGAACTGCTGGACATCAATCCCCGGCATGCCGACGCTCTGAACTACATCGCCTATCATTACGCTGAAACCGGGCGCCATCTCGACGAAGCCCTGGACCTGGCCCGCCAGGCCCTCGCGCTCAAGGAGGCCGGCTACATTCGCGACACGGTGGGTTGGGTCTACTTCATGCGCGGCGACTATGACCGTGCCCTGGAGTATCTGGAGCAGGCCGCCAGTGAACTGCCCGAGGATCCCGTGGTGAACGAGCATCTCGGCGATGTCTACCAGGCGCTGGGACGCCATGAAGAGGCGCGCAGGGCCTATCGCCGAGCGCTCGAGATTGATCCCGAGGCGCGCGGCCTCAAGGAAAAACTGCAAGATCTGGAAGGTCTTTGACATGTTGCGACTGCTGTTTCTGTTGTTCGTCGCGGGGCTGGCGGCTTGTGCCCCGCGCCCCGCGCCCCTGGTTCCCCTGGACGAGCCGACGGAGGCCCTGACCCGGCAACTTCTCGCCGGACTTGAGCAAACGTCCCAAAATTTTCATTCCCTGGAGGGGTTTGCCCGGGTTCGCATCGTTCACCCGGAAAAGCGTCTGGGGGCCAACCAGGTTCTGTTTATCGAAAAACCCGACCGCCTGCGCAGCGAAAGCCTGAACCCTTTTGGGCAACCGATGCTGTCGGCGGCAACGGATGGCGAGACCTTCAGCGTGTACCTGCCCGGCGAGAAATCCTTTTACCGCGGCGCGGCCACCCTGCAAAACGTGCAGCGTTTCGTCCCCATCCCCTTGCAGGTGGAAGATTTGGTGCACATCATTTTGTATGATCCGCCGCTTATCTCCTACAGCCGGGCTGATCTGCGCAGCGATCCGGCGCGGGGCTACAGTTTGTTGCTGAGTTCCGGCGCGGATATCCGGCAGGAACTGCTGTTCGACGGACAGTTGCGCTTGCGCGAAGTGGCCTATTTTCGCGGCGATACCTTGCAGTTGCAGATCCGCTACGATAAATTCAGCGAGGCGCGGGGCGCGGTTTTCCCCCTGACCACCGAGATGAGCATGCCGGTGCTGGATGCCAGCGCGACGGTGGAACTGCGCGACATCGACCTCAATACCGGCATTCCCATCGAGCGGTTTTCCCTCACGCCGCCCTCCGGGGTGCCCGTGCTGCCCATTCCCCAATGAAATTCCTGCGGAGACGTCCCATGCGTTGGTTTATTTACGGCGTGGTTCTGCTGCTTCTGGCGAGCGGCTGTCGGCAGGACGCCGCGCGGGTCGCCGATGCTGGGGAAGACGCCGCTCCCGCTTACGGCGACACCATCATCCAGGGCAGCATCGGCGAGCCGAGCACCCTGATTCCGGCCCTCGCCGCCGATTCGGCGTCCTCGGACATCAACGGCTTGGTTTACAGCGGCCTGGTGCGCTACGACAAGTACCTGCAGATCGAGGGAGAACTGGCCGAATCCTGGGACATTTCCGAGGACGGTCTGACCCTCACCTTTCACCTGCGCCGCGATGTGCGCTGGCATGACGGCATGCCCTTCACCTCGGAGGACGTGCTGTTCACCTATCAGCTCATGGTTGATCCCAACACCCCCACCGCCTATGCCGACCGCTATCTCCAGGTGGTCGAGGCCGAGGCGCCCGATCCTCATACCTTTCGCGTGCGCTATGCCGAGCCGCTGGCTTCGGCGCTGATCAGCTGGGGCCTGGCCATCCATCCCAAGCATCTCCTTGAAGGCCAGGATGTCAGCCGCAGCCCCCTGGCCCGCGCTCCCGTGGGCACGGGGCCCTATCGCTTTGTCGAATGGGTGAGCGGCCAGCGCTTGGTCCTTGAAGCCAACCCCGATTACTTCGAAGGCCGCCCTTACATCAAGCGCGTGATCTATCGGATTATTCCCGATCCCTCCACCATGTTTCTCGAATTGCAGGCGGGCAATCTCGACCAGATGGGCCTGACGCCCATCCAGTTCGCCCGCCAGACCGATACGGCGACCTTCAAGCGACGCTTCAACAAGTATCGCTATCCGGCGTCGAGCTACGTCTATCTCGGCTATAACCTGCGCCGCCCCATGTTCCAGGACCAGCGGGTGCGCCAGGCCCTGGCCCACGCCATCAACCGCCAGGAACTGGTGGACGGGGTGCTGCTCGGCCTGGGGCAGGTGGCCACCGGCCCCTACAAGCCCGGCACCTGGGCGCACAATCCCCAGGTGCGCGACTATCCCTTCGATCCGGCGCGCGCCCTGGAACTGCTGGCCGAGGCGGGCTGGCGCGACACGGACGGCGACGGGCTTCTCGACAAGGACGGCCGTCCTCTCTCCTTTACCATCCTGACCAACCAGGGCAACGACCAGCGCGTCAAAAGCGGCGAAATCATTCAACGCCGCCTACGCGAGATCGGCATCGACGTGCGCCTGCGGGTTATCGAATGGGCGTCCTTTCTCAAGGAATTCGTCAATACCGGCAATTTCGACGCGCTGATCATGGGCTGGACCATTCCTCCGGATCCCGATGCCTATGCCGTCTGGCATTCGAGCAAGACGCGGCCGGGCGAGCTCAATTTCATCGGTTTTGAAAACGCCGAGGTCGACGAACTGCTGGAAAAGGGGCGCCGCACCCTCGATCAGGCCGAGCGCAAGCGATATTACGACCGCTTCCAGGAGATTCTCGCCGAGGAGCAGCCCTACACCTTTTTGTTCGTGCCCGATGCCCTGCCGGTGGTGGCCGCGCGCTTTCGCGGCATCGAACCGGCGCCGGCGGGCATTGGCTACAATTTCATCCGTTGGTATGTGCCGGAGGGTGAACAGAGATATGACTGGTAACCTGGATGCCTGGGGGTAGGGGCGCAGCATGCTGCGCCCCTACGACCGACATCCGGTCTGCGCTGTAGGGGCGAGGCGCTGCCTCGCCCTGGGCGATCCAGCGGGTCGTCCCTACCCATTTACCTGTGAACATGAGTTGATTGCCTGCATGCTGCATTATCTTCTCAAACGCCTGCTGATGATGGTGCCCCTGCTGCTGGGGATCACCCTGATTTCCTTCGTGGTGATTCATCTGGCGCCGGGCGAGCCCACCGACCTGCAGACCGAGCTCAATCCCGAGGCGAGCGTCGAGCTCAAGGAGCGTCTGCGTGCCCAGTACGATCTCGACAAGCCGCTGCTGGTGCAGTATGGGCTGTGGCTCAAGCGTCTGGCGGTGCTCGATTTCGGCGACTCCTTTTCCCAGGACCGGCGGCCCGTGGTGGACCGCATCGCCGAGCGGCTGCCCATCACCATCCTCATTAACGTGCTCTCCATCGCCCTGATCCTGCTGGTCGCCACCCCCATCGGCATTCTCTCGGCGGTGCGCCAGAACTCCCTGTTCGATCGCGCCACCACGGTGTTTGTCTTCATCGGTTTCGCCACGCCGTCCTTCTGGCTGGCGCTGCTGCTCATGGATTATCTGGGGGTGCGCCTTGGCATGTTTCCCATTTCCGGCGTGCGCTCCCTGGGCTATGATTATCTGAGCTGGGGCGGGCAGCTCTGGGACCGCATCCACCACCTGATCCTGCCGGTGTTCGTTTCGGCTTTCGGCGGCCTGGCTGGATTTTCACGCTACATGCGCTCCAACATGCTCGAGGTGATCCGTCAGGATTACATCCTCACCGCCCGCGCCAAGGGCCTTTCCGAAAGCGTGGTGATCTACAAGCATGCCTTGCGCAACGCGCTGCTGCCGGTGATCACCATTCTCGGGCTGTCGGTGCCGGGCCTCATCGGCGGCAGTGTGATTTTCGAGACGATCTTCGCCATCCCCGGCATGGGCAAGCTGTTTTTCGACAGCGTCATGATGCGCGATTATCCGGTGATCATGGGCGTGCTGGTGATGGGCGCGGTGCTGACCCTGGTGGGCAATCTGATTGCTGATCTCAGCTATGCCCTGGCCGATCCGCGCATCCGCAATACTTGAATTCAAGGAGTCGCCCGTGCTACGCACCAAAACCATGAAGCTCGGGGAAATGCTCAAGGAAGCCGGGCTGATCGACGATTTTCAGCTCAAGTCGGCCCTGTCCTACCAGCGCAATTGCGGCGGGCGGCTAGGAACCGCGCTGATCGCCCTCAAATACATCTCCGAGGAGACACTGCTTGACTTTCTCGCCGAGCAGCTCAAGCTGACCCGCGTGGATCTGTCCCAGCGGCGTCTGGCGGAAGAGGTGGTGCGCTGCCTGCCGGAAGCCAAGGCGCGCCGGCACAACGTCATTCCCGTGGCGCGCAAGGAGCACGGGGGCGCCGTCTATCTGCTGGTGGCCATGAGCGACCCGACCAACCTGAGCCTGATGGATGAACTCCAGACCGCGACGGGTTGTCGCATCCGCCCGGCCCTGGATACCGAGCAGTCCATCCGCGAGGCCATCGACAAAGCCTACAGCAACCTGTCCGATGAGGATGAGGGTTCCTTGGTGGATGCCCTGGACCAGATTCTGCTCGGGGGAGCGAGCGCTTCCCCCGGTGGCGGCTCCAGGCGGAGTCCTTCGCCAAAGCCGTCTCAGGATGATCGCTTGCAGCGCCTCATCGATCTGTTGGCGCGCAAAGGTTTATTGAACGACGAAGAGGTCAAGTTGCTGCGATGAGCGAGACCAACTCCCTGGAGCGCTCCTCCTTTCTGCGCGATGTCTTCTGGCAGCGTCTGCGGCGCAACCGCATGGCCATGTCCGGCGCGGCCATCGTTTTGTTCATGTTCATTCTGGCCGCGGTCGCACCCCTATGGAAGGATCCGGCCGCCATCGACATCACCCTTGCCCTGTTGCCGCCGAGTTGGGCCCATCCCCTGGGCACGGACGATCTCGGCCGCGATGTGCTCGCGCGCATACTTTTCGGCGCGCGTATTTCCCTGCTGGTTGGTTTTGTGGCGGTGGGCATCGCGACCCTGATCGGAATCGTCCTGGGCGCCCTGTCCGGCTATTACGGGCGCTGGACCGACAGCATCATCATGCGCTTTGTCGACATCATGCTCTGCTTTCCGACTTTTTTCCTCATCCTGGCCGTCATCGCCTTTCTCGAACCCTCCATCTGGAACATCATGATCATCATCGGCCTGACCGGCTGGATGGGGGTGGCGCGTCTGGTGCGGGCGGAATTTCTCTCCCTGCGCGAGCGCGACTTCGTCCAGGCGGCCCGCGCCCTGGGGGCGTCGGATGCGCGCATCATCTTTCGCCACCTGCTGCCCAACGCCCTGTCGCCGGTGCTGGTGTCCGCCACCCTGGGCGTGGCGGGGGCGATCCTCACGGAAAGCGCCCTGTCCTTTCTCGGCATCGGGGTGCAGCCGCCCACCCCTTCCTGGGGCAACATGCTGATCTCCGGCAAGCAAACCCTGGGGGCCGCCTGGTGGCTGTCGGTGTTTCCCGGCCTGGCGATCCTGGTGACGGTTTTGGGCTACAATCTGCTCGGCGAGGGTATCCGCGATGCCCTGGATCCGCGGCTCAAGGAATAGGTAAGAGGGATGAAGGAAGAACAACCGCTGGGGCTGGAGCTCAGCCCTGACCTGGAACCCGTCGAACTCATCGCCCTGCGGGTGCGGGCCTTTCGCCTGGGCGAATTCGGCGTGATTTACGACAGCTATCATGCCGATTCTTTTTTTCGCTCCCAGTTTCCCGAACGTGACGCCTACATCCGCTATGCCTGGGCGCATTTGCGCCGCGACTTCCGCATCCGCAACTGCCGGGTGCTGGCGACTCGCCTGGTGGGTCCCAAGGAGTTTCACCTGATTTTTCATCAGGTGGTCGAGGTGGCCGACGGGGTGGTTGAAACCCTGGAGATGGCTCGGTTCTACAGCACCGATGAGGGTTGGCGCTACCATTCGAGCCAAAAAATGGAGCTTGCCGACTTTTCCGGCAAGGCGGAAGACATTCGTTTTGCCGACTTCGACCGGCAGCAGCCCAAGGTGTTTTTCTGAAAAGCCGCGGCGGATCTTCCCATGCCTGAACTCCCCGAAGTCGAAACCGTGCGGCGCGGCATCGGCCCCCATGTTCAGGGGCGGCGCATTGCGCGGGTGGTGGTGCGCGAGGCGCGCCTGCGCCGGCCGATTCCCGCGGATCTCGCCGCGCGTTTTGCCGGCGTGCTGGTGACGGACATCGTGCGGCGGGGCAAGTACCTGCTGTTCGAGACCCCAGCCGGCTGGCTGATCCTGCACCTGGGCATGTCGGGCAGCCTGCGCCTGGTGGGGGCGGCCCAGCCGCCCGGTAAGCACGATCACGTGGATCTGGAGCTCGATGACGGACGGCTTCTGCGCTTCTGCGATCCGCGTCGCTTCGGCCTGCTGCTGTGGACCAGGGAACCTCCCGTTCATCATCCCTTGCTGGCCGGCCTTGGTCCCGAGCCCCTGGACGAGTCCTTCACGGGCGCTTATCTGTATGAAAAAGCCCAGGGGCGCAGGCTGGCGGTCAAGTCCCTGATCATGGACAGCCGGATCGTCGTCGGCGTCGGCAACATCTACGCCAGCGAAGCCCTGTTTCGCGCCCGCATCCGTCCCGATCGCGCGGCGGGCAGCCTGGGACGAAGGGATTGTGACCGGCTGGTTGAATCGATCAAGATAGTTCTCGGCGAGGCCATCGCGGCGGGAGGCACCACCTTGCGCGACTTTGTCGATGGTCAGGGCCGCCCCGGATATTTTCGCATGCAGCTTCAGGTGTACGGTCGCGGTGGCGAGGCCTGCCCCGTCTGCGCGCGCCCTCTGGATTCGGCGCGGATCGGCCAGCGCTCAAGCTTTTTCTGTCGCCGTTGCCAGAAATAGGCGAGGCGGGTAGGGCCGGGGAGAAAGGAAGATCATGCAGGATTTTGGTTTTGTCATGCCCTATCGCGTGCGCGTCGCCGACATCAACTATGGCGGCCATGTCTCCAACGCGGCAGTACTCAATTATTTCCAGGATGCCCGCATCGCCTATCTCGCCGCCCTCGGCCCCTATTCCGAACTCGATATCGGCAACAGCTGCGGGTTGATCATGCCCGAATCCCATGTGCGCTACCATGCCGAGATGTTCCTCGGTGACGACGTGCAAATCGGGGTTCGTGCGATCAAGGTCGGCCGCTCCTCCTTCGAGTTGGCCTATCGCATCGAACGCGGCGCGGAGCTGACCGTGGACGGAACCACACCCCTGGTCGCATTCGACTACGCGGCGCGCAAACCACGACGCCTACCCCCAAGCTTTCGCCAAGCACTGGAACGTTTCGAGGGATTCCCACCCCCCGCCGCGGACGGAGAGTGATAGACTAGAAGACAACGGACAACGGACAACGGACAGCGGACAACGGACTAAGGGAGTTTCCCATGCCTGTGCCACGCATCAGCCCCGAGGAAGCCGCCCGCAAGGTCGAATCCGGTGCGGCGTTGCTGGTCTGCGCCTATGCCGAGGCGGACAAATTTGCCCGGATGCACTTGGCGGGCGCCATTTCGCGGCAGGATTTCGAGGCGCGCCTGCCCGGACTCTCCAAGGACGCCGAACTGATCTTCTACTGCGCCTGAACCGCCGAACACAGCGCCGCCGGTCTGGCGGCGGAATATCGCAAGCAGGGTTATGTCAATGCCAAGGCTCTGCTCGGTGGGGTCGAGGGCTGGCGAACGGCGGGATTGGCTCTGGAGTAGCGTCCTGACGGACAGCAGGCCCTTACCGATGCTAGAGCGCTGCTGCCGGTGACGCCGGCGGCGAGGACGCGACGGCTGGTCATCCGGGAAAGCAAAAAAGCCTGCTGAAAAGCAGGCTTTTTTGCTGGGTGCGAGTTGGCTGGGCTCAATGGCCCTGCAAAATCTCGATGAGTTGCATTTCAAAATTCAGCGCATTGCCGGCCAGGGGATGGTTGCCGTCGAGGGTTACGCTGTCGGCGCTGACCGCCGCGACCCAAACAGGGAAGCCGTCCTCGTCATCGTCCTCGTCGCCGGCGAGTTCCAGCATCTCGCCCTCCTGGGGATCCATGCCCGGCGGCAGGTCGGCGCGGGGCACTTCAAAAACCATCTCCTCGTTGCGCTCGCCGTAGGCGTCCTTGGGCTCAATTCGCACGGTGCGGGTCTCGCCGGGCTGCATGCCGATGACGGCCTGCTCAATGGCGGGGAACACTTCACCGCCGCCGATGGTGAACTCAAGAGGCTCGGGTTCGCAGCCGCAATCGTCCTGGTCGTGCCCGCACTCGTCATCCGCGCTGCACCCGCAGTCGTCATCGAGGCAGTCCTCGGAGGTTTCAAAGATGGTGCCATCATCAAGGCGACCGATAAAATGAAGTCTGACGCGGTCGCCGTTTTTGGCCTGGCTCATGGATAAATCCTTTCTGGTTTGGTGTTCAATTCGCGAATCCTAACGCAGGTGCCTTGTCGGGAGCAAGGGAAAGTGCGTCTCCTCCTATTCGACCTGCCGCGTCGGCAGGTAGAGCAGATAGATGGTCACGCCAAAGGCGATGACGAACAGCAGCACCCGTACCCAAGGCAGGGGCACGAGGAAAAGCGCGGAGATGGAGATGCTCAGCCAGATCAGGCAAATGGCACTGACCTTGGCGCGCAGGGGAATGCCTTCGCCTTCAAGGTAGTCATTGACCAGGGGACCCAGACGCGGATGATCGAGCAGCCAGCGGTAAAATTTGTCGGAGCTGCGCGCAAAACAGGCCGCCGCCAGCAACAGCAGGGGGACCGTCGGCAAAATCGGCACGAAGATGCCGAGCACGCCGAGACCCGTGCTGAGCAACCCCAGGGCGAGCAATGCCTTCTTGAGGATGCGGGACCGCAACGGCTCGGACTTGGGGGATGAATTCATGGAGCTCGCGGCGAAAATGAGAAAATGGGACGCGGATTTTCAGGATGAACGCGGATCAGACCAAAGCCGTATCCAGCATTGATCCTGATTTTTCTGCGTTCATCCGCGTCCAGAGGTTGTATTTTTTCAGCAATTATAAGCGAACCTGCCGTCGGAATCCTTGATTCCTGTCAAATTCCCTGAAAAAAACAGCCCCGGCCGCAAGCGCGACCGGGGCTGCATGTGCGAGGGGCGTGATACTCAGCAGCCGAGCTGCTTGAAGAAGTCGTTGCCCTTGTCATCGACCAGGATGAAGGCGGGGAAGTCGACCACCTCGATCTTCCACACGGCTTCCATGCCCAGTTCGGGGTAGTCGATGCACTCGACCTTCTTGATGTTCTCTTCGGCGAGCAGCGCAGCCGGGCCGCCGATGGAGCCGAGATAGAAGCCGCCGTGCTTCTTGCAGGCATCCGTGACCTGCTGGCTGCGATTGCCCTTGGCGATCATGATCAGGGAGCCGCCGTTACCCTGCAGCAAGTCGACATAGCTGTCCATGCGCCCGGCGGTGGTGGGGCCGAAGGATCCCGAGGGCTTGCCCTTGGGCGTCTTGGCCGGACCGGCATAGTAGATGGGGTGTTTCTTGAGGTAGTCGGGCAGCGGCTTGCCGGCGTCGAGCAGTTCCTTGAACTTGGCGTGGGCGATGTCGCGTCCGACGACGATGGTGCCGGTGAGCAGCAGCGGCGTGGCCACCGGGTGCTTGGACAGCTCGGCGAGAATCGTCTCCATGGGCTGGTTAAGGTCGATCTTGACGCCGTGGTCGTGCTTGCGGCGATAGGCGTCGGGAATCAGGCGGCCGGGATTGCTGTCCATTTCTTCAACCCACAGGCCCTGCTTGTTGATCTTGGCCTTGATGTTGCGGTCGGCCGAGCAGGACACGCCCATGCCCACCGGGCAGGAGGCGCCATGGCGGGGCAGGCGCACGACGCGGATGTCGTGGGCGAAGTACTTGCCGCCGAACTGGGCGCCGATGCCGAGCTTCTGCGCGGCCTTGAGGAGTTTTTCCTCGAGCTCCACGTCGCGGAACGCCTGACCATGCTCGTTGCCCTTGGTGGGCAGGGAATCATAGTACTTGGTGGAGGCGAGTTTCACCGTCTTGAGGCAGCTTTCGGCCGAGGTGCCGCCGATGGCAAAGGCGATGTGATAAGGCGGGCAGGCGGCGGTGCCGAGGGATTTCATTTTCTCGACGAGGAATTTTTCGAGCTTCTCGGGGGTCAGTAGGGCCTTGGTTTCCTGATAGAGCATGGTCTTGTTGGCGCTGCCGCCGCCCTTGGCGACGAAGAGGAATTTGTACTCGCTGCCTTCGGCGGCATAGAGGTCGATCTGGGCGGGCAGGTTGGTGCCGGTGTTCTTTTCCTCGTACATATCCAGCGCCACGGTCTGGGAGTAGCGCAGGTTTTCCTCGGTGTAGGTCTTGAACACGCCCTTGGAGAGCATCTCGGCATCGTTGCCGCCGGTCCAGACGTTCTGGCCCTTTTTGCCGACGATGGTGGCGGTGCCGGTGTCCTGGCAGAAGGGCAGCTCATACTTGGCCGATACTTCGGCGTTGCGAAGGAAGGCGATGGCCACGCCCTTGTCGTTCATGGACGCCTCGGGGTCGGAGAGAATCTTGGCGACCTGCTCGTTGTGCTCGGCGCGCAGCAGAAAGGAGACGTCGCGGAAGGCTTGGTTGGCCAGCACGCTCAGGCCCTCGGGCGCCACCTTGAGAACTTCCTGACCGTCGAAATTGGCGACGCTGACGTACTTCTGCGAGTCGGGAAGGAGGCGGTACTTGGTTTCGTCCTTGCCCAGCGGAAAAGGTTCCTGGTACACGAAATCCGGCATCTTCTTCTCTCCTTTGCTCATGGGAATTGTAGGCGGCAGCGGCGCGGCGCGCGATCGTTGCCCAAACGCTTTTTGCGCAAGCGCTATTATATATACTGTATACAGTTTTGTCACTCTTTTAGAGCCATTTTCCCGCTGTGATTTCAGTGCGCTATAATGTTTGCAAAGGAACGGACGCAAAAAACCCGAGCAAAGGATTTTTCAATGAGCAACAATTCGCGACGCACGGCCATCATCGGCGGCATGCGCACTCCCTTCGTCAAGGCGGGAGGGCCTTTTCGCCACCTTGACCCGCTGAAACTTTCCAGCCACGCGGTGCGCGGCCTGCTGGAGCGCTTCGCCCTCGACCCGCAAAAGGTGGAACGCCTGGTGTGGGGGCGGGTCATTCACGATCCGCGCATTTCCAACCTGGCGCGGGAGATCGTCTTTGATCTCAAATTGCCCGCGCGGATTCACGCCGATCTCGTGTCCAACAACTGTATCACCGGCATCCACGCCCTGGTGGCCGTGGCTGACGCCATCGCCGCCGGGCACTGCGAGGTGGGTCTGGCCGGCGGGGTGGAATCCATGTCCAATACGCCCTTGCTGTTCGGCCGCGAGGCCACCCGTATCTTTACCGACGCCGCCCTGACCAAGGCCCTGGGTGATCGCCTCAAGATTCTCACCCAGCTGCGGCCGCGGCATTTCAAGCCCCAGGCCCTGGGCGTGAAGGAACCTTCCACGGGTCTGTCCATGGGCGAGCACGCCGAGATCTCGGCAAAACACTGGCAAATCGCGCGCCGCGAGCAGGACGAAATCGCGCTGCGCAGCCACCAGCGGGCGGCGGCCGCTACCCGCGACGGGCGGCTCAAGGCGGAAATTTTTCCCCTCGACGGGTTGGATCACGATACCCTGGTGCGCGGCGACACCAGCCTGGATAAGCTCGCCAAGCTGCCGCCGGTGTTTGATCGCGGCGCCTCCGGCACCATTACCGCGGGCAACGCCAGCGCATTGACCGACGGCGCATCGGCCTTGCTGCTCATGTCCGAGGAGCGCGCGGCCAAGGAAGGCCTCAAGGTGTTGGCCTTCGTCAAGGCGGTAGAGTTCGCCGCCATCGATCCGGGCGACGGGCTGCTCATGGCGCCCGCCGTGGCCGTGCCGCGCCTGTTGCGGCGCACCGGGCTGACCCTGGAACAGATGGATATCGTGGAGATGCACGAAGCCTTTGGCGCGCAGGTCGCCTGCAACCTCAAGGCTTGGGAGCAGGGCTGGCAGGAAGAGGCCATCGGCCGGGTTGATCCGGAGAAGCTCAATCCCCTGGGCAGCTCCATTGCCGTGGGTCATCCCTTCGGCGCCACCGGCACCCGCATCGTCACGACTCTGGCCAACGAAATGGCGCGACGCGACGCGCGCTACGGTCTGGTGTCCATCTGCGCCGCGGGCGCCATGGCGGCGGCGTTGATCCTGGAAAGGCCTTGATCCATAGCAGGGCTTGCACCGCGGAGTTCGCTGAGAGCGCGGAGAGCATGGAGAGAGAATAACCTTTTTCTCTGTGCTCTTCTGTGCTAAATGCTTTTGAATCTCATCTCCCGCCAGGATCTTCCCCATGCAAAAGATGTTAAAGCTCATCCTGACCTCCAGGGTCTACGATGCCGCCGTGGAAACCCCCCTCGATGAAGCCCCCGGCCTCTCGGCGGCTCTCGGCAACCGGGTGTTGCTCAAGCGCGAGGATCTGCAGCCGGTGTTTTCCTTCAAGCTGCGCGGCGCCTACAATCGCATCGTCCATCTGAGCGACACGGAGCGGCAGCGCGGGGTGATCGCCGCCTCGGCCGGCAACCATGCCCAGGGGGTGGCTTTTTCGGCCCGCAAGCTGGGCATCGCCGCGACCATCGTCATGCCCGCCACCACGCCGCAGATCAAGGTTGACGCCGTGGCCGGCTACGGCGCGCGCATCGTGCTGCATGGCGACAGCTATTCCGAGGCCGCCGAGCATTGCGCGCGTCTTGCCGAGGAAACGGGGATGATCTTCATTCATCCCTTCGACGACGAACTGGTGATCGCCGGTCAGGGCACCGTGGCCGATGAACTCTTGCGGCAAAGCTCCGGTAAGCTCGACGCCGTGTTCGTGCCCGTGGGCGGCGGCGGGCTGATCGCCGGCATGGCTGCCTATCTCAAGGCCCTGCGCCCCGAGGTGCGCATCATCGGGGTCGAGCCCCATGACGCCGATGCCATGGCGCGCTCCCTGGAGGCCGGGCGCCGCGTGCGGCTTGAATCCGTGGGGATTTTCGCCGACGGGGTGGCGGTGCTCGAGGTGGGGAAGCTGACCTATGAGCTGTGTCGCAAATATGTGGATGAGATCGTGCGCGTGGATACCGATGAATTGTGCAGCGCCATCAAAAGCGTCTATCAGGCGACCCGCACCATCGTCGAGCCGGCCGGGGCGCTGGGGCTGGCCGGTTTGCAGAAGTGGGTGAGGACCAACCAGTCTGTCGGCCAGACCCTGGTGGCGATCAATTCCGGGGCCAACATGAATTTCGACCGGCTGCGTTACGTGGCCGAGCGCACCCTGGTGGGCGAGAAGAAAGAGGCGCTGTTCGCCGTGACCATTCCCGAACAGCCCGGTTCCCTCAAGCGCTTCTGCCAGGACATGGTGGCGGGACGCAACATCACCGAGTTCAATTACCGCCTGTCGCGGCGCGATCATGCTCACATCTTCGTCGGCATCACCGTGCGCGACGCCGAGGAGCGGCTTTCCTTCGGCAAGCGCATGAACGCGGCGGGCTTCGCCAATATCGATCTCACCGACAACGAACTGGCCAAGACCCACATCCGCTACATGGTCGGCGGCCGCTCCGTGACTGCCGGGCGCGAACTGCTCTACCGCTTCTGGTTTCCCGAGCGCCCCGGGGCCCTGGGACGCTTTCTTGACGCCATGGGCGCCAATTGGAACATCTCCTTGTTTCATTATCGCACTCAGGGCGGGGATTTCGGCCGGGTGCTCATCGGCCTGGAAATTCCCGAGGAGGATGATGGCCAATTTCAGCAGTTTCTCGGCAACCTCGGCTATCGCTACGAGGAGGAAACGTCCAATCCGGCCTATCGGTTGTTTCTCTGAAGGCCCAGCTGCGCGGAAGTCCAGTCGTTGGTAAAATTGAGACGTGTAAGCACGAAAGGAGGTATCGACCATGGTACGCTTCTACGATCCGTCCACGACCGAGGATCAAGCACGCGTCGAGGCTCTTTTGCGCGGCGCCGGCATTGAATACTTTCTTGGAGAAATGACCGCAACCCATGGGCCGGCCGAAATTCTACTGGCCGAGGAGGATTTGCCCCACGCGGAAGAAGTGCTGGCCAGGGCCGGGCGTCCTGTCTATCATTAAGATGAGGTTTTTCTCACGGGCATTTCGCGGAGTTTTTTGCCCGGACCGGGCATATGGCTGTGATCTAAGTCCTTGAAAATTTGTTTTTTTTAAAAATGGTCGGTCTTGCGCCGGCTTTTCTTTTTCAATGAACCGAAGATACCTGCTTGTGCCGGTGATCTTCATTGGACGTGCATTCCTGGCATGGCCTCTGCATTTTCGAATCCCATGTCCTATGTGGGTATTTTGCCCGTTTTGCGCCAGGGAGGCCCTCCATGAACCAGACCATCCTCGCAGCCGATCCCGACCTGTCCTGCGAGATCCTCAGCTTTCTTGAAGATCAGGGCTTTTCCATCCTGTCGGCCAAGACCTTCGACGAGTTGTTGCTGCTCGGCAGCCAGCTCAGGTTTGATGTGGTCCTGCTTGATCCGGGCCTGCCCGGCTTCGCGGGAGCGGCCGGCATCGAGACAATCCGGCAGCTTCCCGGTGCCGGCGGGGCCGCGGTGATTCTCGGCGCCGCGCCCCAGGCCGAGTCCGCCCGTTTGAATCCCTTTGCCCTGCAAGCCGATGATTATCTGGCCAAGCCCTATGAACCCCAGGCGCTTCTTGGGCGCATCAGGTTCCGCCTGAGGGGCAAGGCGGGCGCTCCGGAGTCGGAACGGTTCAGCCGGGCGGCCGCGGAACTTCCAATGGCCGAACCCCGCGACGAAGCGCGGAGCGGTGACGACTTTTTCGAATTGATGCAAAGAATTCTCTGCGACCTCACCCGCTTCAAGAATCTTGAGCGCTGCTCGGTGGCCCTGCTGGAGCAGGAGCGCAGCCTGGCCTATGTCATCGCCTCAAGCGATGCCGCGGCGCCCACCGGATGGCGCCTCGATCTGGCCAACTATCCCGAACTGCGGGAAGTCGGTCGCACCGGACATCCCCTCATCGTGCCCAACGTGCGCCAGGCACCCATCATGGCGCCGGTGGCCGATCGCCTCCACAGCCAGGTGTTTCAATCCCTGCTGGTGATTCCCGTACTGGTCGGCGGTTGCGTGGTGGGGGCGCTGGTGCTGCGCTTTGCCGAACCGGATCCCGAATTTACCCAGGAAGAGCTGTTCTTTTGCCGCCTTATGGCGCTGATGTTCGCCCAGGTGATCAAGAGCTCCCGGGATCTGCCGGCGATGCATGCCATGCTGCGCGAGGAAAACCGTCATTTGCAGAAAAAACTCGAGAGCCGTGACCTGTTCGCCATGCGCGCGATCAGCGCCATGCACACTCCCGTGACCGCCATCCATGGATTTTGCTCCCTGATTCGGGAAGGTGGCTTGGTCCGCCTCGACGCCGATCAGCAGGATTATTTCACCAAGGTCATCGAAACCTGCGAGGAGTTGGACAAGCTCATGGGCGACCTGCTGGATCTCTCGCGGCTCATGTCCGGCAAGGCGCCTCTGGACATGGCCGAGCGCGATCTGTGCGTCATCGTTCGCAAGGTTCACGAAAAAGCCTGGCCGCAGGCCCTCGCTAAGGGGTTGATGTTTCAGTGGGACATGCCGCCTCACAACTGCCGGGCCTGGTTCGACGCGGCGAGCATTCAGCGTGTGCTCGAAGGTCTGGTGAACAATGCCATTCGCTTTACTCCCACCGGCGGGCAAATCCGCCTGGCCGTCGAGGAGCGGGATGACGAAATCCGCGTCCATGTGCAGGATAGCGGTGTCGGCATCGCTCCCGCGCAACTGGCTCGACTGCTCGGTGAATGCACGGCCGAGACCGCTTTGGGAGAAAATTCCGAATGCGGTGTCGGCATTTCCCTTTATCGCGCCATCATCGCGGCGCACGCCGGGCGCCTCTGGGCCGAAAGTCAGCCGGGGCGGGGCAGTCTGTTCGGTTTCAGCTTGCCCAAGGCGGCCATCGCGGCGCGCTGAGACCGCTGCTGATCGACGGGGCGATCCGCGCGCCCAAAGGACAGGGTTTCCGATCCGTTTCGGCGACCCTGTTTTTTTTGGTCAAAATAATTGACAGTTTTGATCAGGTATGTTATTCCATTAAAGCAGTGACGGACAAATTAATCTCTTGTAATTACGGGGAGTTGGCCATGCTCGAAACCCTCAGGGAAGACATCAAGGCAGTCTTCGACCGCGACCCGGCCGTGCGCAGCGTGGCCGAGGTTATTTTCTGCTACCCCGGTTTTCACGCCATGCTTTTCTATCGCGTGGCCCATTCCTTGTGGCAGCGCAAGTTCTATTTTCTTGGGCGCTTCGTGTCGCATCTCGGGCGGTTTTTCACCGGCATCGAAATTCATCCCGGTGCCCGCATCGGCAAGGGCTTTTTCATCGATCACGGCATGGGCGTGGTCATCGGGGAAACCGCCGAGATCGGCGAAAACTGCACCCTGTACCACGGCGTGACCCTGGGTGGGACCTCTTGGGCCAAGGAAAAGCGCCATCCGACTCTCGGCAACAATGTAATCATCGGTTCAGGCGCCAAGGTGCTCGGACCCTTCACCGTGGGCGAAAACAGCAAAATCGGCTCCAATTCGGTGGTGGTCAAGGAAGTGCCGCCCAACAGCACGGTGGTCGGGGTGCCGGGGCGCATGGTGATTTCCGGAGGGCAGAAAGTCGAGGATCGGGTCGATCTCGAACACGACAAACTGCCCGACCCCGAAGCCAAGGCGATTGCCTGCCTGTTCGATCAGGTGCGCGCCCTGGAGCGCAAGGTCAAGGAACTGACCGCCCGCCTCGAAGGACCGGACGGCGGGTCGTCCGAGGCGGAAAAGACCGAGCAACCTCAGGTCCTGGAAGAAACCAAGGCGGCGGGTTGAGCGCATGAGACTTTCCACGAAAGCCCAATACGCCGTGCGCGCCATGGTCAGCCTCAATCTCAACAGCGACGGGGCGCCCATGACCATCAAGGACATCTCGGCGCGCGAGGGTATCTCTTTGACCTATCTCGAACAGTTGTTCGTCAAGCTGCGCCGCGGCAAGATCGTCAAGAGCGTGCGCGGCCCCGGCGGCGGCTATGTGCTGGGGCGCCCCGCGGCGCAAATCCAGGTCGACCAGATCATCGACAGCGTCGAGGAAACCCTGGTGCCGGTCTCCTGCATGCAGGAAGACGGCAGCTGCGCCTGTACCGACCAATGCATCACCCATACGGTGTGGCAGGGGCTCGGGGAGAAAATCCGAGCCTTTCTCTCGTCCATCACCCTGGAAGATTTGACCCGTGATGCCCAGGAGCGCCTGGGTGTCCGCAAAGTGAATTGACCTTGAATTTCGCTGTCGGCGGAGGACTTTGAACGTGAAACGGATCTACATGGATTACAACGCCACCACCCCCGTGCGACCCGAGGTGGTTGAAGCCATACTGCCCTTTTACCGCGAACAGTTCGGCAACCCCTCCAGCGTGCATTGGGCGGGACGTTCGGTGAGCGGCGCGGTGGAAAAAGCCCGCGAGCAGGTGGCGCGGCTTATCAACGCGAGCCCCGCCGAAATCGTTTTCACCAGCTGCGGCAGCGAGGGCGACAATCTGGCCATCAAGGGCACGGTGGAGGCCCTCAAGGACAAGGGCAACCACATCATCACCACCGCCGTCGAGCATCCGGCGGTGCTCAATACCTGCGAGTATCTGGCGAAAAACGGCTGCGAGGTGACCTTCCTGCCCGTCGATGCCGACGGCATGCTCGATCCGGCGTGCCTCGAAGCCGCCATCAATGAAAAGACCATTTTGATTTCGGCCATGTGGGGCAACAACGAGACGGGCACCATTTTCCCCATCGAGCAGATCGGCGCCATCGCCCGCAAATACAAGGTGCGTTTTCACAGCGATGCGGTGCAGGCGGTGGGCAAGCTGCCCGTTGATGTGCA
>NZ_JAUVWH010000020.1 GCF_030604225.1 Geoalkalibacter sp.
CCAAAATCCCCTGCTGCTGGTGGTGCCGGCGGCCATCGCGGCGAGCTGCGCCTTCATGCTGCCGGTGGCGACACCGCCCAACGCCATCGTCTTCGGCTCGGGCTACGTGACCATCCCGCAGATGGCCAAAAGCGGTTTCGGCCTCAATCTCATCGGCATCCTGCTCACGGTGTTGGTGACCTATGCCATCGTGATCCCCGCCTTCGGCGTGGTGATCGGTGAGTTGCCGGCCTGGGTCGGAGCGCTCAAGCCCTGATTCCTCCTGCCATTCCGAGACGACGAAGGGGCCGCGCGAGTGGCCCCTTCGTCGTTGAAAGACCTTGTGCGGGTGCGCTAAGGGGTATAAACTAGCCCTTTTTGACGGCCGACCGCAGGCCGTTGCCGCATCGGGAGGACAGGGCATGGCCGAAACGACCCTCGGGGAGAAAATTCGCACGCTGCTGGAGATGATCAAATTCTCCCACACCATTTTTGCCTTTCCCTTCGCCCTGATGGGAGTGGTGCTGGCGAGTCTCGACAATCAGGCGCCGCCCTCCATCGGCCAGATTTTCTGGATCTGCCTGGCCATGATCGGCGCGCGCTCCGGGGCCATGGGCCTCAACCGCATCATCGACGCGAAAATCGACGCAAAAAATCCCCGCACCGCCGAGCGCCACATCCCGGCGGGCAAGGTCGCCCTGCGCGAGGCCTGGTTGTTCGTGCTGGGCGCTTTTGCCTTGATGCTGTTCGCCGCCTGGATGCTCAACCCTCTGTGCTTCACCCTGGCCCCCGTGGCCCTGTTTTTTCTGTTCCTCTACTCCTTCTGCAAGCGCTTTACCTCCCTGGCCCATGTGGTGCTGGGCGTCTGCCTGGCCGCCGCGCCCATCGGCGCCTATATCGCCCTGCGCGGCGACGTCAGCTGGCAGATCCTGGCCCTGGGCCTGGCGGTGCTGTTCTGGGTGGCGGGCTTCGACATCTTCTACGCCTTGCAGGATCTCGAATTCGACCGCGCCCAGGGTCTGCATTCCATCCCCGCGCGCTTCGGCGTGGAGCGCGCCCTGTGGCTGACGCGCGCTTTTCACGGGATGATGGTGTTCCTGCTTCTGCTGCTGCTCATCGGCACGGGGCTGGGCTGGATCTATTTCCTCGGGGTGTGCGTGGTGGCGGGCCTGCTGGTCTATGAACATCTGCTGGTCAAGCCCGAGGATCTGTCGCGGCTCGACGCGGCGTTTTTCAACATGAACGGCTACATCAGCGTGACGATCTTCGCGTTCACCCTGCTGGATGCCTTGCTCTAAAAAAGGCAAAGACCGGGGCGCGAATGAACGCGGAAAAGGCGGATCAGGCTCTGCTGGAATCCGCATTCATCCTGAAAATCCGCGACCTATTTTTGAGGATTTCATGGACAGGGCGATGAACCACATTCTGGTCGCGATTACCGGCGCCTCGGGGTCGATTTACGGCCTGCGCCTGGTGGAAGAGCTGCTGCGCGGCGAGCGCCGCGTGACCCTGCTGGTGACCCGCGCCGGCATGGAGGTGCTGCGCTACGAAACCGGCCTGGAATGGCGCGGCACCACCAGCGAGCGCCAGGCCTTGATGCGCGACTATTTCGGCGGGAGCGAGCGCCTGCTGCATTACGACGAGGGCGATCTCTTCGCGCCCGTGGCGAGCGGCTCCTCGGCGCCCGATGCCATGGTGGTGGCGCCCTGCTCCATGGGCAGCGCGGCGCGCATGGCCGCCGGCATCAGCGACAATCTGGTGGAGCGGGTGGCCGACGTGGTGCTCAAGGAACGTCGCGACCTGATCCTGGTGCCGCGCGAGACCCCCTTCAATCAGATGCACCTGGAAAACCTGCTGCGCCTGGCCCGCGCCGGAGCGCACATCCTGCCGGCCATGCCGGCCTTTTACCATCGCCCCCAGAGCCTCGGCGATCTGATCGATTTCGTGGTCGGCAAGATCCTCGACAGCCTGCGCATCGAGCACCAGCTGTTCGAGCGCTGGGGCGAGGGCTGAACCGGCCGAGCGGAAAGGTTTCTTGTCGTGCCCATGATCCGTTTGTTTGAAACCCTGCGCGCCAAGCTCGAAAGCGGCGCGCGCGTCTCCGATGCCGAGGCCCTGGCGCTGTTCGAAAGCAACGATCTGCTCGCCATCGGCGAGCTGGCCGCCCTGGCCAACCGGCGGCGCAACGGCGACAGGGTGTATTTCAACATCAACCGCCACATCAACTACACCAACCTGTGCGTCAACCGCTGCACCTTCTGCGCCTTCTGCAAGGGCGAGGAGGATGAGGGCTGCTACACCCTGGCGCTCAACGAGATTCTCGAAAAGGCCGGTGCCGCGGCCGCCGCGGGGGCCACGGAAATTCACATGGTGGGCGGGTTGCATCCCGAACTGCCCTTTGATTTCTACCTGGAGATGCTCGCCGCCCTGCGCGCCGACTGCCCGCAACTGCACCTCAAGGCCTTCACCGCCGTGGAAATCGACTATTTCGCCCGCATCACCGGCCAGAGCGTCGAGCAGGTCATCGCCGAGCTCAAGCAGGCGGGGCTGGGCTCCATGCCCGGCGGCGGCGCGGAAATTCTCGGCGCGCGGGTGCGGGAAAAAATCTGTCCGGAGAAGATTTCCGGCGAGCGCTGGCTGGAGGTGACCGAAAAGGTCCACCGCGCCGGACTCAAGACCAACGCCACCATGCTCTTCGGCCATGTGGAGGAGTACGCCGACCGCGTCGATCATCTGGCGCGCCTGCGCCGCCTGCAGGACCGCACCGGCGGCTTTCAGGCCTTCATCCCCCTGGCCTTTCAGCCCGACAATACGCGCGTGCCCGGCGCCAAGGGGGTGGGCGGCGTCGACGCCCTCAAGACCCTGGCCATCAGCCGCATCTACCTCGACAACTTCCGCCACATCAAGGCCTACTGGGTGATGCTCGGCCTCAAGATCGCCCAGGTGGCCCTGGCCTTCGGCGTCAACGATCTCGACGGCACGGTGGTGGAGGAAAAGATCGGCCACGACGCTGGCGCCGACTCGCCCCAGGCCCTGTCCAAGGAGCAGCTGTGCGCCCTGATCCGCAAGGCCGGGCGGGTGCCGGTGGAGCGCGATACGCTGTACAACGAGTTGCGGGTGTATTGATCTGTTTCAATATTCCCCCTCCCTTTATGGGAGGGGGCTAGGGGGAGGGCCTGAGGATGGGCATCATCCTGACGCAAGCCGCCAAGGATCTCAGAAAAAACTCCACCGATGCGGAACGCTTTTTATGGCAACACTTGCGAGGCAAGCGTTTTTTCGGGCTTAAGTTCCGGAGACAAGAACAGATCGGGCGTTTCATTGTGGATTTTGTCTGCTATTCCAAGGGTGTCGTGATTGAAGCCGATGGCGGTCAGCACCTTCAGGAAAAAGGCAAGGATGAAGAGCGTTCCCAGTGGCTAAATTCGCAAGGTTTTACGGTTATGAGATTTTGGAATCACGAGATTTTGACGAATATTGATGGCGTGTTGGAATCGATCAGGGCGCAATGTTTCGAGCGCCCCCTCTCCCCAACCCTCTCCCACGAAGGGGAGAGGGGGAGATAAGCAAATATGCTTGAAACCATCCAGGAAAACATCGCTGCAGGACAGCCGCTCAATCGCGAGCAGGCGCTGTGGCTGCTCACCGAGGCCGATCTGCTGGCGCTGGGCAAGCTCGCCGATCGCATCCGGCGGCGCAAGCATCCTCATGGGCGGGTGACCTTCGTCATCGATCGCAACGTCAACTACACCAACGTGTGCGAATCCAGGTGCAAGTTCTGCGCATTTTATCGTGGCGCCGACGCTTCCGATGCCTATCTGCTCGATCCCGAGGCGATCTTCGCAAAGGTCGCCGAACTGGTGGCGCACGGCGGCACTCAGTTGCTCATGCAGGGTGGCCTGCATCCCGAATTGAGAATCGACTGGTTCGAGGAGCTGTTTCGCGCCGTCAAGGAGCGCTTTCCCCAGGTGCAGGTGCACTCCCTCTCGCCCGCCGAGGTGATTCACATCTCCCGACTGTCGGGGCTTTCCATGCCGGAGTGCCTGCGCCGCCTGCAAGCCGCGGGGCTTGATTCGGTGCCGGGCGGCGGCGCGGAGGTGCTGGTGGATGAGGTGCGCCGGGAAATCTCGCCCAACAAGATCGGCTGGCGCGACTGGGCGGCGGTGATGGAAGAGGCGCACCGCCTGGGCATGCGCACCACGGCGACCCTGATGTTCGGCAGCAAGGAAGCGCCCGCCGACATCGTCGAGCACCTGCTGCGCGTGCGCGATATCCAGGCGCGTACCGGTGGCTTCACCGCCTTTATTCCCTGGACCTATCAGCCGTCCAACACCGAACTGGGCGGCGAGACGGCCGGCGGCGTCGAGTACCTCAGGGTGCTGGCCCTCTCGCGCATCCTGCTCGACAACATCGCCAACATCCAGGCGAGCTGGGTGACGCAAGGCGCGATGCTGGCCCAGGTGGCGCTGTTCTTCGGCGCCAACGACCTGGGCGGCACCATGCTCGAGGAAAACGTGGTGGCCGCCGCCGGCTGCTCCTTTCGCCTGAGCATCGAGGAGATCATCGAACTGGCGCGCGGCGCCGGATTCACGCCGGCCAAGCGCAACACTCTGTATCAGATCCTGGAAGAATATTAGCCACCTCGGGAGAGCCCATGATTCCCCTGCGCCCCAACATCAAGCAAATGGCCGGCTACGTGCCCGGCTTCCAGCCCCGCGACGAGCAGCGCTGGATCAAGCTCAACACCAACGAAAATCCCTATCCGCCCAGCCCCCGGGTGCGCGAGGCGATTCTCGCCGAACTGGGCGAGGACGGGGCGCGGCTGCGCCAGTATCCCGACCCGCCGAGCACGGCGGCGCGTGCCGAGGCGGCGCGTCTCTACGGTTTCGATCCGTCCTGGGTGATCCTGGCCAACGGCTCGGATGAACTGCTCAACAACCTGATTCGCGCCTTTGCCGACGCCGGCGAGGAAATCGCCTACGTCCATCCCTCCTACAGCTATTACGCGACCCTGGCCGAGATCCAGGGGGCGCGGGTGCGCACCTTCGGCCTGGGCGAGGGCTGGGAGCTGCGCGACTTTCCCGCGCGCTACGAGGGCAAGCTGTTTTTCCTCACCAACCCCAACGCACCCCTGGGTTTTACCTATCCGCTGTCCTTTATCGAGGAACTCGCCGAGCGCATGAGCGGCATGCTGGTGGTGGATGAGGCCTATGCCGACTTTGCCGATGAAAATGCCCTGGCGTTGGTGAAAAAGCGCGAAAACGTCGTCGTTACCCGCACCCTGTCGAAGAGCTACGCCCTGGCCGGCATGCGCCTGGGGCTGGCGATTGCCCGTCCCGAGGTGATCATCGCCCTCGACAAGATCCGCGATCACTACAATCTCGACCGCCTCGCCCAGGCCGCGGCCCTGGCCGCCCTGGGCGATCAGGAGTATTTTCGCGCCGGCGTGGAAAAAATCCGCGCGACGCGCGACTGGTTCAGCACCGAGCTGCGGGTGATCGGCTACGGCGTCATTCCCTCCAGCGGCAACTATGTGTTCGCCTCGCCTCCCGACCGCGACGGCAAGCGGGTTTACGACGCGCTGTTCGCGCGGCGTATCCTGGTGCGGCATTTCTCCGACCCGATTCTGCGCCACGGCCTGCGCATCTCCATCGGCACCCGCGCGGAGATGGAGGCGACCCTGGCGGCCCTGGCCGAGATCGGCTAGTGGCCAAGTCGCCCGGACCCCCCGCCAAAACGCTCTTGCCCTTCGACCCGTCCGAGGTGGCGCGACGCCTGCTCAGCTGGTACGGCGCGGCGGGGCGCGATCTGCCCTGGCGGCGCAGCCGCGATCCCTACCGCATCTGGCTCTCCGAGGTCATGCTGCAACAGACCACGGTGGAGGCGGTAATCCCCTATTTCGAGCGCTTTCTCGCGGTCTTCCCCGACGTGGAGCGACTCGCCGCGGCGCCCCTGGATGAGGTCATCGGCCTCTGGGCGGGGCTGGGCTACTATTCCCGCGCGCGCAATCTGCACGCCGCCGCCCGCCGGGTGGTGGAGGAGCACGGGGGCTGTTTTCCCGATTTCCTGGAGGGCCTGATGGCCTTGCCCGGGATCGGTCGTTCCACCGCCGGGGCGATTCTCTCCATCGCCTTTGACCAGCCCGCGCCGATTCTGGACGGCAACGTGCGCCGGGTGCTCTGCCGCCTTTTCGCCCTGGAGGACAATCCGCGCTCCAGCGGTGCGGAGAAGCTGCTCTGGGCCTGGGCGGGTAAGCTGACCCCGGATGAGCGTCCCCATGATTACGCCCCGGCGATCATGGACCTCGGCGCGACCCTGTGCACGCCGCGCCGCCCGGATTGCCCGCGCTGCCCCCTGGCGGAGCTGTGTCGCGCGCGGGCCCTGGGACTGGCGGAGCGTCTGCCTGTGGCGGCGAGTAAAAAGGCGGTTCCCGAGGTTCTGCGCGTGGCGCTGCTGCTGCGACGCGGCGCGGAGCTGCTGGTGTGTCGGCGCCCCTATCGCGGGTTGCTCGGCGGCCTGTGGGAATTCCCCGATGCCGAGGTGCCCGCCGGCGCCAGTCCCGAAGCGACGGCTGCCGCCCTGGCGGCGCGCCTTGGCGGCGCGGAAGTGCACGGCGTCGGCGCGGTGCGTCACGCCTACAGCCATTTTCGCCTTGATTTGCGCCTGTATCGCGCCGAGTTCGTCGCCGCCTCGTCGGTCGCCGAGGGCGAGGATTGTCGCTGGCTCGCGGCGCCCGCTCTGGCGCGGCTGGCCTTGCACGGCGCGCACAAAAAGGCGCTGCGCCTGCTGGATGCGGGCTGAGTCCCGCCGCGTCCTGCGGCGCTCTCCGAACACTAACTTTCCCTTTTAGCCACGGAGCCGGTTCCATGCCGCAAACCCCGATCCTGACCACCCCCGCCGAGCTGAATGCCCTAGCCGAGGAGCTGGCCCGCGAGGCGGCCATCGCCGTCGACCTCGAAGCCGACTCCATGCACCACTATCGTGAGCAGGTGTGTCTGCTGCAGATATCCACCCCGGCGCGCACGGTGCTTATCGATCCCTTGAAGCTGCGCGACCTCTCGCCCCTGCGGCCGATTCTGGCCGATCACGCCATCCGCAAATATTTCCATGCCGCCGATTACGACATCCGCTGTCTTTACCGCGACTTCGCCCTGGAGGTGCGCGGGCTGTTCGATACCATGGTCGCCTGCCAGTTTCTCGGCGAGGAGCGGGTGGGGCTGGCCGATGTGCTGCAGAAGTATTTCGACGTGAGCCTCGACAAGCGCTTTCAGCGCGCCGACTGGTCCAAGCGACCCCTGTCCGGCGAGATGATCCGCTACGCCGCCGAGGACACCCGGCACCTGCATCGTCTGGGAGAATGGCTGGAGGGCCGGCTGGCCGCCAAGGGCCGCCTGGAATGGGTTGCCGAGGAATTCGCCCTGCTGGAAAGGGTGCGCCACACGGAAAACGACGGTCCCCTCTACCTGCGCTTCAAGGGCGCCGGGCAACTGGCGCCGCGCCCGTTGGCGATCCTTGACGCGCTGCTGCGTTTTCGCGATGAGGAGGCGCGGCGCCGCGACTGCCCGCCCTTCAAGGTGCTGGGTAACGCCGCGCTGCTGGAAATGGCGCGCCGCGCCCCGGGCAGCCTGCAGGCCCTGGTGGGTCTGGAAGGTATGCCGGCGCGCCTGGTGGAGCGCTACGGCAGCCGTCTGCTCAAGCTCATCGAAGCGGCCCTGGCGCTGCCCGAGGCGCAGTTGCCGGTCTTTCCGCGCGGCGAGCGGGCAGCGCGCGATCCCGAGGCGGAGCGGCGCCTGGATCAGCTGAAGAAGTGGCGCGCCGCCAAGGCTGCGGACTTGGGCATGGAACCGGGGATTCTCATCAACAACGCCGCCCTCGAGGAACTCTCGCGGCGCCCGCCCGCCTCCCTGGCGGAGCTCACCGCCGGTGGCCTGAAGAGTTGGCAGAGGGAGGTGCTTGGCGCCGAAATTTGTGCCGTGCTCTTCGCTCCCCAATGAAAAGGCTGCGTGCCTTCGCCCCCCATGAGCGCACCCTGGCGACCCTGCTCAAGGGCCGCCTGGAGCAGGAAGGCATTGCCTGCCTGCTGCGCAACGAGGAACTCTTCGCCGCCCTAGGCGAGATTCCCTTTCTCGAATGCCGCCCCGAGCTCTGGGTGGTGGACGACGAGGTGCTGCCGCGCGCCCGGCAGCTGCTCGAACACTGGCTGGACGAGGAACGGATGGCGCCGCCCTGGCGCTGCCCCGGTTGCGGCGAGGAACTGGAAGGGCAGTTCGACCGCTGCTGGCAATGCGGCCGCGAGCGGGGCTGAGCCTCAACGCGTCTTGCCGGGTATGCCCGGTTCGGTCATGGGTCGCGGGTCGAGCAGCCGCGTCAGTTCCTCCTCGCCCAGCAGCTTTTTCTCCCGGATCACCTCGCGCACGGTTTTCTTTCCCGCCCAGGCCTCCTTGGCGATGGCCGCGGCCTGGTCGTAGCCCAGAGCCGGCGCCAGCGCGGTGACCATGGCCAGACTCTCCTCCACCAGCCCCTCGCAGCGCGCGCGGTCGGCATTGAGGCCCTGGACGCAGCGGGCGCCGAACAGCCGCGCCGCGTTGCCGAGCAGTTCGATGCTCTGCAAAAGGTTGTGGCTCATCATCGGCATCATGGTGTTGAGCTCGAAATTGCCCGAGAGCCCGCCCAGGCTGAGGGCCGCGTCGTTGCCGATCACCTGGGCGCAGACCTGCATGAGGCTCTCGGCCATGACCGGATTGACCTTGCCCGGCATGATGGAGCTGCCCGGCTGCACCGCCGGCAGTTCCAGCTCGCCCAGCCCGCAGCGCGGTCCGCTGCCCAAGAAGCGAATGTCGTTGGCGATCTTGAACAGCGCCGTGGCGCAGGCCTTGAGGGCGCCGCTCAGGTTGACCACCGCGTCGCGGCCGGCCTGCGCCTCGAAGTGGTTGGCCGCCTCGCGCAGGTGCAGGCCGCTGACCTGGGCCAGCCCGGCGATGACCTTGGCGGCGAACTCGGGGTGGGTGTTGAGGCCGGTGCCCACCGCCGTACCGCCCAGGGGCAGTTCGTTGAGGCCGCTGGAGGCGCCCTCCAGCCGACGGATGGCCAAGGCCACCTGGCGCGCGTAGCCGGAAAACACCTGACCGAGACGGATGGGCACGGCATCCTGCAGGTGGGTGCGGGCGATCTTGACGATGGCGTCGAAGGTGCCTGCCTTCTCGCCCAGGGCCTCCTGCAGCTCGAACAAGGCGGGAATCAGGCGCTGCCTCACTTCCACGGCCGCCGCCAGGTGCAGGGCGGTGGGAAAAACGTCGTTGCTCGACTGGCCGAGGTTGACGTGATCGTTGGGATGCACCGGCCGCGCGCCCGGCGCGGCGCCGAGCAGCTGCGCGGCGCGCGCGGCGATGACCTCGTTGGCGTTCATGTTGGTGCTGGTGCCCGAGCCGGTCTGGAACACATCCACCACGAAATGGGCGTCAAGCTCCCCGGTGATGACCTCCTCGGCGGCGTCCATGATGGCAAGGGCGATCTCCTTGTCGAGCAGACCCAGTTCCAGGTTGGCGCGCGCGGCGCCCTCCTTGATCTGCCCCAGGGCGCGGATGAAGGGGCGCGGCAGGCGCAGGCCCGAGACGGGAAAGTTCTCCACCGCGCGGGCGGTCTGGGCGCCGTAGAGCGCCGCGGCCGGCACGCGCATCTCGCCCATGGAGTCTTTTTCAATCCGATATTCGCTCATGATGCTGCTCCTCGGAAAAAGCCGGAAAGGCTCATTGGACACGGATCAAATCTGATCAAGGCAGATCAGGCAAAAAAAAAGCAAGTGCCAAAGAATCGACGAATACTTGGTTTTCAAGCAAGTCCTGGGTTTTCCAATCCGATTTGATCAGATTTGATCCGTGTACCCTTGCCTTTTGCCCAAGTTCTTAGAATTCTCGCCGCCGGCAGGGATTTGTCAATATTTTCAAGATCCCGCGATGCAGGCTTGGTCGTGCCGCGCAACCTGGAGTAGAATGCGTCAATGAGCGATCTGGCCTTTTTTCTTATCCTCTTCAGCGCCTTCATGCACGCCCTGTGGAATCTGCTGGTCAAGCGCAGCGTCGACAAGACGGTGTTCATCTGGTGGATGTTCATCAGCTCGGGGCTGCTGCTCAACCTGACCCTGGTCTTTCTGCCCGAGCCCTTCCCGGTGCCCGATCCGCGCATTCTGCTCCTCGGCGCGGCGGGCGGCCTGTGCTTCGTGGTGTACCACCTGTTCAACGGCCGCGCCTATCGCGACGGTGACCTGTCCCTGACCTATCCCCTGGCCCAGACCTCCATGCTCTACGTGCCGGTCTGGGGGGTGCTGTTCTTCGGCGAACAGCTTTCGTCCCCCGGGCTGCTCGGCATCGCCCTGATCGCCGCCGGCGCCTACAGCATCCAGCTGCGCCGCCTGTCCTTGGACGAGGTGCTGCGCCCCTTTCGCAGCCTGCGCGAGCCGCCGGTGATTGCCGCGCTGATCGCCGGGTTCGTCTACTCGGTGGGGGCGGTGGTGGACAAGACCGGCGTGACGCTCTATCCGCCCTTTCACTTCACCTATCTGCTGGTCATGTTCATGCTGGTGTTCATGAGCGCCAACCTGCTGCGGCCGCGTTACCGCGGGCGGGTGCTCGGCGAGTGGCGCCGCAGCCGCCATCTGATCCTCGCCTCCGGACCGGTGATGATGGGCTCCTTTCTCACCTTCCGCTACGGCCTGCAATTGGCGCCGGTCAGCTACGCCGTCCCCGTGCGCCAGGTGAGCCTGCTCATCGGGGTGCTCATCGGCGTGCTGTTCCTGCACGAAAGCTGCGGCCGCATCCGCTTCGCCGCCGCCCTGGTGATCCTCGCCGGGGCTTGTCTCATCCGCTTAGGCTAAGGTGGTTATGAAAAATCTCGCCAACTTTTTCTTCGAAGCCGGGATGCTCAAGCGCACCCCGCGCACCGGCTTTCAGTTTCTCGGCTCGGGGGCCGAATCGGTGGCCGAGCACATCTTTCGCGCCACCCTCATCGGCTATTCCCTGGCACGTCTGGACGGCGGCGTGGATGTCGGTCGGGTGCTGGCCCTGTGCCTGTTTCACGACATTCCCGAGGCGCGCACCGGCGATCTCAACTACGTCAACAAGAAGTACGTGCAGGTCGATGAGGAGCGCGCCGTGGACGATCTCGCGCGCACGCTGCCCTTCGGCGACGACTATCGCGGCCTGCTCGCCGAGTTCGCCGCCGGCGAGACGCCCGAGGCGCGCATCGCCCACGACGCCGACCAACTGGAAATGATTCTGGCGCTCAAGGAATACAAGGATCTCGGCAACCGCTACGCCGACGAGTGGTATCCCTTCGCCGTGCGCCGCCTGCGCACCGAGAGCGCCAAGCGGCTGGCCGAAACCATCTGGGCCACGGATTCCACGCGCTGGTGGTTCGATGAGAACAGCGACTGGTGGGTGCGGGGGCGCAAGTAGGCGGTTTTCGGCGGTTGACGCGCACCTCATGAGGTGTTAATAATACCTGCTTCGTCACCTCACCAAGAAAGGCCGGCCATGCTCGATCTCAAATATCTGCGCGACCATCTCGACGAGGTGGAGCGACGCCTCCAGCAACGCGGCGGCGAACTCAACCTTTCCGGCTTTCGTGACCTCGACCAGCGGCGCCGCGCCCTGCTGCAGGAAGCCGAAACCCTCAAGGCCGAGCGCAACCAGGTGTCGGCGCTCATCGGCCGCACCAAGGACAAAAGCCAGGTGCAGGGCGAGATCGCACGCATGAAGGAGGTCTCCGAGCGCATCAAGGGCCTCGATGCCGAACTCAAGAGCGCGGAAGAGGCCTTGCAAGCGCTGCTCATGCAGATTCCCAACATCCCGCACGAGCAGGTGCCCGTTGGGCAGAGCGAAAACGACAACCTGGAGGTGCGCAGCTGGGGCGCGCCGCCGCGCTTTTCCTTCACTCCCAAGGCCCACTGGGACCTGGGCGAGGAACTCGGTATCATCGACTTCGAGCGGGCGGGAAAAATCACCGGCGCGCGCTTTTCCCTCATGCGTGGGGCCGGTGCGCGCCTGGAGCGCGCCCTGATCAATCTGATGCTCGACCTGCACACGCAAGAGCACAAATATGTTGAAGTATTGCCGCCCTTTATGGTAAACAGAGACTCCATGACGGGGACCGGACAGCTCCCCAAGTTCGAGAGCGATCTTTTCCATACCGATGATGTCGATTTCTTTCTGGTGCCGACGGCCGAAGTGCCGGTGACCAACATCCACCGCGATGAGATCCTGGCCGCCGCCCAACTGCCGATTTCCTACACCGCCTACACGCCCTGCTTCCGCAAGGAGGCAGGTTCTCACGGGCGCGACGTGCGCGGCCTGATCCGTCAGCACCAGTTCAACAAGGTCGAGCTGGTCAAGTTTACCCGCCCCGAGGATTCCGACGCCGAGTTGCAGTCCCTGCTCGGCCATGCCGAGAAAGTGCTGCAGATCCTCGAACTGCCCTATCGCGTGGTGGATCTGTGCAGCGGCGACCTGGGCTTTTCCGCCGCCCGCACCTTCGATATCGAAGTCTGGCTGCCCGGCCAGCAGGCCTATCGCGAGATTTCCTCCTGCTCCAACTTTCGCGATTTTCAGGCCCGCCGTGCCGGTATTCGCTTCCGCCGCGAGGAAGGCGCCAAGCCCGAATTCGTGCACACCCTCAACGGCTCGGGACTGGCGGTGGGACGCACCCTGGTGGCGATCCTGGAAAACCATCAACAGGAGGATGGCTCGGTGGTGGTTCCCGGGGCCCTGCGCCCCTACATGGGCGGCCTGGAGCGCATCGGCAAGAGTTGAGCAAGGCCTGCGGAGGAGTGGCCGAGTGGTTTAAGGCGGCGGTCTTGAAAACCGTTGAGCGAAAGCTCCGTGGGTTCGAATCCTACCTCCTCCGCCAAATTAAGCTGTGGGTAGGATTCGAAGCGAAGTGAGCGCAGCCCCAAGGCTGAAAAGCGGCCCCGGATGGGGCGCGTCAGCGAACGCAGGGGGGCCCGCGCCGGAGCCGCCCGGAAGGCGGCGACAGAGTGGGCGAATCCTACCTCCTCCGCCAAATTAAGCTGTGGGTAGGATTCGCAGCGCAGTCAGGATTCAAATTTTCAGCAGGTTTTACGGAGAGGTGGCCGAGTAGGTCGAAGGCGCTCGCCTGCTAAGCGAGTGTACGGGGTAAACCCGTACCGAGGGTTCGAATCCCTCCCTCTCCGCCACTTTAAAGCATTTTTCCCTACCCAGTTTCCTCTCTCGTTTTCCCCTGGTCATAATTCATGGCGTGTGCCCGACCAAGAAGCCTAAGACAAACCTATCCTTCATTCCTGGTCCTGGCTCTGCTGTTCTTGCTGATGCTGGGGTGTTCGGAGTCCAAGGAGCCGGAACCCCTGCCGGCTGCGCCGGTTCAGGACAGCGCGCCTCCGCCGCCGGCCCGTCGAGCCCAGGTGGTGATCCCCGCGGAAGTCAGGGGCCAGTGGAAAGCGGTGCAAATTGCCGTGCTCGATCGCGAAACCGGCCAGGAAACCCTGCATACGGTGGATGTCGGCGCGGAATTCCACCTGGAGGGAACCCGGATCGGGGTCAGGGTGCAGACGTTTCTCCCCGACTTCATCATGCACGGGCTGACCATGACCTCCTCCTCCAACCAGCCCAACAACCCGGGGGTGCAAATCCGCATCCGCGAAGGCGACGAGGAACTGTTCGCCGGCTGGTTGTTCAGTCTCTACCCCGACGCCCATGCCTACTATCATCCGCGCTACGGTTTTACCCTGGTGGATTTTATTCCCGCCACCCCGGCGGACGAAAATCCTGAGAAATAAGTCTTGACATCCGAGCGGTTTTGAGCGATAAGAATAACCTCTTTGCGCGCCTCTAGCTCAGCTGGATAGAGCGTCTGACTACGGATCAGAAGGCCGGGAGTTCGAATCTCTCGAGGCGCGCCACTTACAAATCAAGGGCTTGGCACTTTTCGGTGCTAAGCCCTTTCGTGTTTTGGAGTGCCGAGGTTCCGTAGGTGGTCCGGCGTGCACGTTGACGAACTCGCGGCTTCCTGCCTAACAGTGCGTATCCTGCGCCGTCGCGTAGATCCCAGCATTGCGCTCGGGGTAGCTCTCGTATACATGCTCAAACACCGCTGAGCACTTTTGCCGGTAGATGTCGGGGGAGTAGGCGCGCGGCAGACCGGTGTCGAGAATGTCTTCGATGGCGAGCTTCAGCTGGGAGCGCGCCGTCGATTTCTGCCGCCAGTTGAGCACCAGCAGTTCCTTGAGGCGGGCCAGAAGCTCACGCGCCACCTTCTTGACCTCGGCACGCTCTTCGGTGCTTAAGGCAGGAGCCGGCCTGGTAAGAATGTCGAAGATGACCAGTTCCTCCTCGGAGATGTTCTCGCGGATGTGGCGCTCCTGCTCCTCGGTGAGGCTGTTGCTCAGCCTGAGCAGTTCCTCGAAAAGCTCCTCGATGTTGCGGCTGCCGTTGTTGTAGCTCTCGATCAGCTCCTCGAACTTCTCTGCGAAGTCGGCGCGGGTGCGGTTGAGGCGGATCATCTTCTCGAGCTGGGCACGGATGGCGGCCTTGAGCACTTCGAGGTCGGTGTTCTTGTGTTTCGATTGTTTGACGCGTTGCGCCAGAGCCTCGAAATTGATCTTCGACAGGTCGAGAGCCGCCGGCCCCTCTTCGCGGATGGTCATGCCGGTGATCGAGTCGTCGAGCAGGGTGTTGATCTCCCCCATGATTGCCGAGATGTCCGGAGGGTCGGGATTCAGTCTGGCGCGGATCGCCTCGGCCAGGGTCGCGAGACAAGCGACGCGACCGGCAAACTTCAGCGCGGCCGGGTCAGGCTTGACGGCGCGGTAGAGGGTGCTGACCAGACGCTCATGGGCAAAGAAGTCCCGCCGCAGCGGATCGGGAGAGATCAGAGCGTCCATGGCATTCCCAAGCCATTGCAGCCGCTCTTTGCTGGCGACAGGGAGTGCCTCGATCGCCGCGAGATTCACCCCTTGGGCCGTGCAGAAGGCGGTCGCCCCAGTGACGGCCCGGTGCAACTCCTCGACTAGCTGCTGCTTGTCCTTGACCGGAGACTTCCCTCCCTTGCCGGCGCCGTAGATCGCCAGTGCCTTTTCGAGGGAGGCGAAGACGTTGGCGTAGTCAACGATCGAACCGCTGTGCTTGCCGGGGAAAACCCGGTTGGCGCGGGCGATGGTCTGCATCAGGGTGTGGTTGCGCATCGGCTTGTCGAGGTAGACCGTCGAGCAGCTCGGCGCGTCGAAGCCGGTCAGCCACATGGCGCAGACAAAGACTAGGCGCAGCGGATCGGCGGTGTCCTTGAAGCGTTCGTCGAGCGGCGGCTGCGATTCGTTCATACGCTTGCGGTGGGGCTGAATGTCGAGCCCTAGCTTCTGCATCTGCTGGATCTCGTTCTGCCCCGGCGAGACGATCAGCGCCATATCGGTGCTGGTCAGCACGGCAAGGCGGGCCTTGAGTTCGGCGCTTCTCAGGTCGCGCCGGGCTTGTTCGGGGCTCCCCTCGCCGCGTGGCAGGTAGGCGAGTTCCCCCAGCTCTTTCTGTACGCGTTCGGTTTCCTGTGCCCAGTACTTTTTGACCTTGTCGTGCATGCGCAGTGCGGTTGCCTTGTCGATGGAGACGACCATCGCCTTACCGGCAAAGCCTCGGCCGAGGAAGTGCCGCACGATGTCCTTGGCGACGGTCTCCAGGCGGTCGTCGCGGGTGAGGATGTGGTACTGGCGGGAGAGCTCCCGCTCCAGCTTTGCCTCCTGGGCAGGGTCGAGTTCCGCCTCTTCGACCAGACGGTAGATGTCGTCGTTGAGGTCGGGGTTGACCAGTTGCAGCTCGGGGGTGCGGTTCTCGTAGAAGAGCGGCACCGTGGCGCCGTCCTCGATCGATTGCTGGAAGTCGTAGATCGAGATGTAGTCGCCAAAGACCTCCCTGGTGCGCTCCTCGCCGGCGATCAAGGGGGTGCCGGTGAAGGCCAGGAACATCGCCCTGGGCAGAGCGCTCCGCATGTTCAGCGCCAGGGTGTCGTACTGGCTGCGGTGGGCCTCGTCGGTCAGCACGATAACGTCGGAGCGGTCGCAGAGCAGCTCCGGGGTCTGGAACTTGTGGATCAGGGTGAAGACGTAGCGGTGGTTGCCGCGCAGCAGCTCGCGCAGGTGGGCGCCGCTCGACGCATGGCACTCGTCCCCGTCGGTCTCGGAGACCGCCCCGACCGCCTTGAAGGTCTTAGCGATCTGGTCGTCGAGCTCGACACGGTCGGTAACGACGACGAAGGTCCAGTTGCCAATCAATTTCCGTAGAATCTTCTGGGCGAAGAAGACCATCGAGAAGCTCTTGCCGGAGCCCTGCGTCTGCCAGAAGACGCCAATCCCGTTCGGGCTTGGCGTCTTGCCCTCACCCCTGGCCCCTCTCCCAGAGGTAGAGGGGAATATCTCGGCCTCAAGTTGGCGCAAAAAATCTTCGGGATGTTTCTGCACTAATTCGTTCGGAAATCGCAGGATTTTCTGGCCCAGGGTGTGTAGATAGGCGTCTCGGGTTGCATCCTTTTGAGCGACATCAGGCGTTTGGTGGATTTCACCGTCGATTTCGAGCACAAGCTTATGCTCTGCGCAATAGAAGTCGGCAATGTAATTGCCGATCTGATGCTGACGTCGGAACTTTAGTCCGGCAAAGCGCCGATCCCGCAATAGTTCCCAGACAAACTCTTCTGCCGAGGTCTGTTCCCGCCTCAACTCCCGTGAGCGTTCGACTAATCCGGAGAAATACAACCCGCCACGATAATTGAACCCCTCGCCCTCTGGGAGAGGGGCAGGGGTGAGGGTTGCGGCGGCAGAAGGTCGAATCCGCAATAACGAACGAATCGCCGCATTGACGCCGAGGTACTGGTGGTTCTGGCCGAGGATCTTGACCAGCCCGGCCTTGTGCTCGGAGAAGAGGGTGAAGTTCTCGACCAGGTCGAGGATGCGGGTGCGGTCGCAGGTGCCGCGCAGCATCACCTCCAGCGAAACCCGGCGTGGTTCGTCCTCGCGCTCGATCCGCTTCCACTCGAAGAAGCGCCCCCAGTCGGCGGTGAGGGAACCGACGCGGCTATCGGTGCCGTTACTGGCGATGAGCAGGGCGTTGTACCAGAAGAGTGCCGGGATCTGCTGCTTGTAGTGGGTGAGGTTCTCGTCGAAGGCGTTGCGGGCCAGGACGCCGGGCTTCTTGAGTTCGATCACCACCCACGGCAGGCCGTTGACGAAGGCGACCAGATCGGGGCGGCAGGTGTAGAGGGTGCCGGTGACGCTGAACTGGCTGACGAGCAGGAAGTCGTTGTTTTCGGGGTTCTCCCAGTCGACGACCCGCAGGCGCTCAGTCTTCTGACCGCCGTGCTCCCGGTCGGGGACCGAGACAGGAATCCCCTCCTTGAGCAGGCGGTAGACCTCACGGTTGGCCGCCTCCAGGCTCATGGCCGAACGGTCGCGGACCAACTCGTCAATGGCGTTTCTGATCGCTTCCGGCGGCAGGGTCGGGTTGAACTTGCCTAACGCCACGCGCAGGCGCTCCACCAGCACCACCTCGCCCTTGGTCTCGCGGCCGAGCGTGCCACCCTCACCGAAGGTCTCCTCAAGGGCGCAAATCGTCTGCCAGCCAAGGACCGCAAAGAGGCCGATGGCGGGTTGTTCAACGAGTTGGTCTTCGGTGTAGGGGTGCGGGGTCATAGTTTACGGGATGCGAGCAATAATCGCGGTTTCGATGCCAAGAATTTGGTTGTAGCGCGTCTGGAACATCGCCTTGTCAGTATTCACGTAGGCGTTTCTTGGGTCATCGTGTTCAGTGACGCTCAGTTTGGCGTATAGATCTCGTAGCGCTGTTGCTTCTGCTGGGAGCAACGCGACAACTTTGGTGAAGCTCTGGAAAGCAGTGACGGCTTGGCTTTTTTGTTTGTATTGATGTCTCTGGTGGTTGAAAACATGCGTGTTTACTACCGACTCGATCAGCCGACGCAGCTTTCCAGCAAGCTCCTCTTTTTGGGATTTAGATGGCTCTCCCGCCGCTGCCAAAATGGTACTGATGTCGGCTTTTAGATCATCAATTTTCTCGCTGTAATTGGCAACAACCGTACAGTTTTCAAGAACATGCACGGAAAGATGACTGTCGAGACCGGCTTGGTTCATCGTTGTTTGGAGGTGTACAAAGAACTCCCAGTTGTGCGTCAGGACAATAATCTGTTTTGCAGGGTGCTTCACGGCAAAATCCCGCAGCCTAGCGCAATAATTAGCAATGTAGTTGTAGTCGAAGCTGGATATGGGGTCGTCGAATACCAAGACGGATTGTGGGCACGTTTCGAGTTCTGCAAAGAATAGCGCAAGGGCATGAAGCCTCTGTTCTCCCTCGCTCAACACGCCCACGATGCCCTTGCCGCCGATCTGCGGCAACACTGTCACCGCTGCATCTAAGCCTTTCCTAGCGAGTTTTACGCCAAATGCCGCCATGTCCTTTTCCGCTAGTGCACGATATTCAGCGTCCAGGCGTGCCTCAAAGTCCGTGACGACCAATTCCTCGTGGGCATCCTTGGCTGCTCCGGTGATTCGCTTCAGAACTTGGGTAAAAGTCGGCAGCTTTGCCGTCCAAAACTGCGCGTTGTTTACTAGTTGCTGTGCTTCTCGCAACTTGTCAATCCCATCGACAATCGCCTGTGCATACTCCAGAGGTTCTAGCTCAGCGCGCATAGTTGCCAATTGCGTCAGCAACTCATCCCGTCCCACAGCGGCGGCATCGATGGCGGCTTTCTTCGCCTCCATTTGCGCCGTCCATGTAACCACCGATGCTTTGAGCGAATCCAATGTGGCTTTGGCCTCTGTTGTCGGCTCTTGCGTGCCATTGCAGCAGGCTACGATCAACTCCGCACCTGCGTTGGCAGCAGAAAGAATGTCGCCGGAGACGGTCTTGCACTTGTCCCACGCTTTCCGATCAATTTTTCCGATGGAGTCTGCAAACTCTTGAGCTTTGGCAAGATCGGCCTTGATGGTGATGATTTCTTTTTCCAGCTCTCCAACGAGCAGAACGTGATACTGCTTGAATAACTCTACTTCGGGACTTCCCAAGTCGCGCTTGCAGAGTGGGCACGCTTGGCCTGTAGCTACGTCCATTTTGCACAATTGAGATGCAGAGCGGATTAGCGAAAGAAGATTCTCAAGCGTCCCGCCCTCCGGGACAAGTCCCTTTGCAAGTTCTTCTTGTGCGGCCAGTTTGCTCTGGAGGGCAGTTGCTTTCTTTGTTGGCTCAAGCGCCCAGAGTTCGGGAGCGGTGCTTAGCAGGGAGGTCAGGTCCTTCAGCAAGACTTCTAACTCTCGATGCTCTGCGCGGAGCAACTTCAGACCTCCCTCTGAAGTTGCTTTTTCCAGTTCTGCTACGACAACGCGTTTTCCTCGTAATAATTCTTGGTCCTTGAATTCCTCCCCGAGCTTGATTTGAGACGCGAGGGTGGGCGTCGTTTTGTCATCAATAAGCGCTAAAGGGCGGGTCTGGAATTTCGCAAAGTCGGATCGTATCGTCTGCAATGCTTTGATCAATTTTGCGGCGTTGTCTTGTTGAGCTCGTTGTAGATCCTCGCGGAGCTTTGTCGTTAACGCTTTTGTCCACTCAAAAACATGCAGTCTGAACGGCGCAACAAGAATCACCCGTCCCGGCTCGATCGCGTCAGTCACGTTCTGAATCGCAATCGCCGTGTCGAAGTATTTGACCGTCGCACGCCTCGGTCCGTATCCCGTGGCAGGTGTCCACATTAGTGGGCTGGCGTCGCTTCTGAATTTGAAGCGAAACGTAGGGATTGCTGCGCCTGCAGCGCGGACATTTTCAAGGGGTCGATTAGGTTGCTCCGGTGACGCGAGTACCTTCAATGATTCGCAGAGGCTTGATTTACCACTACCGTTCGCGCCGAAAATCAAAGTGACGCGCTTTCGAAAACTCACATCGAGAGCATCGCCGAGGAGTTTGAAATTCGCGAAACCCGAGAGTTGTTCAAGTGAGTCAGCTGGGACTGGAGCCCCTGCAACAGCAGCAGCGGCAGCGGCTGAACCAGTTCGAATGTAGCTGGCGTTCCCCGTGTAAAGGGCGAAAAGCACATCAAGCATCTGCTGATCGAGAGCTGAGACGCCACTTACAGCTGCAAGGTCGCAGACCATTCTGAACCAATGCTCGTTAACTTCAGTGGCGAGGTCGTTCAAATAGCCAACAGCATCTGGATGCTTGGGCATGGGTCAATGCTCCTCGATGTCGATCTGCCCCGACAACAGGCGCGGCAGGAGTAGGTCACGGGTACGGCGGAGATTGACAGACTGCCTGAGGAGATTTGTCAGGAGCAAACGAATCTCGCCAACACTCCGATCGAACTGTTCAATTAAGTCGTGTGGAGGCAAAATGAATTTGTAATCGGTGACCACACCTGCACTGGCGCTTTTGCGAGTTGTGCCGGTAGAAGCGCCAGTAATGTAAGCGTAGTATTCAGCGGACTCCATGAGGTAGAACAAAAAGTAAGAACTCAGTCGGTTGTCTTTTGGTGCAACGCGGATGAGATAAGAGGCGAACACTGCGTCCACTTCCTGTTCAACAATTCCAACCTTTCCTGGGTCGGCCATGCGGATGACAAATACGTCACCTCTTCTAACGGCGTACTTTTCTTTGGCCTCGTCTGAGATTGGGCAGTAAGGAACTTGCGACCAGTCGATGTAGCTGGTCTTGTTCATATCCATCCCACGAAGGTATTTCGGGCCAACAGGCGATTCATTTGTTGACTCGGTGTAACCATATTGCGTTGTCACCAACTCTGATAGCTTCTTCACCTCCCACCCCTGCGGAATCTCGCCGAGGGGGGACGGGAGGCGGGGGACGGATTCATGGCCGGGGAAACGGAAGTTGACGAACCACTCGCGGTAGAGGGCGCGGGCCATCGACTCCAAAACCTTGATGCGTCGCTGGCTGTTCTCGATCAGCCCGTCGTAGGCGGACAGGATGCCGGCGACGCGTTGCTGAATGGGGAAAGCGACTTTTGGTACTCGGACGGGATAGACGAAGTTGCGATTCAGCGACTGCTGCGCGCTGCCGGAGTTGAGCGACGAGAAGTCCAAGCTTTCCAGTAGGTAGCGGACAAAAAGCGGGTCGTTGCCCTTGAAGTCCGTTACGAATATCGTTGTGTTGTGTGGCCAAAAGTCCTGTCTGACGTATGTGACCTTTCCGAACGAGGCGCCGCTCCGTCCGAGCGTTATGCCCGGCCCCTTGGCTCTGGAGGTGTCGTGATAGCCGTGAATTCCAGCAGAACCCACTACGGGAATGCAACCAGGGCGTCGCTGCCTCTCGGTGAGATCGTACCCACGCTGGAGGCTGATTAGGTCGCCAAGCGTCGTCGTTTCCATCCTCACACCTCCAGAATCCCCGCCACATTCGCGGCAATAGTCTGCTCCAACTCCCGCGCTTGGGCATTCAACACTTCCAGTTCCTCGTTCAACGCCTCCAACTGCTCCTTGAAGTCCTCGTCACTGACCTCCTCGCCCGGTGCGACGCCGACGTAGCGCCCGGGGTTGAGCGACCAGCCCTGCGCCTCGATCTCGGCCAGCGTCGCCGCCTTGCAAAGGCCGGGGATGTCGGAGTAGGCCGGTTGCTTGCCGAAGACCTCCTTGAGCCTGGCCTCGGCCTCTTTGCCGCCGAAGGTGGTGTCGAGCGCCTCGCCGCGATAGAGGCGGACGAGGTTGGCGATGAAGCCGATCTGCGCCTGGGTCCAGTCGCGGTGGGCGCGGTCGATCTGGCGGTAGATGTGTCGGGCGTCGATGAAGAGCACGGTGTCGGCACGCTCGGTCTTGGCCTTGCCCTTGTCGAGGAACCAGAGGGTGCAGGGGAGCGTGACGGTGTAGAACATGTTGGGGCCGACGGCGACCATGACGTCGACCGCTCGCGCCTCGATCAGCTGCTGGCGCAACTCCTGCTCGCTGGCGCGGGCGTCGGAGGCTGAGTTGGCCATGACGAAGCCGGCGCGGCCCTGGGCGCCGAGCGCCGAGTAGAAGAGCTGAATCCAGAGGTAGTTGGCGTTGTCGGTGCGCGGCAGGCCGAAAGGGTAGCGGCGCCCCTTGCCAACCATCTCCTTGAGCCGCTCCTTGTCGACGGCGTTGACGTTGAAGGGGGGATTGGCGAGGACGAAGTCGAACTGGCCGGTGGCGGTGTGCGGGTCGTCGTAGTAGCTGTTGACATTGCCGCCGTGGCGGATGTCGCCTTCCAGTCCATGAACGGCGAGGTTGAGGCGGCAGAGGCGGCCGGTCTCGTCGGTTTTCTCGACGCCGCAGATGGCGAGCTCGGCGGCCGGATTCTGCTGGTGTTCGGCGACGAAGCGGGCCGACTGCACGAACATGCCGCCGGAGCCGCAGGCCGGGTCGAGGATGCGGCCGTGGAACGGTTCGATGATCTCGGTGAGCAGGCGCACGATGGCGCTCGGGGTGTAGAACTCGCCCCCCTTCTGCCCTTCGGTGCGGGCGAACTCGCCGAGGAAGTATTCGTAGATGCGACCGAAGGCGTCGAAGTCGACCGAGGCGGGGATCTCGGAGACCTTCTTCAGCAGCTCCTTGAGCAGAGTGCCGGTGAAGAGGTTGTAGGTCTTGGGGAGGACGCCGGCGAGCTGCGGATTGTGCTTCTCGATCTCGCGCATGGCGGCGTTGACCCTGGCGCCGATGTCGGCGGCCTCGGGCAGCGTCAGCAAATAGTCGAAGCGCGCCTCAGGGGCAAGATAGAGGATGCCGTCGGCATGGTAGGCGGCAGGCTCGTCCACACGGCTGCCGCGCCGCGAGCTGGCGCCGGCGGCATCAAGTTTCTTGTGCTGGAGGGCGAAGCGCACCTCGGCGAAGCGCAGAAAGATCAGGCCGAGGATCGGGCCGGAGTACTCCTGCGGCTTCAGGCCCGAGTTGGCGCGGAACTGGTCAGCGGCATCCCAGAGGTTCTTCTCCAGGGTGGCGGTGGCGGCATCTTTTTCGGCGGGGGCAATCCAGTGCATGGGTCAGTCAACCTCGATGATTTCCAGCCCACTGTCATGGGCGATGGAGGATGGGAGTTCTTCACCTTCGTCAGGGGATTGGGCGACAACTGGGGCGGCATGCCCAGTGATTCGTGTCACCAGTTCCAGCAGACGTCGCTGGCGTTCCTTGAAGAAGCCTTGGAAATCGTTGGCATAAAGGGCAGGGGCTGGAATGCCGTGGGATTCGAGATACGACTCTAGGGCGATTTTGTCGATGGGTGGTTCGATGATCTCACCGCTGGGGCCGAGCTTTCCATTTTCGAGTTTCTCCAGATAGACGGAGGGGGCCACTCCGCCGATGATGCGGTTGGTACGGTATCCGAGCGGGGTTTTGTTGATGACGGAATCGTAGGCCGAGGCGGGGATCTTTTGCGATTCACACCAGGCTTTGGGAAAGATGTGGTGAATATCAACGTCTTCATCAAAGAAGACGGTCTGATCGTAGGTCTGACCGCTCCTGAAGTCGCGGGCACCTTCGCGCATCAGCAACGCATGCAACCCTTTGTACGCGGCAGAAAGACGTGAACGCATGGTCAGGAGACGATCGGCGCGCAACACCCCGTCTAAAACTGTGACCGGCTCGGGGCCGCCATCGATCCAGGCGGGGACCTCCATAATGTCCTTGGCAAAGCGCGTCTCGGCCGCTGAACCATACAATTCGCCGAAAACCCCGCACCAGTACCAGCGGGCGATTTTCTCGTTGTTCGTGGTGTGTTCGGCCTTCTCCCCAATATCGGCAAAGATGGCTGCCAGTGGGACGAGTTGCGACTGATAGGGGAGATCATTTACGCGATGGATTTGCTGCTGACGAAGAAACTTGGCCGAACGCTCAAAACCGAGCCGTACCGCATCCCGGTACTTCTTGTATGCCTCCAAGGGAAGATCCAGCAATGACTGGCGCGTTGCCCTAACCGCCGGCCACTCGCTTTCTTTTCCCGGTTTCTCCTTCATGGCCGCAAGGCGTTGTTCCTTGGTGTGCAGCAGGGCGACCGCCTGCAAAAAATCGGTTGCAGGAACGTTCGCCAGCACCCCTTGGGCCTGACCGGCAGCCCGCCCAAAATTAGCCAGGCGCTTCTGCATGCCGAGCTTCAGGTCTGGATCTTCGGACCTTTCGGCCCCGAGCCAATCGTCGCGCAGTTTGTGCCCCTGGGCGGCATACATTGCAGTCAGAAGTTCGAAGGCATCGAGTGCCTTGCCGCCGGTGTTCACCTTTTCAAAGACCAGGCAAACTGCCTCGTGAGGCGTCTCGGCGCCCAGGGCAATCACCGGCACCTGATACTCAGCGAAATTTTTCAGAACTTCATTCTTGAACTGCTTGAAGGTATCCCGCATCTCGGGCTTGCCCTTGGCAATCCAGTAATCCCCAAATTCCTCCTGCCACGTGTCCCAGTTGAAAGCCTGGTTCAACGGGTACATGAGCTGCTCGTATTCGAGCTCAGGGGTGGAGAGATCCAGCACGATGTCCTTGTCGAAATTTGTCTTGATTCGGCGGTCTTCAGGGACCGCGAAGATTGCCGAGTCGCGTTCGGCCTCAGAAGAAAGCGCTTTTCGAATATCAAGGTAGAACCAACGCTTAACAAGTTTCTTCTTCGGGTTGATGGTTGTCACCACCTGCCGCCGCATGCAACTCTGGTAGAGGGAGGTCATTCGTTGTTGCCCATCGAGCAGCAACTGCTCGGGTTGGATCTGTACCGCTGCGTCAGGAGCACCCTCTATAGGTCGCCGCGCAAAGATCACTCCATCACCGATCTTCGACTTGAGCGACATCAGAGCACCCATCGGGAATCCCCGGGAAACTGATGCAATCAAGCTCATGATCCGCTCGTCCTCCCAGACCCAACTGCGCTGGAAATCAGGCAGTTGGAGTTTTCCATCTTCGCAATTTTTCAGGAGAGTATGAAGCGAAACCGGATTCGTTTCAAAGGTCGTTCTGGCCATTGACTACATCTCCAAAATTCATTGCGCACTAGGCCACCGATATTAACGGCCATGTATGTCTACGCGATGGCAAATTATGCAGGGATACGAGAAATGAAATGGAAGGGCCCCCCCGAGTATGAATCCTTGCAACGGTAGCGGTTTGTGTGAATTTTGGCAACAATATCTCAATGAAATTAGCGGTGTCACCATCCTGCTGGTCGAGGACGACCAGATGTTTTGCGAGAAATCAAGATGATCCTCAATGAGTTCTTAGCCACACTGGAGGACGTTCTCTCAAGCCAAGTAAGGGGGGAATGATGTCTTCTGCAAAAGAATCGAAGTTATCCGGGTACGCAACTCCCTTAAGAGCCTTGGCTTCACTGTATGATTTAAGTCCCTTTGCTTCGCTGCAACCAGGCATCGATGGCCTCGGCGACGCGGCGGCCCTCGCGCATGGCGAGGATGACGGTCTTGGGTTCGTGCACCACGTCACCGGCGGCGAAGACGCCTTCGCGGGTGGTCATGCCGTAGTAGGGCTCGGTTTCGGTGAGAACGTAACCCTGGGCGTTGGTCTTGATGCCGGTGGTGGTCGAGACGATACGGGCGAAGGGCTTCTGGCCGATGGCGATGATCACCTTGTCGCAGGCCCACTCGCGCTCCGTGCCGGGCAGGGGGACAATGGCGCTTTCGCGGCCCTGGACCTGGCGCGTGAAGTTCTGCAGAACCACGCCTTCGACCTGGCGGTCGCCGAGGATGCGCGTCACGCTGGTCTCGAAGTGAAAGCGCACGCCTTCGTGCAGCGCCTCGGCGTATTCCTTGTCGCTCGCGCGGCGCTCTTTTTCCGGCACGATATCAACCACGTCGACCTGCGCGGCGCCCAGGCGCAAGGCGGTGCGCGCGGCATCGACGGCGACGTTGCCTGCGCCCACCACCAGCACGCGATCGCCGGTGCGTACCGGGTAGGGGCGCCCGGGCAGGCTGCCGTCGCGGATCAGGCTGACGGTTTCAAGAAAATAGATGGCCTGCATGGCGCCGGGCAGGCTCTCGCCCGCGACGCCGAGCTTGCGCGCCAGGCCGGTGCCGGTGCCGATGAACACCGCCTGGTAGCCCATGGCGAAGAGCTGATCGAGGGTCAGATCCTCGCCGATGACCACGCCGGTTTCCAGGCGCGCGCCGAGGTTGCGCACGATCTCGATCTGCTTGTCCACCACCTCGTTGGGCAGACGATACTCGGGGATGCCGTAGCGCAGCACGCCGCCTGCCTTGTGCTGGGCCTCGAAAATGGTCACCCGGTAGTTCTGCTTGGCGAGGATCGCCGCCACCGAGAGCCCCGCCGGGCCCGAGCCGATCACCGCCACCTTGCCGCGCAGGCGGTTGAGGGCCAGCTCCATCTCCTTTTCGGCGAGAAAGCGCTCAAGCTTGCTGATGCGGATGCCCTGGCCCTTGCGGTTGAGCACGCAGGCGCCCTCGCACTGATCGTTGTGCGGGCACACGCGCGCGCAGATCACGGCGAGGTTGCTGTTTTCGTTGATGATGTCGATGGCGGTGCGGTAGTCCTTGGCCTCGATGGCGCGCACGATCTCGGGAATGCGGTTTTCGATGGGGCAGCCCCTGACGCAGGGCGGATTCTTGCATTTGAGGCAGCGGCGCGCCTCTTCCAGGGCTTCTTCTTCCGTGAAGCCTTTTTCCAGTTCGTCGAAATTGAGCAAGGGGAACTCCTCGGGGCAGATTGCAGGCGCAGAGCGCCAGCCGGATTTTTTCGCAGATTAGCACAGTTGCGCGGTCGCTGACAAAGCCTCGGGCCTTTGGCTCAGGTGTTGGCTTGAACGCTCAGCACCAACGGCAGATCCCGCGCCAGCTTGAGCAGCCCGGCGAAAACCACGAAGAATTCCAGGCGCCCCAGGATCATGCCGCCGATCTGGATCCAGAGCTGCCCATCCGGGGCCGCGGCCGAGGTCAAGCCGACGGATAGCCCCACGGTGCCGAGGCTGCTGGCGAATTCAAACAGGCTCTCCGCGAGGGGATGACCGTAGGCGGTCAGGGCGCAGCCGCCCGCCAGCCAGGCACCCAGGTAGAGAAAGGCGTAGAGCCCCATCTGGCGAAAATGCCCGTCGCCGAGCACGCGGCGCTGCTCGCCGACCCAGAGGGTCGGCTGGTTGACCAGGCCGCGCGGCGCCGGCAGGGCGCGCACTTGCCAGAGCAGTCCGCGCGCCAGGGCGTGCACGCGGTAGAGCTTGAGGCCGCCGGCGGTGGAGCCGGCCCCGCCGCCGATGAGCATGGCCACCAGCAGCAGCGCCCAGCCCGGGCCGCTCCATTCCCGTGGATCGACCGTCGCATAGCCGGTGGTCGAGAGGGCGCTGACCGCCTGAAACAACGCCGCGCGCGCCCGGTGGACGAGATCCGTTTCGAGAGGATGGGTGAGGGCGCCGAGCAGGCCGAGGAACAGCAGGGGAAGCAGCAGGGCCTGCAGGCGCATTTCGCCGTTGCGCGCCACAAAGCGTAGGCGGCCGCGCCAGAGGGCGTAGCCGATGAGAAAATTCATCATGCCCAGCAGCATGAGCAGGATGGTCACCCCTTCGACGGCCGGGCTGTGCCAGGCGCCGATGGATTGGGGCCGGGTGGAGAATCCGCCCGTGGACAGGGCGCAAAAGGCGTGATTGACGGCGTCGAACCAACTCATTCCGCACAGCCTGAGGGCCAGGATGCCGAAGGCGACATAGCAGGCATAGAGCAGCACCACCAGTCGCGCGGACTGGCGCACGTTGGGCACCAGTTGCTCGGCGCGCCCCTCGGCGGTGCTCAGGCTCACTCCCGGTGGCCCGGTCAGGGCGCTGAGCATGAGGATGGCCAGGCCCGCGCCGCCGGCAAGCTGCATGAGGCTGCGAAAGAACAGGATCAGGGGCGAGGCGGCGGCGACATCCACCACCGAGAGGCCGGTGGTGGTCCAGCCGCTGGTGGCCTCGAAAATCGCCCGCGTCCAGTCGAGCCCCGCGGCCCGAAAGGGCACCGCACCGGCGAGGATCGCCACCAGCCAGGCCAGCACCACCACTGTCGCCCCCTCGTCCAGGCTCAAGGAATCTCCGTCCAGGGGACGGCACAGGCGGCGCACCGCCAGGGACAGTCCCAGTACCGCCAGGCCGGTGGTCAGGAAAACCCGCGCCAAGGCGCCTTCCTCGGGGAAAAACACCACCAGGGCTGCCGGCAGTGCGATCAGCAGGCCGATGAGCATGCCGACCAGGGCGCTGTAACCGAGGATGTCGCGATAGCGCTGGCGCAGGAAGAGGGGATAACGATGCCCTTGGTTCACCGCTGCGCTCCGGCCAGCCGGGCCATGGCCGCCTCAAGGCTCTCGGCGGTGGCGATGAGAATCAGTCGATCCCCGGCCAGAAGACGGGTGCTGCCGCAGGGCACGATGACATGCCCTTGGCGGATGATGCCGCCGATCAAGGCGTCGCGCGGCAGGTCCAGATCCTGGAGTGGTCGGTCGAGGGCCGGGGATTGGGCGTCGAGATGGACTTCCGAAACCGCAACCTTACCCTCGGCCAGGGCCATGATTTCGGCGATCTGCTCGAAGACCGCCTCCTCCTGAAAAATGGTCGAGAGAATGCGCGTGGCGGAAATCGCCACCGAGACCTGAAGTTGATGGAAAATTTCCTCGTTGTCGGGGTCGTTGACCAGGGCCAGGGTGCGGGGCACCCCGAACATGCCCTTGGCCATCTGGCAGATGGCCAGGTTGTCCTCGTCGTGGGGAGTGAGGGCCAGGACCGCGTCGGCGCGCCGCGCCCCGCCGTTGTCGAGCACCTGCATGTCGGTGCCGTCGCCGGCGATGGTGTTGACGTTCAGGCGCTGTGCAAGGGCGCTGGCTTCGTGATGATCGGCGATGACCACGGTGACGCGGTGCTTGCGCGCGCTCAGGCGGCGCGCCAGATAATAGGCCAGCTCACCCTGGCCGACCATGAGGATACGCAAAGGTTACGCCTCCTGTTAGCCCAGCCCGACGGCCTCGACCAGAGCGTCGGCGGTCAGCTCGGTCGGACTGACCGTCTCGATGCCGAAGCGCTGGTAAAAGACCTCCTTGCGTGGGTCATAGACGCGGGCCAGCACCCGGGGCACGGCGAAGACCAATCGTGCGACCTGGGCAACCATGAGATTGAGCGTGTCTTTTTGGGTGACGGCGATGAGGCAGCCGGCCTTGGCCAGATCGGCGGCGCGCAGCACCTCATGTTCGACGGCGTCGCCGGTGACGCGAAAGCCGCTGAATTCGGCGGGCAGCAGGTTAAAGGCCTCCTCCCGCCGGTCGATGACGACCACCCGGCGCCCCGCCTGGCTCAGGCGCCCGGCGAGAAGCGCGCCGAGACGGCCGCAGCCGACGATCACAACCAGATCCCTGTCGCCGCTCTCTCCTTGTTGTTTCGCCATGGTGAATCCTCGCATGCCGCATCGAACCCTCAACGACCTCCAACAAAAGCTTGATTTTGCAAAAACAATACTACAAAAATTCCAAAAACCCAGGAGAGACCTGGAGGCCAACTGTGGATTCGCGCAGGTGCGACGTGGTAAAATCTGAATCAAATTCTGCATGCTCCAACGTGGCGCAAAGCCCTCATTTGGGTTAAATTCACAACCATCGAAGGCCTGTTGTGGCAGGCGGGTTTTCGATACCCTCTTTCCCCTCTTCTCCCTCTGTTGAGACCCGGGGCAGTCTGGACTTACCTCCTCCAGGCTGCCCCAATTTTTTTCCTGAATTCATCCTGTGTCGAAACGCACCGACGGGCGGGGATCCTTGCCGCAAACCCAAGCGCTTCCACGCTTGTCTTGAGCGGCGGATCGTGGTAAAAGATAGCCCTTGTGTCGAGTGTGAAGGCGAAATCCTTGCAGACAAGCGCTGCGGAGCGGCAGGCCCGGGATCTGCGCTTCATGGCAATGGCGCTGGCCGAGGCACAGCGGGCCGAAGCTTTGGGGGAAGTGCCCATCGGAGCGGTGCTCGTGCATGACGACCGGGTCATCGGACGCGGTCACAACCGCCGCGAAACCAGCAACGACCCGACCACCCACGCCGAGATGCTCGCCATTCGCGACGCGGCGGCGGTGCTCGACTCCTGGCGCCTGCTCGACACCACCCTGTACGTGACCCTGGAACCCTGCGTCATGTGCATGGGGGCCATCATCCTGGCGCGCATCCCGCGCCTGGTGTTCGCCTGTCGCGACCCGCGCGCCGGCGCTGTCGGCTCGATATACGACTTTTCCAGCGACGTGCGCTTCAACCACCGTGTTGCGGTGACCGAAGGCATCCTGGAGCAGGAATGCAGCGCCCTGCTCAGCGGTTTTTTCCGCCGCTTGCGAGAGGAAAAACGCAAACACAAGAGTCAAGACTGACTTTGCCAAATCCCCTATGCGGAGGGGTGTCCGAGAGGTCGAAGGTGACAGACTCG